>CAZKVU010000007.1:0-22329 GCA_964556475.1 uncultured Gammaproteobacteria bacterium | reverse complement strand
TACCGCGTGGTACCTGTTCCATGGGCTTTAGGTGCATGGACCTTCGCACAATAAGGCGACATATATCTCGTGAATTGTTATAATATAGCTTGATAACGGGCCGATAGCTCAGTTGGCTAGAGCACCGCGCTGGCAGTGCGGGGGTCAGGGGTTCAAGTCCCCTTCGGTCCACCCTTGTCATGGAAAAAATCACTCATATACTTGTTGTGCATGGTTGGGGCAGTTCGCCGGAGCGATGGCATGCATTTAAAGAAAAACTCTCATCGCTCATGCCCAACACAATCATCCATGTCCCATTTGTTCCGGGATTTGATGAACAAGCCCCTCTTAAAAAACCTCATACTATTGATGACTATGCCGCCTGGTTAAAGGATTATATTGCCCATCATAAAATGGAAAAGCCTATTGTAATAGGACATTCAAATGGTGGACGTATTCTCATGAGAGTTGCAGCACATAACCCAAAACTCATATCAAAACTTGTACTTATAAATGCTGCAGGACTCCCTTCAAAAAAAACTTTTAAAAAAACAGTATTTAAGATTGTGTCCAAAATAGGAAAAGTTATTATGTGGCCTCTGAGCAAGACACCTCTAAACAAACTTAGTAAAAAGATTTTATATAAATTGGTCGGTGAATCAGATTACAATCGCGCATCACCCATTATGAAGAAAACGATGATTAATATGCTCTCATATGACCCAACCAAAGATCTGAAAAAAATTAAGTCCCCGACCCTCCTTGTCTGGGGGGAAATCGACAAAGATACACCGTTGAAGATGGGTCAACAACTACACTCGCTCATAAAGAAATCAGAATTTCACGTCATTCCTGAAGCCCGTCACAACATTAACATAACACACCCAGATCGCATTGCTGAATTACTTGTTAAGTTTATCCAGAAGTGACACCTGCTACGCTATCTCTTATAATCGGACTTCTGATTATCAAATCGATCGCACAGAATTTTTTTGTGCTGTATCTTTTGCAATTCAACGAATACCGATTTGACCGTTTTTTAAGCTATTTAAAAAGAAATTATCGTAACCCCATTTTAGCCCTACCCTTTCTGACGTTGTTAGCACCCCTGTCCCCAAACAAGCTTCCACGTCTTACCGCCAAAAGCATCGTACTTGTGTCGCTCATGCTGCTTGTTCACCTGTGGTTTTATGTGTATTTTGGTTCTTCGTTAATAACGATTGGAGCGCTCCTTCTAACAACACCGCTATTGCAGCTTGCTCTCATTGCCGTGATTATTCCAATTGAGTGGTGTATCCGTCAATTTATTTACTCCAGAGCGCGGGCAAAGATTTCTCAATATAAAGGTCAGGGACTTGTTGTGGTTGGTATTACGGGTAGTTATGGCAAATCAACAACAAAATATTTTCTCAACCATATATTGTCGACGCTTTTTAATGTGATGACGACGCAGGGCAGTGTGAACACTCCGCTTGGTTTAAGTCGCGCCATTCTAACATCTCTATCCCCACAACACCAAATACTGATTGTTGAAATGGGAGCGTATAAAAAGGGAGAAATCGCCGAGCTTGCATCGATTGTAAAACCCGATATTGCCATCATTACCGGCATCAGCGATCAACATATTGAGTTGTTTGGTGGACAAGAGAATATTATTGAAGCCAAATCAGAACTACTTGCATCGCTTCAAAAAAATAGCCTGGCTGTTATTAACGGAGAAAGCGAACATGCCCCGATCTTACCAGAACATCCACTTGCCATTGTCCACTTTAATACACAAGCCTCTCGTGATAATTTAAAGCAATTTCTTGATACGTCGAGAATTCCTGATTTTCTCAAGCCGAATCTTGAGGCAGCGCTGGTTATTGCTCAACACCTTAACATACCAAAGGAAAATCTCATCAAGGCAATGCTGACGCTTCCGCTCCCACCCAAAACCATGGATTCAAAAGTCGGATATAACGGCGCATATATTATCGACGATTCTTATAGCTCTAATACTCGGGGTGTTCTTGCGGCAATTGACGAACTATTTCGAACAAAACACAAAAAACATGTAATTGTGATGCCCTGCCTTATCGAACTATCCGAGGACAACCAATCCACTCATCGACAAATTGGTAAGACTCTTTCTGAACACGCCATTGAAGCTGTTATTACAACTCCAGATTGCTATGAGGCTCTTCTGTCTGGTTATGACGATAAAACTCATTGCCACCTTATCACCGAACCTGGGAAAATAATTGCATGGCTCAAAGCAAATATAACAAAAGACAGTGCGGTTCTTGTCGAGGGTAGGGTTAACGCATTGGTGGTTGAGTTTTTAGCAAATAATTAATAGACACATAATGAATAGACCAATTTCAACAAGTTTTTCACCAAATTTTCAAAAGGATGATGTGCGACTCTCGATGCGTCTTATAGGAAGTTTGGTGACAGGAAAAACCGACACAACAACTTTGGACAAGGTTAGGGCTCGTATTGCTCAAGTTGTTAATCAATCATCGTTGCAACCTCAAAATGTTGTCTTATTTTCGTCAGCGCGCGCAGGTTTGTTCTACAGCTTGAAAGCTCTCAACCTCCAAGAAGGTGACGAAGTTATAATTCAAGCTTTTACCTGTGTTGCTGTACCTGCGTCAGTCGTCTGGGCTGGACTTACCCCGGTTTTTGTTGACATAGACAAAAAAACATACAATATCGACATTGAGGATCTTAGTAAAAAGATAACAAATAAAACAAGAGTAATAATTGTGCAACACACATTCGGCATTCCTGCTCCGATAAAAGAAATACTTAAAATCGCTTCAGAAAAGAACATATATGTCATTGAGGATTGTGCTCATGTGTTTGGGGGAACCCTTAATGGAAAAGTTCTTGGTACATTTGGGGATATAGGCGTTTTCAGCTTTGGAAGGGATAAGGCCTTATCTTCGGTTTTTGGAGGAGCTGTTATCGCTAAAGATAAAAATCTTTCAGCTCGATTAACAAGTTATGAGAAAAGCTTAATTCAACCCCCTTTGTGGTTTGTGCTTCAACAGCTCTTCTATCCCGTACTATACAACATTGCGCTCCCAGTATATGACTTGCTTGGCAAAGCAATTTTATGGGCGGCAGCACGAGTGGGTTTTCTTTCAAAAGCAGTTCAAAAAACCGAACATGCTGGTGGTAAACCAACCTTCCTTCATTATTCCTTTCACCCCGCTCTTGCAGCACTGCTCCTCCAGCAGCTTGATAAGGCATCGCTTTTTAACCAACATCGGAAAAACGTCTCGAATCAATACATTCATCGACTTGGTTTAGGCCTACTCAATGAAATTCCATATCTCCGAGTCCCACTATATGTTGAAAACAAAGGGGCTTTTTTAAAAAAAGCCCAAAAAAAGGGTGTTCATCTGGGAAATTGGTACAGAGCTGCAATAGACCCCCCAAACAGCTTAACAGGGCCTTTTAATTACAAAAGTTGCCTTGTGGCGGAAGATCTCGCAGCTCACACTGTTAATTTGCCAACCCATATTAACACGTCTCAGCAGGATGTAGAGACAATACTTTCACTATGTCAGACGGCTCAATAATCATAATAAACAACAAGGATCAATGGAACAGTTTTATTTTCAACAATACGACTGAAACGTTTCACCAATCATGGGAGTGGGGTGAAGTTTATGAAAAAAATGGTCACAAAATCTGGCGCATAGGAATCTCTGACAAGTCTGAGCAGCTTATTGCGGCGTGTTTGATTGTAAAAATACAGGCAAAACGAGGGACGTTTTTACTCATCCCACATGGTCCGGTTTATAACAACGGACCGGTGTTTAGTTTGACACAAGTAATTCCGCACGATTTACTGGAAAAAATCACACATTATCTTATTAAGATCGCTCGAGAAGAGTCGTGTGTGTTTGTACGAATCGCTCCTATATCCCCCCGGACACCTGAAAACGACCATGTTTTTTATGAATTAGGCTATAAAGACGCGCCGATTTTTGTCCAATCAGAAGAATCTCTTGTTCTAAACATTGACATTTCAACCGAAGATCTCCTTAGAAACATGCGAAAGTCAACAAGATACATTTTGAAAAACAAGGACTCATATCCTGTTTTGTGTGAAAGAACAACATCTTCGAATGAGATTGCAAAGTTTTGTGACTTATATACCCAAACAGTTACCAATCAAGGTTTCTTTGGCCAATCAACAGCGTTTATTACACGAGAGTTTGAAACATTCAATTCATCTGGAAATGTTGCTCTTTATTTTGCTTATCACAACAATAAACCTATTGCGGCTGCATTTGTTATTGAACAAAATAATACAGGTTATTATCACTATGGTGCGTCGGTTCGAACCCAAGACAACCTCCCTGCCCCACACCTTCTCCAGTGGTTTATTATTAACGATTTAAAGGCTCGTAATTATACTCGCTATAATTTTTGGGGGGTTGCCCCAGAAAATAAACCAAACCACCCGTGGGCAGGCCTCAGCTTGTTTAAAAAGGGGTTTGGAGGAGAAACCCATCAATATTCAACAACAAAAGATTATATTGTTTCTCAGCGTTACTGGGCGAACTGGTTTGTTGAAAAAATTCGTAGTGTAAAGAGGGGGTATTAATGCGCTTAATAAAGGCTTGGTGTTTACGTGAATTTCCTACGTGGTAATATTATTACATGACACAGGTTCGCTTGTTTATTTCTGGTGATGTTGTTGGGGTTGGGTTTAGGGCTTGGACAAAAATTCAGGCCAAAAGAACCGGTGTTACTGGGTGGGCGCGGAATGTTTTTAATAAGTCAGAGGTTTTTGGCCCACATGGCGGTGTAGAGGTTTTACTTCAAGGAGATGTCCGCTCTGTCAATGACACAATAGACGCCATACGAACCGGTTCCCCTATCTCGCGGGTTGACCACGTTGAAATAATACACGAAACCCCAGTGGAACAACTGGTTGAATTCCAAATACTAAAAAGTGAATCGTATTCACGCCATCAATAGGCTCTGCGCTACGTGCCAGCATACCCCCATCATACAAAAGTATACACCTATATAGTATGTGCATTTAGATTGCTGGTTTGATCTATATTATTTTTTGTGTTTCCCTCTCAACAAAGGGGTTTTTGTGTATAAATGCCGTTGACATGTGTATAACGATTCATTAATATTGTGGATAAGTTATCCACAATATTATGGACTGGTTAGAATTTATCAACTTTATTATTAAAAAAAACAACCACCCAGTCCTCTTATCTGTTCTCCGAAACATCTCACTAGACAACACCGACACTTCCTCAATAAAACTTATTTGTCCTAATAACGGTTCGCGAATTTTTCTAGAAAACAGAAGAGGGGATCTTGAAGGCCTTGTTTCAGAATTTATTGGTGAGAAAAAGGTCGTTTCCCTCGTGGTTGTTGAAAAGGGTGGTAAAAAGAAAAGACCGGCCGAATCGCTACCGCTTATTGAATATCAGGAAACATCTGAAAAGGCGTACCGTGAAACAGGTCTTATAGACCATTTCACCTTTGAAAATTTTGCTGTTTCTGGATCAAACCAAATTGCACATGCTGCTGCAAGGGCTGTTTCTGAAAACCCCGGCCATATTTATAACCCGCTCTTTATTTATGGAGATGTTGGTGTGGGAAAAACACACTTATCACAGGCTGTTGCAAACAACATTCTTCATAAAAATCCCTCAAAAAAAATTCTCTATTGCACCTCGGAAGCCTTTACAAACGACCTTGTAGAGTCAATCCGCCAAAAAAACACAAAAAAAATACGAAATAAATACAGGGGCCTTGATGTGTTGGTGGTGGACGATATCCAGTTTATTGCAGGTAAAAACTACGTCCAGGAGGAGTTTTACCACACCTTTAATACTATTGTTCAGGCGGGAGGCCAGATAATTCTCTCTTCAGACAAGCCCCCAAAAGAAATACAGGCGCTTGAGGATCGCCTCCGTTCCCGGTTTTCAGGAGGGTTAATCATAGATATGCAACGACCAGACTTCGAGCTAAGAACAGCCATTCTTCTTATTAAGGCACAAGAGCGAAATATTTCTATTGATATGGGTGCTGCCCAAAAGCTTGCCCAAAACATCCGGGACACCAGGGAGCTTGAAGGGGCGTTGTTGAAAATGATGTCCCTTGCTATTGCTGAAAACAGAGATTCAATAACAATTGAATCAACAGAGGGTGAATTAACTAAACGGCAAAGCCTTGTGGCTCGGCGAGTTCAACCCCAGGAGGTAATCAAAACCGTTGCAACATTTTATAATATTAAACAGTCTGATATAAAGGGCCAGACAAGAAAACAGTCAATTGCACTGGCCCGCCAGGTTTCCATGTTTTTATTAAGAGAATATTTTAACCTTAATTACGAGGATATTGCCTCTTTATTAAAGCGGAAAGATCACACAACCGTTATGCATGGGGTTTCTAAAATTAAGGAGAAGGTTATGAAAGATCCTGTTTTCAATGAAAGTGTTTCGTCTATTACCAGCCAACTTATATAAACAATGTATCCACATCAAAATACACAATTGTTTCTAGTTGTTGTAAGTTGTTACAGCGGTTCATTGCAAATTACCAGCCGGTGTTATAAACTTATGCACACACTCTATTACTACTAATAAATATATTACGGTTTATGGAATTTACAATACAAAAAAGCGTTTTTGAAGAAGTACTTAATCAGTCTACGCGGTTTACATCCTCCCGCTTATCAGCAAACCAGGTTCTACAGGGGGTATATATAAAAACAGAACAAAAGGAACTCTTGATAATAACAACAAACCTAAATGATTTTTACACAACAAGGGTACCAGCGGCAATAAAAAGCGGGGGGGCCGGGGTCTACGACCTAAGGAAACTTGTAGAGTTTATACACTTCCTACCGGAGGGAGAAATTAAATTTGAAGAGAAGGAGGGAGCAGCAATTGTTACATCAGGCAAAACAAAAGGAACAATTAACATATATGCAGTAGAGGAGTTTCCCCTCCCACCAGAGAAAACAGGAGAAGCCATTATTTTAAACAAAACAACACAAAACATTATTCTAAAAACGGCCTATTCATCATCAAAAGACGAAGCAAGGCCCATTCTTACAGGAACATTACTATCAAATAAAAACAATAAAACCGTTTTTGTAACAACAGACGGGTTTAGGTTGTCTCTTGGAACGGTAGAAGAAATAGGAAAGCTCGATAATACAGTTATGCCAACATGGATACTCGACGAGGCCGTGAAGCTTTCAAAAGGAGAAGATATTGTAATAAATAAACAAAAAGATGAAAATGTTATAAATATATTGATTGGAAAAACCACAATATACACCCGCCTCCTTGCCGGTGACTTCCCCCCTTATGAAAGGGTGGTTCCAGAAAAATATAAAACAAGATTGATAATCAAAGCAACAGACCTAGCTAATGGGATAAGAATCGCCTCTGTTTTTGCCAAAGACCAGGCAGATGTAGTTATTTTAAACATTTCCCCGAAGGAGCTATTTATAACTCCAAAGGGGCAGAAACGGGAAGATTCTGCTGTTTTCATAGAAACAGAAGAAATATCCGGCCCAGCCCTCAGCATCGCCTTTAACTATAAATATATACTAGATTTTCTTTCACACGCCGACAGCGAAGTGGTAATACTTGAATTTTCACAAAGCACAGCACCTGGAGTTTTTAAAGAAAAAGGAAACAACGACTACATACATATAATAATGCCACTACGAACAGAGGAGACAACAACAGAATAATTAAGGGGTAATGCCTTTGTGATTATGTTTGGTTGAGTGTGTTAAATTCGTTTTCAGACGCAATAACCCTAATTGCAACATGAGATTGTCCTGCAAAGAACAAACCCTCACCAACACCAGTAGATAGCAAGAAGTGCTTTTCTCCCCCAGTTAAATTAAAGACCTCTGAAAGCTTTTCAATCGACGCAGTTGACTGTTTAAGGAGTATTTGAAGGCTTGAGTTTGTTAAGATGGCACGCCCCTCCTCTACCGCAAGAAAGTCTTCTACATCCTGAGTAATTGTTGTCATCCCTAATTGGTACTTTCTTGCTCTTTTTGCAAAGCTTTGAAGGTAGCGCGCTGAATCCTTTTGTTTTACCAAATACCACGCTTCATCAATAACAAGAACCCGCCTCTTTTTATCTTTTCGGATTTTATTCCAGATGTAATCTAAAACTATATACATAGCAACAGGCCTCAGGTTTTCTTCAAGGTCTCGGATACCAAAAACCGTAAATCTATTTTTTATATCAAAATTAGACTGCTGATTAAAAATACCCGAAGCTGAACCTTTGATGAACTTTTCTAAACGGGTTGCCATCTCAGCCGCCTCTGGTGTTTCATAACCTAGAAAAACTTTATACAAATCCTCGAGAAGGGGTGGTTCCATTGCGTATGTTGTTGGGTCTTGAGTTATCCCCTTCAGTTTATACGTCATTACAAGCGCTTTGTCGAGTAGGGCATCTTGGGCTGGTGTCAGGTCGCCCATAATAACCCTCATAAGAGCATGAAGATTAAGCACTTTGTTTGAAAGCTCATCTTGGTCTGGGTTTTCTTTATTAAGTTCAAATGGGTTAATCTTGTATTGAGATGATAGCGAGAACGATACAAACTCACCCCCAAAAATCCCACACATTTTTTCATACTCATTTTCGGGATCAATAATAATCACTTCTGTTCCCATCAAAAGGAGACGCATTGCTTCAAGTTTAACAAGGAAGCTTTTTCCTCCTCCGGACTTACCCAATATAACCGAATTCGCGTTTTCAAGCGTGAAGCGATCAAAGATAATTAAACTTCCATCATGTTGGTTAACACCGTAAAGAATTCCCTCATTAGCGGTTAAAGAGGCTGTTGAAAACGGAAACATAGTTGCAAGTGAGGTTGTATCCATATTTCTCCACACTTTTAGCTTATCTTGAAACATAGGAAGAGTTGATTTGAAGCCCTCCTCCATTTCAAGCGTAGAAGTTTTTGCAACAAGCAGTAATGAAGACAGTGTTGCTTCAATTTCCTTAGTAAATCGGTCGAGTTCCTTTTCAGAATCAGCCGGAATTGTTATATAAAATGCAAATTGAAAAAAGCGCTCAGAGCCTTGTGCCAACTCAGCTTGAAGTGTTAAAGCATCATCAAGAGACACTTGTACCGTTGGGTCAACAACCTTACCAGCCTTAATATCTGTTTCAATTGTGGCCTCCATTTCTGCAATTTTTCTCCTAAGGTCTTTTAGAATTTTGCCGGATTCGGTTGGATATACAAACATTGAAATATACATCGGGTGATCAAAAGCGATAAGTGGAGCCAGCCAGTTTGGAGAAACATATCTGGGGTAGCCAGACACAAACATGCTACGGAAATATTTTTCATCAACCTTAATATGGTTAAAGTCAACCTCAATATATGACGGAGCAATAATATCTTTTATTGAAACAATACCATCTTTCAAAATTACACCAACAGATTCTTTCTTTTCATTCTTCTTGCCACCCTTGTTATTTTTGCCCATTCCAAACATATGCTTCTGTTATGTTGTTAAAACAATATCTGTGTAATTTTTAATTGGTGCTAATTTTCTACCCGTCGCCGATGCGTTGTATAGGTTGTAATAAAGCTCTGCCATATCCTGTTCATAAAGTGGTTTTCCATTTAGTCCAATTTTTTTTAACAAACGAAGTAAATGATCGCGTTTTGGATACAGAGCTGTTTTTGCTCGAGTAAAAACATATTCTTTTTTAATATTTTTAGAAGCCGCTCCTTTAACGCCAAGCTCAAGTGGCGAAAACGGTATAACGAAATAGAACTTTTTTTCAAGGATAGTATTTTTTTTAATAATGCTTTTGATAAAGTCTGTATATTCCTGCATTTTTTGCTGTAAAACAGGCTCAATCTGGGAATGTGTTTTTTCTTCAAGAAAGTCAAGGTATGAAGAAATGTCCATCCGTTTCGATAGAATAACAATTTGAATAGCAAATGAAAGCGAGTTAAGCAACGACGCAAAGGAATAAATCATTGACTGCTGTTCCTCGACAGCGAGTAGCTCAAAATTTACAGCACCAGACTCGATAATTGCACAACACGACAAGTCTTTCAGCATAAGAACATCATCTTTTATAGCCTCTATTTCAACAAAATGCTGTGTGGTTGCTTTGTTTCCTTTTGGTCGCTCTGTTTTCATAAGACTTCTTTGGAATAGATTGTTACGGGCTTCTGTTGATTGCCATCAATCGCGATATTCATTGTATCAAAAAAATATAGTGCATTTAAATCCTTGGGGCCCAATGTGTATTTTCCAGGTGGTAGCGCTTGGAATGTTGCAAAAACCCCATTGTGGTTGGTTTTGAGAATGCGAACCGTTTGACCGGCTTCAGAATTAAGATAGAGCATAATATCTTGGAGAGGTTCGTTTTTTGTGTTTTTAACTACACCAGAAAGTATTGGGAGTTTTTTACCAGCAGCAGCGGTTATGGCTGTGGTGATTTGCTGGGCATCGTGAGCAACACCCACCACCTTTTTCTTATGGTCTTTTGCTTCTGTTTCGATAATAAGCCTGGTAATGTGTTGAGAGTTTGAATCCGGAACGATTGTTTGCCCGGTGACAGACATGTAATTAGACAATTTCTGTGTTGCATCAAGGTGATGTTCTGTCATAGAAGAATCCTGTGTTATATATACATCTCTTAGGAAGTCTGGAATGGGGTTGTTTTTAAAGTAAAAAAATTTAGAAGGCTTAGTAATGGCAAAATAGAGATTTCTTATCCAGACGTCAATACTTCGTTCGTTATATTTAAAAAAGGTAAACATGCCTCCGAGCGCCGCAACAACACCGCCCGAAACAAAATTGAGATACTTAATAGGTACTGCAAAATAAGCAAGAACGGTAAATCCAGTTACAACAACAAGGTACCCAAATTGCTTAATCGACATAAAGCCGATAAGTTTAAATTCGAATGTTGTTATCTGGCGAGGAACCGCATGTTGCTGCATAGATACAGTATATCGGATTACGGCTAAAGTAAGCAAACTAGAACATGTTAGGATTGAGTTTTAGAGAGGATTTTGGGAGCAAGTATTGCAGCCTTTTCTTTATCAAGCTCACCTCTTTGTGGATAGCCTTCTTCTGTTGAATACATTGGCATAATATGGATATGCGCATGGGGAACCTGCATTCCGAATGTAAAGAAGGATATGTATTGGGGGTTAGTCACAGCGGAAACCGCCCTTGAAAGATTTCTGGCTGCTTCCCAGTATTCTCCAAATTGAGGAACATCATACACCCAGCGGTAATGTTTTTTAGGGATAAGAAGACTGTGTCCTTCCGATCGAGGAAAGATATCTAACAATCCAAAAAAATCTTCATCTTCATAAACCTTATAGCTCGGAATTTCACCTTGAATAATTTTGCAAAAAATACAATCCATTGTTACAATCTTAGCACATGAATAAAGAAAAGGTCATTATTATAGGTGGTGGGCCGTCGGGTCTTGGGGCGGCGATTTACAATGCGAGAGCCTTCCTAAATCCACTTGTTATTGCCGGTTCTCCACCAGGTGGTCAACTCACCTTAACAACTGATGTGGAAAATTATCCCGGCTTTCAGTCAATTCTCGGGCCTGAATTAGTAGATAAAATGAGAAAGCATGCCGAGCACTTTGGCGTGAGGTTTGTAAACGAAAATGTGGGGAAAGTTGATTTTTCTGACTCCGGGAATTTAAAATTATGGCTTGCTGACGGGACAGAATATAATGCAGAAAGTATTTTGATTACAACGGGTGCGAGTGCTCAATGGCTTGGTTTACCGTCTGAAGAGCGCTTAAAAGGAAAAGGAGTATCTGCATGTGCAACGTGTGATGGGTTTTTCTTTCGCAATAAGGTAATTGCTGTTGTTGGGGGTGGGGATACAGCCATGGAGGAAGCCCTGACGCTCACAAAATTTGGCTCAAAAGTGTATGTGCTGCACCGTCGTAATGAATTTAGAGCATCACAAATAATGCAAAAGCGCGTTCTTGAACATGAAAAAATTGAGGTTTTATGGGGAACAGAGGTTGCGGAGGTGCTTGGTGAGAACAGGGTTGAAGGCGTAAGGCTTAATTTCATCACTGAAGATTCAAGAGACAAAACCTCTGATGGTGTCCTCAAAGTCGACGGTCTGTTTATTGCAATAGGACACACCCCAAATACAAAATTTCTTCAAAATAGCGGCGTAAACCTTAATGAGAAAGGCTATATTATTTCGAGCGGAATGTATGCTTGGGAAAAACTCCATCGTTCGGGTTTTGCAACCCTTGTAGACGGGTACGACTTTAGTTGGCAGTACGCTACAAATAAAAAAGGTGTTTTTGCAGCCGGAGATGTTGTTGATTATATATATCGACAAGGTGTTACAGCGACTGGAATGGGTGTTGCTGCTTCTCTTGAGGTGGAACGGTATCTTAGTGAAAAAGAAGGCTAAATCTCCCACATTGTTCATCTTTTTTTTATAACTTTCCTTATTTAATCACTCTTTAATTTCGATTTGCTATTCTATGCTCCCCGGGGACATTACAAATTATTTATTCCTATATGAAATACAGAAATGTAGTATTTATTCTTTTGATGGGCATTTTTAGCCTAACGTTAGTGCAAGGAGCTGGTGCGGAAACAGCTGGTAGCGAAAATATTACAGAAATTGTGAGCGACAACACATGGAAAACAACGAAAAACGAGGAGGCGTGGTGGCATTCGATTGGGTTTGATGATTCTCATTGGACTAATGCTGCTTCCCCTTCGAGCGGGACATGTGGTCCGAACATTACCTTAAACCCAGACATTGCTCAACCAATGTGGGATTTAACGCCGGTTGTTGGCGGGCATGCATATTTTAGAAAGAAGTTTACTCTTAATGAAAAGCCTGAAAAGGCGGTTTTAAAAACAGTGTTTGATGATGATGGAGATATTTATATAAACAGCAATCTTATTCGACAGGATCGAAGCGGTTCGGTAAACCCAGAACCGTTTGTGGACGATATAACACGGTTTTTAGACTCTGGTGACAATGTTATTGGCCTATATGTTATAGATACAGCTGGCGGGTGTCAATCGGCGCAGGCTCGCGTAGATTTAACGCTCGTTTATGATGATCATATATTGGATATTCCACTGGTCAAACAAAACGATACGCTATGGGGAGATGATATTTATGCGGGTGGATCGAAAGACAAGTTGAACTGTGGAAAAGATTTAAAGTCGTGCGGTTGTGCAGTTACATCGCTATCGATGGTGCTGAATAATTTGGGTTCTCATAAGGCCCCAAATGGAGAAATGACAACGCCACAAACCCTTAACGAATATTTTAAGAGAAATCAACGATGTAGTGAGTTTGGATGTGTTAGTTTGGGGTATGCGTATGGCGCCGTACGTTGGGCAGCTGCAAATCAGTACTCAAAAGAGTCCAGTGATAATTTTGGCACCAACAGCATACAGTTTGTAGAAAGATCGAAACCCACCATTGATGCAATAAAGAAAAATATTGAGTCTGACAATCCTGTTGTTTTACAATCGTCAGATAAACAGCATTGGTTTGTCGGGTATGGTATAGAGCGAAACAACATACTGATTCGAGATCCGTTTTATGACAAACATTCTCTTAACGATGAGCCATATCTCAACAATGCGGCGGCGATGGTTAGATATGGAAAATCCAACTCATCCCAAAGTTCGGTTCAGATTTTTGGTGCACCAGGAGAGCAGATTTTGGTTCAGGACGACAGCGGAAGAAAAACAGGATATGATGCAGAAAGCGGAGCTATAGCGGTAGACATCCCCGGCAGTGAATATTACTTTGAACCACACGCAGGCTTTGCTGGACAGGTCGCGACAGATCCGCACAAGGAGACAGGTAATTCCGGCGTTTGGACTGTTTATATAAGTGCGCCTGATAATGGTCAATACAATGTTGATGTTACAGCTGAGCAGGGAGGAAACAACTACGAGTACACAGTGTATGGAACTGCAACTAATGGCGAAGTGAATTATCAGATAGATACCGGCAAAATAGCTCGTCAAGGTGAATTCGAATCCAGTTTTAATTTTGTAAAAAACTCACAGAAACCCGAAGACATTTTAAGGTTAGAAAACAAGAAGGATGTCGATAAAAAACAGAGCGATAAGAAACTGGTCGCGAAGAAGGAGAAAAACATCAAAGAACATGTAAAAACAAAGACAAAACCAAATGATCACAGATATAGACGTAGCGGGAAATTGCGTAGAGAGTATGGGAAAATAGTTCGAATTCTGTTTGTAAGCATGCTTGCGGCTCGAGGTGTATAAGCAGGATTAACCACTAGTGATTTGAGATGTCCTAGCGCGCCAGATAATTCTTCTGGCGCGCTGGTGGTTAATGTCGGGGTATAATCACAATATGTTCCGAAGATTTTTTTCGACTAGTAATTCATCCCTTCCGCTCCTGGGGATTATGATGTTTTTCTGGTGTGTGTTTGATGGTGCAATGGCTTATATCGCACCAATCGCTGTAACTCAGCATAATTTTTCTAAAACAGAAATGGGTTTCATTATTGGGTCGTCGTCGATGGTTGGCGCGCTCTTTGACTTACTCTCCTTTAAGATTCTGCCCTCAACGCATTTTCGTAGAGTATTTATGATCATGTTTGTGCTGTGCGCTGCCTATCCAATTGTTTTATATGGAGCAACCACAGTCCCTGTATTTTTACTCGCAATGGCAATATGGGGAATTTATTATGATTTGAAGAATTTTGGCAATCTTGATTTTATCGGTCGATATACAAAAAAAGAAAATCATACAAAAAACTTTGGTTTTGTTCAGATCTTTCAGTCCTGCGGATATCTTATCGCCCCAATAATAATCGGTATGATTATTGTTAACGGACTCGATTGGAAAGCCTTTGCGTTTGCTCTGGTTATGTTATTTATTTCCTCGGTTTTCTTTTTTGAACTTCAATTGCAAAAGGCGCATGGTTTTGAGCATGAAGATTTTGATGAGAAGCACCACCTCCGCAGAAAACAGTTTTCTGAGATGAAGCTCTGGTTGTCCCTTGATAAAACATTATTCCCGGTTTTAATGGTTACCTTGATGATTTACGTCGTAGATGCGCTGTTTTGGACGGTTGGACCATTGTTTGCTGAGTCATTTTCAGGCGCTAAAGAGTTTGCAGGCCTTATTATGACAGCCTATTCTTTGCCAGCGTTAATGGTCGGCTGGGTAATTGGAGGTATTACAAAACGATTGGGAAAAAAGCGCACGGCATATGGCTCGCTTGTCATTGGCATGGCGTTGTTGAGCTGCATGATACTTATGCAAATGAATTTTTTGGGAACTATAGCGCTAGTTTTTGCATCATCAATGTTTATTTCAATTTCATTACCAACGGTTAACGGTGTTTATGCCGATCTTATTACTGAGAAATCCCAATATGAGCATGAAATTGAATCGTTGTCAGATTTTTATACAAATCTTGGGTTTGTTATTGGCCCAATGAGTGCTGGATACCTGGCCGATTCATTTGGTAATGCTGGTGCCTTTTCAGTAATTGGGGTTGTTGGTTTTGTAGTTGCTCTTATGTTGTATAGAATTGCTCCACAAAAAATTCACATCGAACCCTTGGGACAATAGTGTCGGGGATGCGGGACTCGAACCCACGACCTCACGCACCCCATGCGTGCACGCTAGCCATCTGCGCCAATCCCCGAGTTAACTATCTATTAACTTTGACTTAGAAAATTTTAATCTTGAGTTGCTATACTTTCGATCGTACCTTATTATATCATTAGTAATTTTAAGCTTAATATATGACAAAAACAGATAAAACAGATAAACCAAAAGCAGTTAAAGAGGACAAACATAAAGAAGAAGCGGTTCAGATGGCTGTTGAGCAAATTCAAAAACAATTTGGTCAGGGGGCCATCATGAAATTAGGAGACAGAGCAAAGCAAAAAGTTGAAGTTATCCCCTCGGGAATTCTTCCACTTGACGTTGCGCTTGGTGCTGGAGGCATTCCGAAAGGTCGTATTATTGAAATATTTGGCCCGGAGGCCTCGGGTAAAACAACACTGTGTCTTAATTTTATTTCTCAGGTGCAGAAAGATGGTGGAATTGCAGCATTTGTTGATGCAGAACACGCACTTGATCCTTCGTGGGCATCGATACTTGGCGTGGACATTGATAATCTGCTTATTTCTCAGCCAGACACCGGTGAGCAGGCGCTCGAGATTACCGAAGCGCTTATTCGATCAGGTGGTGTAGATATTGTTGTTGTAGATTCTGTTGCGGCACTTGTCCCGCGAAGCGAAATCGAAGGAGAGATGGGAGATGCGCAAATCGGTGTGCAAGCAAGACTTATGTCTCAAGCTCTTCGAAAGCTCACGAGCGTTGCTGCTAAAACCAAAACAACAGTTATATTTACCAATCAGATTCGTCACAAAATTGGTGTCTTTTTTGGCAATCCCGAAACAACACCAGGAGGCTTGGCGCTGAAGTTTTATACGTCAATTCGTATAGATGTCCGAAAAACCGAAACACTCAAAAAGGGTGAACAAGTTGTTGGGGCGCGTCATCGCGCTAAGATTGTGAAGAACAAAGTTGCTCCCCCATTCAGACAAGCTCTATTTGTTGTCGACTCTAACGGTATAGATAAAGAAGAAGCAATTATTGATGCAGCAATTGAGGTTGGGGCATTGGCAAAAAACGGAGCATTCCTTAAAAGAGGAGATAAGGTTGTCGCACAAGGCCGTGCCCAGATGGCAGAATTACTAAGAAGTGACAACAAGCTCAGAGAGGATATAACAAAAGAGATTTATGAGAAAATTGGATGAGGACGTAGTCTCTTATCTTGAATGGTGTGCTGAAAAATATCTATCAATACGACCACGATCAGAATTTGAGGTGGTGACATATCTGCGTAGAAAAATCCGCAAACGATATCCGGATTTTGTTGAAGAACAAAGTGCATATATTGAGCCTATTGTCGAATCCTATAAAAGTACTAATGGCATTAACGATAAAGAATTTGTTGCGTGGTGGATTCGAGAGCGGGTTGATTTTAAGCCCCGGGGTGAAAAATTGCTCAGACAGGAATTGCGCAACAAGGGAGTTGCTGCAGAGGTGGTTGATGAATTCTTTAGTTCGTCGCCTTTTAATGACGAAAGCCAACTTACAGAGTTATTCAACCGTAAAGTTCGCTCAATTGACATGTCTTCTGATAAAGACGTTGAGAAATTAATCCAATATCTGCTTCGCAAAGGCTTTTCTTATGGAAAAATTAAAAAAGCAATTGAAGATTACGGTTCGTCGGAGTAAAATATACCGCAGTTAGACGTAACAAATACGTTAAGAATTATAAATTTCGAGGTTATAATTACAGATTTTTATTGATTTTTTAGGGCACATATGTCTATTATTTTCCAAAGACTACGTATTGACTAAGCTCACTGGTTTACTATTCAGCTGAGCTTAATTGCCCTCTATCAATCTGTATTACTTCTTCGACGTGTAATGTGTATTTATGGATTTACAGAAAATTCTAGGAAACCTTCCTTTCCTGAACAAACACAAACAAGAGGCTGATCGCATTCTTGAGAGCGCCCGGTTAAAAGCAAAAGAACTTGAGATTAAGGCCAAGGAAGAGGCTCTTGAGTTAAAAAGAGAAAATGAAAGGTCGCTGCGCAAATCAAGGCAGGATATTCAAGATTCAGAGCGTAGACTTCAGTCTCGCGAATCTGAGGTTGAGCGGTTAAAGCGTCAGCTTGAACAGCAAAGAGAACAGGTCTCTGAACTTCAAAAAAGCTTAACAGAGAAGAAAGAGGAGATTCTCCAAAAACTTGAGAAGGTCGCACAATTAAGCCAGAAAGATGCGAAAGACTTGATTATGAAAGGCTGGGAGGAAAAACTTAAGGGTGAGGTAGCTAAAAGTATCAAACATGCAGAAGAGACCGTAAAGGCCGAATCAGATAAGCGTGCGCGAGAAATATTGGTCGACTCTATGCGCCACGGCGGAACCGATTATATTGCAGAATACACGCTTTCCACTGTTCCTCTTGATGACGACGGCGTTAAAGGTCGTATTATTGGTAAGGAAGGTCGCAACATTCGTGCGTTTGAGCTTGCCACAGGCGTCGATGTTGATTTAGAGGAGGAAGGCGTAATAAAAATTTCATCCTTTGATGCGTTGAAAAGAGAAATCGCACGAACGGCACTTGAAAGACTTATTAAAGATGGTCGTATCCAACCAGTTCGTATCGAAGAGGTTGTTGAACAAACCCGCCGAGACATTGATCGAATCATGATGAAAGCAGGAGAAGATTTGGTACACAGAGTTGGCGTGTATGATCTTCCACAAGAGCTTGTTGCGTTATTAGGGCGATTTAAATACCGCTATTCCTATGGTCAAAACATGATTCTTCATACTCTTGAGGAAACAAAAATCGGAATCGCACTTGCCCACGAATTGAAGGCAGACGTCATGACTGTTAAGCTTGGTTGTCTTTTCCATGATATCGGTAAGGTGGTCGAGGGTAAAGAGGGTTCGCATGTTGATCTTGGAGTCGAAGTGCTTCGCAAATATGGCATATCAGAAAAAGCAGTGCACTGCGTTGCCTCATCGCATGAAGATATCCCATTTGAGTCGGTAGAGGCAATCATTGTCCATTTGGCAGATGGTATCTCAGGAGCACGCCCTGGTGCCCGACATGAGGACTTTGAGCAATACCTTAAAAGAATTAAAGATCTTGAAGAGATTGCGCGATCAAAAGATGGCGTTAAAGAAGCCTATGCTCTTCAAGCAGGACGCGAGCTTCGTGTGGTCGTTATTCCAGACAAAGTACCAGATGAGGAGACGTCAATCTTAGCAGAAAAAATCAAAGATGAAATTAATAAGAAGTTTCCGGTTTTTCCAGGACAAGTGACTATTACTGTTATAAGAGAAACTCGGACCACTGCAACAAGTCATTCTTGATATAGATTGTTATAATAAGAGGTTCTATTTACGGATTGACAAGAAGCCCAGAACCCACTATTATATTTCTGCTTAGGGAAGTCATCTCTCGGATTAAGTTCGAAGAGAAGGTGATTCGGGAGATGACTTCGTAAGCCTCTTTACATATATACCCGAAAGGAGGTGACATACATGACAAAAGCAGATTTGGTTGCTCAAGTAGCAAAAAAAGCTAACCTAACCTCAAAAGCTGCTAAGGACGCAGTCAACGCAGTCTTTGGTACAGTTTCAGATGCACTCGCACGAAGCGAAAAAGTTGTTGTCACCGGATTCGGTACATTCCTCGTTCGCAAGCGCGCACAAAGAAAGGGTCGCAATCCTCAGACAGGTGCTGAGATTACAATTCCAGCAACAAAAACTCCAGGTTTCACAGCTGGTAAAACCCTTAAGAAAAGAGTCAAGTAACTAAACATTAATAAATCCACTGCAAAGTTGCTTGCGCTGTGATTTTGCAGTTGGATTTATTATGCGATATACTTATCAACACACTAAAGGCTTTATGATAAAACGAATAGTTCTAAGCGGTAGTTTAATTGTTTACTTTTTTGTAGTAGTTTTAATGCAAGCAGCTCAACCTGCTTTTGCAGAAGAGAAACCCGTGCCAATTGATATGGAGATTAATGCAGTTGAATATGATCTCCCATACCCCGGCATGCTCCCCGACCACCCGCTTTATGTCCTCAAATCGGCACGTGATGCTGTTATGGTTTTTTTAACCCGTGATTACATTAAGAAATCTGAGCTTATGCTATTGCTATCAGACAAGCATGTGGCAATGGCAATGGCGCTTGCAAAGAATGGCGAATGGGGAGATGCAGCAGAGTTGTTACAACAATCCGAAGATATGTTTGACGAAATGCTTACAACATTAGAGGAAAGCGCAAGTCAAGGCGTATCTCCGGGTGAAGAGTTAATCCAACAGGTCACCATGAGTAATGAAAAGCATAAAGAAGTTATTCAACAACTTCTTATAACAAGCCCACAAGGATCTCGCGACCAATTAGAAGAAATACTTCGGCACAATAATCAACTTAACAAACAGATTAAGAAGTCCTTCGGTCAATAAGACCAGTTGTAACTCCAAATACCACTCCCAAGATCAGCATGTTCTGCTGAAGCGTTATCCAGTAATGATCGAAAAATCCTGTTGCAAAAATAACAATAAAAATAAACCATAACTGGCGATAATACCTTCGTAAAAACCAAATACCACAATATACAACGAATATTGTTGTGATAAGCCCTGTCTGAAGAAGAAATAGGACGAAAATATTGTGAACAGGTTGAAGAAAGAAGTAAGGATAGGGCGACGGAAAGACACTTTGCCAGTAGAGATATTGACCAAACCCTGTGCCGAGAAAATACGTATTCATCATAATGTGTGCGCTCTGCTGCAGGAACATTATCCTCTTCTGAAGAGAATCAGGATCTGATTGAGTTTGAAGGAATATGATTGCCAGAATACACGGTACGATCAGACGCGCAACAATACACAGAACACACGAACCATCCCTTTTCGAACTGCTATATCGGTCAATGAAGAAAAGCATGGTTATTCCAACATATGTTAGTATGACAATTTTAGAGAATGATAAAACAAGCAGAGCTGTTGAGAAGCCCCAAAGTATCATAACACTGAGCTTTTCCTTATATGTTTTGGCAAATCGTATCAGTAGAAGGCATAGAGAATAGACAAGTAAATAAAATCCACCAAGGCTATTTGGATGCGAGAATGTTGCGTATGGCCTGAGTATTTGTCGGTCTAAAAATTGCGCTTTTGCTATACCTGGCGTTGAAATTGAGAGTAATCGTTCGCCAAAATAGTAAAAAATTCCCTCGGCAGAATGGTTTTGTGTAAATTGGTAGAGCGATAAGGAGAGTTCGAAGATCGCGCCGAACAAAAGCGGCATGGTTATTGAAAAAATTGTCAGATTGAGTCTTCTGAAAATGAAAAAGACGAAATACACTTCGATAATTTTGAGAATAGAATAGATCGCAAGTAAAGGTTGGGGCGATTGAACAATGTTTATTGCAAAAAGAAATCCGAAAATGAAGAAGGCGATTTTGTATTTTTTTAAGTGGGCTAAAAAGATTTTATAGTGAAGGAATATCAGGGGTAGTATAAGTAAATCTGTAACATAGATTGCTGGAGCGAGGTAGTCAATTTTAATGCCGTTTATGTACGAAAAAGAAAGGAAAAAAAATTTACTCAGCTGAGTTGGTAGAAGAAAAAGAAAAAGAAAGACAATAATATCTTCAATTATGTCAAATCTCAATTTCACAGGTTCATTCTACACGTGAGTTCATTTGAATTCAAATGCGGCAGCGGGATGATATACTTGAGGTATGGATACCTATCGCAACAAAACAGCCCAAAGGGAATATGAGCTCCTCGAAAAATTTGAGGCTGGTATTGTGTTGACCGGAGCTGAGGTTAAGTCGGTTAAAACGAGAGGTATTAAGATAGACGGAGCTCACGTTCGCATTGTTGATGGTCAGGTTTTCTTACTCAATGCGGAAATTCAACCATATCAGCAATCACAAACAGATGAATATGATGTCCATAAATCTCGTAAATTGCTGCTTCATAAAAAGGAAATTTTAAAAATGCAGATTAAGCTGTCACAGGGATCCAATTTAACAATAGTGCCAGTTTCCTGTTATCAGAAAAAAGGGACAATCAAGGTTGAAATAGCACTTGCTAAGGGTAGAAAAACATGGGAGAAGAAGAAAATCGAGGCTCGAAAAACAGAAAAAAGACGAACCGAGAAGGAAATGAAGGAGTTTCTAAAGCAGTAATTTTAGTTGATCGGGCCTTTATTTCTAGCCTCAAATATGATATAATATGATCTATTGGGGATGTCACGGATTCGACGTGATGTGCACTTTTATAAACGGCTAGGGCGGATCTATTCGTCAAATAGTAAAACATACATGCAGATCTTAACGATCTCAGACTTAAAGCTACTTTAGCTGCTCAAAATTTTGCTGATAAAGCAAATGGAGCAGTTGATGCAGTCTTTGGAAACAGAGAATTTGCAGTAGCTTACGCTGCATAACGTTTGAAAAAGCGCTATGCGCAAGTCCTTTTCGTACTTATGCCTTGCGGTACGGAATGACAACTATCAGGCTTTGGTATCTGCATATTTTCGGTGTTGTGCAGGTGCTGAGATAAACACGCCGGCAGATGATCAGGTTTGAATATTTTCCTCGATCATCATGTAGCAAAAATATGCTACTCCTAGCAAAACGTTTTTAAAAAAGCCTTTGCGGACGGGGGTTCAACTCCCCCCATCTCCACCAAATGTTAAGTTGAAAATCTTTGAGGAAAAAAGTATATAATGCTTTTAT
>CAZKVU010000006.1:33455-64204 GCA_964556475.1 uncultured Gammaproteobacteria bacterium | reverse complement strand
CTGGTCGGGGCGAAGTAGAACTGCTTCGGGTCACTGGCGATCTCCTCGAGGAGCGTACGGTCGGCATCGTCGCCGAGGCCGATCGTGAAGATGTTCACACCTTCGTCCTTCATGGCTTGAGCCACTGTACGAACATCGCCGTCGCCGTTGTGCTTGCCGTCCGAGAACAGAATGACCACCATGGCATGGTCAGGCTTGTGATGAGAGCTGTTCAGCTCACCGCGAGCCTTTTCCAGGCCTTGGTCGATGCTCGTGCCCTGACCAGTCGTCAGGCCACTGATGACCGACCACAGGTGCCACTTGTCGGTTGTCAGGCCGACGGGATCGAGTCCAGCCGTTCTTGCGAACCAGCCGATTGCCACCTGGTTAGGTGGCTCCATCAGGTCCACAAAGGCCTTGAGTCCACGCTTCAGGTCGGCGAGCTTGGTGCCGTCTTGCATGCTGGAGCTGACATCCGCGATCAGGACGATGTCCGCCCGCAGCCTGCGAGGGACGCATGGTTCCGGCGTGTTGGTCGAAGTCGGAAGCGGCGTGTTCGTCGGGGGTGGGGTCGGGGTCTGGGTACGGGTTGGTGTCGGTGTTGGGACGGGCTCGTTGCAACGGGGGCCGTTGCATTGAGCGATGCCATTCGGGTACGAATGCGGATCCCAATCGAGATCATAGTAGTACGTGATCGTCATCACGCCGAGTGCATCGACGTGCACGTTGACGAACTCGAACCCATGACCTTCCTTCTGGCCTTCGCGTGGTTGTGCCCAGGCGATACTGAGGTCGTTGGGACCGGTCCAACCAAGGCTAAGTGCGGGGCCGGCGAGAAAGCTGTCCCACTTCAGAGCCGATTGCGGCAGGTTGAACGGGCGTCCTGCGAGGACGAACGTCTTCCAGTCTGCGGTTGGCTGCAGAAGCAGTACCGACTTGCCGGTGTGGGCTGCCAGCTGGTGCAGGGGCACCCCCTCGTAGGGGTTGAATGCGACCCCTATGTAGAAGTCCTGACCAGCGTTCGGTGCGTCGGCGAGCCAGGCCGAGCGGACTTCCAGATCAGCGACGATCAGCTTGTCCGGTCGTCCGGAGCCCATGACGACGTGATTGTCGTCTTGTGACAAGCTCATCTGATGGAGCACGCCTCGGTACACCTGGAGCCTGAACTCGAACGCCTCGGGTCGGAGGACCTGTGGTAGTCTGATGGCCTGAGCCGTTTCCTTCAAGTCGAGGTCCAGCGTGTGCAGGACTCCGTCGTACTCAATCGCATGGATACGATCGCCGGCTTGGTTGAGGCCTGCAACGTACACTGCGCTGAGCGTCGGGAAGAACGCCTCCTCGGTCACGATGGGCCTAGTCCGGTCCGTCACGTCGATCTTGACCTTCGAAAGTCCGAAGTTGTCACCCGCGACGAGCCATGGCCAACCCTTGCCGCCTGTGGCGAACCACAGGACGTAGGTGTTACCTTGGCGTTCCCCGGCGACGATGGCACCGTTCATGAGCACTTGCCGCATGCTATTGTCACCGAACCAGATCCGGTACGTCTCGCCCGTCTGCACGACCAGAATGACGTCGTACAAGTTATTGCTGTTTGTGGCCGCAGCCATGCTGCACGGGCGGAAAGCCGGACGGCCGGGGCTGACGTTGGAGGGGTAGCTGAGTCGTACGGACCCATCCTTCGTCATGCCATGGAGGCGATCACCCCATTGGCCCTCGAGCTGGATGCGCTGGGTATCGGTGATCACACCGCCCCCATCTTCCGTGCCGACAGCTCGGAGCCCACAGAGCGAGATGCCGCCGTTGTAGCCGACAAGCTGTGCTACGAGAGGCGCTCCGGCCTGCTGTTGAGCAGCGGTCCATTCGGCGGCCTGGGTCAGGATCGTGGGGTCCAGGTTTGTGTCGGCGGTGTTCGTGTTGACGACGATCGGCGTGGGAGTCGGTTGAGCAGGCGTGGGAACATCAGGGACCTCGGTGGCCGTCGCGGGCCCGCCAGGTGTGCTGCTGGGCATCGGAGTGCCGAACTGGTTTCCCGTGCTTGGCGCGCGCCGAACGTACGGCAGGAAGACCAGAGGCCTCCGGCCGGTATCCGCGAATGGGAACCACAGAGTCGACACCTTGCGCCCACAGCAGTGCGGCTGGACGAACACGAAGCGATCGAGCGTCCACATCTTGCCGCGGGTCTGGATAGAGCCGGCCTCGTATTCTCCCTGCAGCTGCGTATCGTAGTCCAGATGTGCGGCGAACAAGTTGGCCAGTCGATTGACGTAGGTTTCGATGACGAAGATGCGACGCTGGCTGAACCAGGGCCACAATTCGAAGACGTCAGCGCGCCACTGCTTCGGGTCGTGATCGAGCGTCCCCTCGTCGAAGTGACGATTCGGGGGCGCTTCCCCGCAATAGCCGTTTCGGGCGCCGGCGCGTACGTCCTCGAGAGAGTCGAGCTGGATGTCGAAGCCGTTGTCGCCGAGCCGGCCGAGCAGAACCTGGTGTCGGAAGCCCTCGTTGTAGACGGTCTCGACCTCGCCGGCCAAGACGTCGTTCATGAAGACGTTCCCGAGTAAGAGCCCGTCGCAGCGGTCGAGCCGCCACGGGTCCTTCTTCAGGACGCCGACAAAGTAGCCCTTGCCACCGGTCTGCAGGGTGGAGTTGGCGCTCGTCGCGTCGTTCGGCACCTTCGTGCCATTCGCTGCGTCGAACACCCCGTCCTGCCCGTCCTTGAACGCCTGCACCCATGCGGGCGCAGCGTTCGCCGTCGTGAACGAACCGATCGAACTGATCTGGCCGTTGTCGGCCAGTTGCTGTGCCTGTACGGGGCGCGCGGCCTCGCGGGCAGTCACAAGCATGGCGGCTGCGCCTACGAGCGCAACCAAAAGCGGACGAAAGTGCCTCATCGTAGCCTCCTCAGTGAAAGCAGCGCTGGTTTAACGCGGACACTCCGCGTAACCTCCGGATAAGAGTTGTATGTAGCTCATCGTCAGGTTTTTAGCCATTTGACTCGCGTTGTTATGTGAAGCGAGCAAGCTCGCGAAATTATCCATAAAAATATCTGTATAGTTTTACTTTTATAAATAGCTTCGCAAGCTCGATCGCACTCACATCAAAAATTATTTTTTTAGTTCTATTTCCTTTCCTGAGTCTGAATTTTCAAAGTGCACAACAAATAGACCGGATGCTTACCCGGCCACTTGTTATTGCCTATTATTATACCCTATAAAAGGCCTTGATTCAATTCTATAGGTTGCTGAATCATATTACCCACGAGGCCAAAAAGTGTTATACTATTTACATATGAAAAAATCATTCACAGCCGATGAGGCCAAACAAATCGGTGAACAACTTGGCATAGATTGGTCAAACTTTGACATCGAACAATTCAGGATGGGAATGGATGTTGAACTTGAGCATGGCGCTCATGATATCCAAACAAATGTTACAAATGACGATGCGCTCACTACAGGTAAGATTGCATGGGCACACCTCAAAGAAATTCCAGATTACTATACAAGGCTCAAAAAGATGGAGTCTGAGGCAGAAGGAAAATAAATTCAGCGCTAGCTACTGATTCGTGCACATATTAATGCTTTGGCACGAACCGCCGAAGCATTGATATAAAATACACCCATTTCGCGGTGGACAGTCACTATCATTTGAACAATTCGGCTCAATAAATTCATCAACATATCCGCATGTACCATTTTCACGACAAATATGCGGAATTCCTCCACAATCTTCGTTTGTTTGACAATGCGTCACAGTAACATAAGGATTTGGAGTTGGGCTCGGCATCGTCTGTGTTGGTATGAATGGTGTCGGTGTCACTGATATGGGTACATTCTGCAGCGTTACAGATGATACCGGCAGACTATTTATCCCGATTGAATATCCAAGGTAGAACATCATAATAGGAAAGGTAATAAAAACCATGAGCGCGATAGTTTTTGATAAAGGGGTCACTGTTGTCGCCCAAACAGGAAGCTTCATATTATCAGTATAGCATGACCGATTGATTAGTAACTTGTCGACTCCTATATCATAATTTTGTACTATAGAAGTACATCATGTACATTAAATTAAAAATATGGGAGATGGAGGAAGTTCTGAAATAGCCGTTGCACCAGCATTGTCTAGCGTTCATTCTCTGGTCTACGGAGTATAACACTCCTGTACACAAGTATCTTTTGTGTTATCTAAAGGACAATTTTCAATGATAGTTCCTTTTTCTCCACAAGTACTGTCGCTATCATTCTCACAGTTTGCCTGAGTCCTCTCATTATTAATCACACAGTCACCTTGACATTCGTCTGATGAGATACACGATTTACCACCATCAGAATATTCAGTTACGCAGTATTGATAATAACCAGTCAATCCGTTTCCAACTCTCATACTCATTCCCTTTTCACCGCAGCCGATTCGATCAATTCTATAAAACCAAATATAGAGAAAAATGCCGATGACAACAGGAGTTAACAGTAGTGTAAAAATGATAAATTTTCTCATGGATTGATTATTGTTTAGAGTATATAATAATTTGTTAATGATCGCCGATGACCTCATTAAACAAAAAAGCTCTTACATACCTTAAGAACTATCATCTCGCTTCACTTGCCACTTCATCAAAGCAGAATGAGCCACATGCCGCAGTAATGGATACCCTGTAGATAATGATTTTAACTTTTATTTATTTCACTTTCCATCCAGGAATTCCTCCAGGGTTTCTTACAGACTCAACTAAACCTCGTTGTTTGGCTTTCGAAAGAAGAGCTCTCGCATGTCCAATTGAAATCGGTGTCGGTAGTCGATCAATAAGTACGGTATGAAAATCATTAGGCGTTATTCCTGGATTTGCCCGCAAGATTTGCAACATAATCGAGTCCATGAGTTCCGGAGCAATTCTGTTGTCTCTACGATTCACTGATCGATTTGAAGCTTTTTCAATGAGTGCTGCTATTGCATCTCTGTCAGATAAAATTCCATGTGCAGCTCTGAGACCCATCTCCCATTTTTCCTTATCACCAGCTTGGTATCCGTCAATAAGATCAATCAGTTCAGCAAGCCCGCTCTCTGATCGGCAGTTAAGCTTACGCCTGTTTTCGTATTACCTCCTAAACCAATCACTGAAACCGCATTATTAAGATGAAGAAAATGAAGTGCTTGAACTATTGAAGCATCTAAAAGAGTTTTGTCATCCATCCCCAATGTTTCAACAAGGTGTGTCCGCACGTTGGCGACAGTAAAAGCGCCATTTCGGTTTCGAGTAAAATCATAGACAGCTTGCCTGAGAGACGGTCTGATAACTAAAGGAGCTTGTTCAGAAGTTCTTACATGTTCATATGTTAATCTCAAATCCGAACCAATAGAGTCTGATTGAATAATTCCCGCCTTGCCAAGATTAATAACGTGCCTGTTTATTGTACCCTCTGCTATTCCGAGTTGTGCTGACAAATCAGACTCACGCAAGGGTCCATCAGCCTGCAATAGTGTTCTAAATATTGCAATACGAATACCTGCCGACCCCCTTTTCAGCGCAACTTCATCACCGTTTTCTGTTACGACTGTTTCGCCAGATGGTATAGATGAAGCTGTTCCTCCAAATACATCATGTAAGTTTATATCTGGATGTCTGTGTGAATAATCAAGTAAGAGTCCAACCAGTGGAACAGCACTTCTTCCATACTCTGTTGGTTTGATTGCTGATTCTTCTAAATCGCCGTCATCAGGAGTTACACAAGTTGCTAATCCGCGCGGTTCGAAAGTAGCAGTCATATATTTTCGCACATTTTTTGTTGTTAAGAGCGGTTCCTCAGATGGGTCGTGTTCATTAACGGCGTGATAGAGAGAGGTTCCTGGCCATGAAGCTGCACGCTGCATTTCCAAATATGCTATAGCTTTTCCCTCATGATTCCCAACTGATGAAGCAAAATTGTCTAATTCAGCTGGTGATATAGGGCGTGGCTCAAGTGTTAATGATTCTATAGAAACGCGTTCGACTGCCATCCATTATTATAGCATACTACTATGGGGTTAGTCATAATTCGAGTCCAGGGGGAAGGGTAGGAATCTCCGAGCATTATGAGTGCTCATAATTTTGGGGGAAGAATTTGGATATTATGTAGTATCTTTTTTTTCTTCATAACCCGAACAGGCAGATTGTTTTTCAGCATCATAGAGACCTTCGCAAACCATGCGTTCGCCATCAAAAGCCGATATGATTCGATCTCTTGCTAATGTAGGAAAGGCACCAGTATCACTAATCCATATAACCTGATTGGTAATAGCAAACACAACACCATCTCTTCCTGGCCTTACGTTAGTACACACTCCATCAGCTCTATAATGTACACATTCATTCATAGGGTAATTATACTATAGGGTTAAATAGAAGTCAATTTTTTATCTTATTCACTCAAGCGAAAAGCTAAGAAGTTTGTCCAGGCTCGTAAGAGATGTTAGAATTTTTTACTATACCAAATAATTTCGAAAGCATTACCTCCGCCTTCTGTATAAAATTCCTTTTTAACCGTGGTTAATTTTCTGTAACCGCTTTTTTCATAGAAGTTTTGTGCCATTTTTTGTTGGCTAGATGTTTTGAGTTTGAGTTCTTTTATATTTTTTTGCTTCGCTGTTCTTTCTAATTCATTAATGATTTGTTGAGCATAACCTTTTCTTCTATGATTTGGATGCGTTCTCATTCTCCTAATTTGCCCGATATTATCTGATATTTTCCTATATCCACCAATAACAACAATTTCATCGTTTATTAAACCAACCAAAAATTCACCTTCTTTTAAAAAATGATTCTCTATATTATCAAAATCCGATTCCCAAGGACCGCTTCTATAACCAATTTCTGAATATTTTGAGGAAAGTTTATATAGGTCTTTTACTTTTTGTTTATCTGAAGATTGATACCGTCTGATTTTAAGTTCATCCATACTAAGAGTATATCAAGAAGGTTTGAATGTCGCTTCAGTGTCCAGGGGGATGGAGGAAGTTCGAAACTTTGTTGCCTCAACTATTTAGCACTTCACCACTTGTTCAACATTATAAACCTATTAAAAATTAGGATATAATACCCAGTATATGATACTCATAACAGGTGCGAGTGATGGTCTCGGCTTGGCAATTGCAAAACTCCTATTATCGAAAGGTAAAAAAGTAGCTAGTCTTTCAAGGACACAGCCACCAGAAAGCGAAATTGATTGGATCAAAACTGATTTAATGAGTGACGAGTCTATCCTCAAAACCGTTACTCAGCTGACCCAACAACCAGAACCTATCGAAGCTCTAATAAACTGTGCTGCTGTTACAAGCTATGAAGACCTGAATGCACTTACTCCTTCGGAACTTGATAGAATGTTTCAGACCAATGTCACTGCTCCAATGCTCCTTACTTCAAAGCTGCTCGAACGACTAAAGAAAGATGGAGCGGATATAGTAAATGTAGGGGCAACAATCGCACTGAAAAGTGGCTATGCGCAACAATCAGTGTACTCCACAACAAAATGGGCTCTTCGAGGTTTTACACAAAACCTAGCGGATGAACTCAAGCCCACTCGATGTCGTGTAATCAGTTTTATTCTCGGTGGTTTTAATTCAAGAATGCATGAGAAGGTAACAGGAAAGGCGATCACAGACCCAGAAAATTGGATGAAAGTTGAAGATATTGCGACGTGTCTTGTCCAACTACTAGAGTTACCCAAGAACGTGGAAGTGAGCGAAATTATCTTAAATCGAAAGACAAGACGGTAAAAATATTCATTTATTATCTTACCATAAGGTTCGAGCATCCAGTCTTCAATCAAAAACTTGGATTGTTACAAGGCTCTGAAAAAGTTGGTCCAGGGGGAAGGGTTCGAACCTTCGTAGGCATTACACCGACAGTTTTACAGACTGTTCCGATTGACCACTCCGGCACCCCTGGTATTACAAAAACATTCCGCCTAAGCGGCTACGTAGCCCAAATTATATCAGACTCATTCATAACTTTCTATGAAGAACGCCTTATGCTGTTCTGAAACGGCCCGTTAGAATCGATTGATGTTTGAGCCTTTCTATGCTAAAATTTCCCATTATGCCAGTTATAAAAAGTGAATTTTTCTTAGCTCTCAATCAGGTCGCAACTGAGAGGGGGATTTCCCCGGATCAAGTCCTTGATTCTATTAAAGCGGCCGTACTGGCAGCATATAAAAAAGATTACGGAGCCCCAGAAGAAGAAACAGAAGTTGAAGAAGAAGAAGAAAACCAATCGCTAACTGTTGAAATTAATCAAGATTCTGGAGAAATGCATGTTTTCAAAGAGGGAAGCGACATCACACCTCCGGGATTTGGTCGTATCGCAGCCCAAACTGCACGTCAAGTTATTCTTCAACAAATTCGTGAAGCTGAAAAGAAAACAATTGTTGAGCACTATCAAGATCAAGTTGGTACTATTGTTCGAGGTCGAGTGATCCGTTATGAAGGTCGAAATATCTCCTTTGATATTGGAAAAGCTGAGGGTTCATTGCCACAAGAAGAGCAAATCCGTCGGGAAGATTATCGCTTAAATGACTCCTTTACATTATTGATCAAGGAAATCCGTGAAGATAATTACGGTAATTCCCGTATTATCTTATCTCGAGCGCATCCAGATCTTGTAAAAGAGCTTTTTGCTAAAGAGGTCCCGGAAATTGCCAGTGGTACCGTCAAAATTGAGGGTGTAGTCCGTGAGCCAGGAGAGCGAACAAAAATTGCTGTTCATTCAGATCAGCCTGGAGTTGATCCTGTTGGTGCGTGTGTTGGTCAAAAAGGCATTCGCGTCAAAGCCGTCACTGACGAGCTTGGAGGAATGGAAAAAATCGACATTATTCAATATAACGCGGACGATGAAATGTTCATTCGAGAGGCTCTTTCGCCTGCAACAGTGAGCTCAATCTCCCTTGATACAAAGAAAAAAATCGCAACAGTATACGTCGATGAAGAACAGGCACCACTTGCAATTGGACGCAATGGTGTTAATGTCAATTTAGCCTCAAAATTATCTGGATACGAAATCAATATTGAACAAATTGAGGGTGAAAAAAAGGCTGAACCTGAAGCTGAAACAGTTGAGGAAAAATCCACAGAAGAAAAAACCGACGAGGTAACTCCCGAGGCTGAATCTGTTGAATCAGAGGTTGCTCAAGAAGAAGTTACTGCTGAATCTACACAAACTGAACCTGCAAATGATGAAAAAAGCGAAGAAGCATCTGAAGTGAAGGCTTCCGAGTAACTCTTACGAAGTACGAAGTAATTATTAATTTTTTGATTGTATTTAATGAATCGACCACCTGTTGTTGTAGTGCTTGGGCATGTTGACCATGGTAAAACAACACTTTTAGACTATATACGCAAATCGAACCTAGCAAGCAGGGAGGCAGGCAGTATCACCCAGAGTATTGGTGGATATGAGGCTCATGTGCCTATTTCAGGCTATCCAGTGGATAGAATTACCTTTATTGATACTCCTGGTCACGAAGCCTTTACACAGCTCCGTATGCGAGGTGCGAACGTTGCAGATATTGCTATTCTGATTGTCGACGCAACAGCCTCAGTTAAGCCTCAGACAATCGAGTCTATTTCGCATATAAAACAGGCAGAGTTACCTGTCATCGTTGCGGTAAACAAGATTGACCTTGAAACTGCCCGCATCGACAAAGTTAAACAGGATCTAGCAGCACAACAGATTCAAGTTGAGGGTTTCGGTGGAACTGTACCATTTGTGCCTATATCGGCTAAAGAAGGCCGCGGAGTGAATGATTTGCTTGAGGGGATTCTACTTTTAGCCTCAGAAAAGGAGCTTACATACACTCCAGACGCAGAACCGGAAGTTTATGTTATTGAAGCGCGACAGGATAAAGCTGGTCCAACAGCATCGTGCATCATTAAAAACGGTACGCTCAAGGTTGGTGATGTTCTTTACGGTGGTGAACAGGAAGTGAAAGTTCGTGCTCTCATAACAGATTCCGGAGCTCAAGTAAAGGAAGTAACACCTTCAATGCCATTTGTTTTACTTGGATTTAAGGATATTCCTGAAGTAGGAATTACACTCACTAAACAGCCACAAATAAAGCAAAAAGCCGCTGAAAATAAGCCTCAGAATGATGATTTCGCTAACTTTTTCGGGGAAAAAGAGGGTGATAAGCTTAAAGTTATTATTAAAGCCGATACGCAAGGATCGCTTGATGCAATACTACCCGCACTTGAAAAAAACAGCCATCTCGAGGTTATTTTGAGCTCAATTGGTGAGGTCTCTAAATCAGATATATTCCTAGCTAAGGTTTCAAAGGCAATCGTTGTCGGATTTAACTCAAAAATCAGTAAGGAAGCCGAGAAAATTGCCTCACAGGAAAAGGTTTTACTACGATCCTATAATATTATCTATGATTTGATAGATGAGCTCGAAGAAGTATCTGATCTTATGCGTGAGCGTGAGGAAAAGGAAAAGAGCTTCAAAGGTGAGGCTAAAGTTCAAGCCCTTTTTAATATAGATGGTAGCGTAGTGGCAGGTGTGAAAGTTTTGAAGGGCAAATTTAATGTTGAGGATAAAATTGAGGTCATTCGGGGCAAAAGATCGATCGGAGAAACTCTCCTAACATCAATAAAACAGCGTGCAAAATCAGCAAAAGAAGTCAAAAAAGGAGAAGAGGGCGGGCTTTTGTTTGACCCTCAACTTGACATCCAGGCCGGCGATGTGGTAAAATCTTATAGTATATGACATCAGGCAGTATTTTTGCGCGCCCAGCGCACGTACTTACAGGTAAAAATTTAATATCCATTTGCCTTCCTAACAACCCAACGCTCGATGCAGTTGCGGCAGGAACGGCTCTTTATATGGGTCTTTCTTCGCTTGGAAAAAGTGTTGGCCTTGCTTGTGAGGGGATTATTAATCCTGATTTTGGTCTGCTCCATCAGGATAAGGCTCAAAATGCACTTATTGCTGATGGAAATAATCTCGTTGTTTCTTTCCCATATCAGGAAGGTTCTGTTGATAAAGTTACATATAACATCAGCAGTGATACTTTCAATCTTATTATTCAGCCTCGAGAGGGATCGCCTCGTCTAGATCCAAATAAGGTCAATTTTTCATATTCAGGAGGAAGACCTGAGGTAATTATTACTGTTTATGCACCAACGCTTAATTCATTGGGAAGCCTTTATACAGCAAATTCCGATCAGTTTACAGGCGTAGATATTATCAATATTGACCGTCATTTCACCAATGGTAATTTTGGAACAATTAATGTTGTTGATAAGAAGAGCCCATCAATGAGCGAGATGGCTTTGGCTTTACTTAATGAGCTTAAGGTTAATCTTGACAAAGATATGGCGACAAATCTGTATGCAGGTATTGCTGCTGCCACCAACAATTTCACCGCACATTCAGTTTCAGCGGAAACTTTTGAATCAATCGCGTTGTTATTGAAAAGCGGAGCAGTTAAAAAACCTGCTTTTGCCATGAATCGTCAAATGGGTTCTATGGGCGCTGTGCCTGGTATGACAGGAATGAACCCGCAAGGCATTACACAACAGTTGCAACAGCCTGGTATGCAGTCTTCATTTGGGCAGGGACTTCAAGGACTACCGCAACCTATGAGCCGACCTCAGATGATTCAGCCACAAATGATTCAGCCACAGCAATTTAATCAGTATCAACAGTATCCACAACAACCACAACAACCTGTTCAAATGCCGATGCAAAACAGCTTTGGAGGAACATTAGGGGACGAATCTGAAGATATTGTCGAATCGCCAATAGTAGCAGGACCATCAGCAGAATTTAGTGAAAAATCAATACCAGCACAAAAAATAGAGATGTCTCATATTGATGCTCCAGAATCTTTACCAGAGATGTCGACTGAGACTGAAATTGAATTTGTTGAGAATAAGGAAATTAACCCTCAGGAAGTGAGCGACGATGCATTAAACAACGTTCCTCAGCAGCAGCCTCAGCAACAAAATCAGCAAGATCAGAAGAAAACTCCAAAAGACTGGTTGAAACCAAAAATCTTCAAAGGAACAAACCTCGTTTAAGGCTCGCTCCGAGTCGGTTACATCTTGAGTGTTCAGTGTATATAATAGGCGTATGTCTATTGATACTATTCTGGGTTTAGCAATCGGAGCTGTCGCAGCGTTTGTAATCTTTATGTTTATGCAAAAGCGGAAAAGTGGCGATTTATCTCAACAGCTCGAGCAGCAACTCAACGAAATTTTTCCTAAGGTTTTGAAAAATGCTAACGACCAGCTGATCTCGATGGCCAATGAAAAGCTTGGCGCAGAAAAACGTGAAATGAAGACCGACCTTGAAAATAAGCGGAAATTAATTGAGAAGATGATCGAGTCGGTTCAGCTTGAGTTAAGGGATTCAGGTAAAACATCACAATCGATCCTTCAGCAAATCAAAGATCACGAACAAATTACTCGAGAGCTATCTTCAACAACAGAAGGTCTTAAAAAAGTCTTAACAAATAATCAACTTCGAGGACAGTTTGGCGAACAGGTTGCAGAAGATTTGCTTAAAATGGCAGGTTTTGTGCGTGGAGTTGATTTCGATTATAATAAGGCGCAGGCGAATACATCAACCCGTCCTGATTTTTCAATCTATCTTCCTGACAAAACAAAAATTAATATTGATGTGAAGTTTCCGTATGCAAAATTACAGCAAGCAACCGAAATGGAAGATAAAATGTCAAAATCGCAATTGATGAAGGAATTTGCAAAAGATGTTAAGGATAAAATCACCCAGGTAACGACACGAGACTATATAAACCCTGAAGATAAAACCGTCGATTTTGTTATTTTGTTTGTACCGAATGAAATGATATTTTCGTATATTTATGACAAGATGAACGATATTTGGATTGATGCCATGCATAGGAAGGTTGTTCTGGCAGGGCCGTTCAGCTTTACTGCAATTTTGCGCATGGTTCGCCAGGCATATTCCAATTTTAAAGTTCAGGAAAACATCCAGGAAATTGTTTCGTATATAAAGCAGTTCGAAAAACAATATGACTTATACAATGTCGAATTCGAAAAACTTGGTGGACAAATCAACACATTAACGAACACCTACCAAAAGATTGGAACAACACGATCGCGACAGCTGACTCGACTTGTAGAGAAAATAAAACTTGAGAGTCAGACAACCCCGGAATTGGAAGCATCAGTTGAAACTCGTCTTGAAAGCGAAGACACAATTCATTAAAATTTGTACCTATAAACTATGATGACATCTGACCAACCATATATCGAAGAAGCCAAACGGGTGACAACAAAGGACCTTGATGGCAATGAAAACGGATTTTTAATTGAACTTTTCAAAAGTAAAGATAATTCAAAGACAGAAGTTTATTTGAGTGCCGCAACTCCCGGTGCATTCAAAGGCTATCATCTCCATCGCGTTCGTGCTGCCCGCTACATGTGTGTTCGGGGAACCATGAAAATTATTTTATATGTGAATGGTAAGCGCGAAGAGCATGTTTTAACTGAAGATAATAATGTTCGTTTGTATATCCCCAAAAATATTCCAACAGGATTGATGAATATTGGCGATGTCGACGGTTGGCTTGTGAATTATCCTGATCCAGCATACGATCCATCATTAAAAGATGAGCAAGTTGATTTTACCGAAGAGCAGTGTGAGAGCGGGGAATATCTTAAAATACTTGAGCAGATGGATGCTACTCAACAATCTTGATCAAAATCCAGTTTACGATCGACAGCACAAATCCGAAAATGATTGCCCACCAAAAGTTTGCTACAGCAAAGCCATCGACCAGATGATCGACCAGGAGAATGAGCACCGCGTTAAGAATGAAGCTAAAGAGACCAAGAGTGACAATCGTAATCGGCAATGTGAAAAATGCTAGAACCGGCTTAACAAATGTGTTAATAAGACCCAACAAGACTGCGACAATGAGGGCAGAGCGCATGTCGTTGACCGATACGCCAGAAAGGAGCCATGCAGAAATAAAAACTGCTAAGGCTTGAACGAGAAGCCGAATCAGCATCTTTACCATAGAACTATAGTAGTACATGGAGAGTAATTTTGCAAGGTGAAGTGTGGAAATTTGAACTCAAATTATCATACATAAAGCGTGATTGCTAACAAGTTCAATCGAACTTTTTAGCCTGTGCTAGCGAGATAAAAGTTGAACTCATTTGAGCTTATGATCTGTTTATATAAACCAGTCGGCATGACACCGTTAGAATGTATTGCTGAACTAAAATTGCGAGATACAAGTTTGGTTGATATGAAGCTCAGTTATGCGGGTAGGCTTGATCCTATGGCTGAAGGCATGGTACTCATTTTGGTAGGTGATGAAAATAAACAGAGAGATCAATTCTTAGGTTTGGATAAAAAGTATGAGGCCGAGATGATTCTCGGAATCGAAACTGACAGCTATGATGTGTTGGGAATACCTGCCGCAAAACCGTTCGCAACTTTAGCCATAACTGATGAAGAAATCCGAAAAGTGCTTAATTCCTACAAAGGCACCATTGATCAGCGTTATCCACCATTTTCATCAAAAACAGTACATGGTAAACCTTTATATTGGTGGACGCGTGCAAACCGATTGAGTGAAATTAAAATACCATCAGAGAAGAGAACAATATATGATATTCAGCTCAATAAAGTTTCACAGATATCTAAGGAGGAATTACATCATGAAATTGTACGGCGTTTGAAGACTGTGAATGGTGATTTTCGACAAGAGAATATTAAAGCTGAATGGGAACAATTATTCTCTATGACTCCTGAGAAACCTCAGTCTTATCAATATAGTAAAGTCCGATTTAGTGTATCGTGTTCAAGTGGAACATACGTCCGCTCGCTTGTGCATGACATGGGAAAGAAATTAAAAACAGGGGCATTTGTTATTTCTCTTGTTCGGACATCAATTGGAGATTTTTCAGATTGTAATGTGGACCTTCGAAGCAAGATAATTTAATCCGAGCAGACCAATACCTATCACCACAGCAACCCCGATTGCCTTCAGTGCATATTCCGTCATTTTGCTTTTTTCCTTTTCCGCCATATCTCTATTATACTATGTTGGTATCCTTGGGAGATTCTGCTTGTAGAATACTTCTATATCTCATATAGGTATCTTGAATCCAGTATTGATTGTGCTATAATATAGGCCTATGAACCAATCATTCATGAGACGAAGAGTTAGGACAGCTTCTTTTGACTTATCTAAGCTTAGATCATATGCGCACAAATTTAGTCCTCTTTGGACAAAAATAAAGCCATTTACTCCATTCATTCTTATAGCACTTGCAAGTTTTATTATCGGATTTTCATTCAAGAAGTTTATTCCCGTAGCAGTCATTAATGGAAATACGGTGAGTCGTAATGAATTTACCAAACTACTTGTTAAGCGAGCTGGCAAAACAGTCATGCAGGAAATCATCATCACCGACATCGTTAAAGATGAGGCAAAGAGCCGCCATATTGAAATTGACAAAAAGGAAGTAGATGCGCAGATGAAAATTATTGAAAGAGATTTAAAGGAACAAAACTATACGCTTGATTTATATCTTACACAACAGGGAATCAGTGAAAAAGAATTCAAAAAACAAATAGAATACCAATTGATTATTAAGCATATGTTTGAACCAACAACTAAGGTAACCGAAAAAGAAATCCAGCAATTCTACAAAGATAACGGGATTGTCGTAGGAAAAAATGCTATCCTCAGAAGTCAGCGAGTCGCAATACGACAGGCTATTACTCAGCTTAAGATGAGAGACTCTTATAATAAGTGGCTCTATGAACAACTCAAGACCGCTGATGTCACGCAGCTTATAAGACTTTAACCAATCTACTCGAATAAGCTCGCTCTTCCCTATATTACGCTAGACAGTTACTCAAAAAAGCTCTATAATAGATTCATTCTATGAGATATATAATCTTACGATATACTCGAGTATTTTTACCGTTGACAGTTCTTATAGTAGTTGTTTCACAACAGTCTGGAACGAATGTCCAAACAAATGTTCAGACAACAGGAAATTCACAGGTTAATGTTCAGACTGACGTTAATACATCTGGCTCAAACACAAGCGTTTATAAAAAAGTTGAGGTGGAGAATAACGGAGTAAAAAAGGTATATGAAAGCACTGATCCTGGAAGTGAGCGGGTAGAAGTAGAAAGCACAAAAAATGGCGTAGAAATGAAAGTGACAAAAGATGCTTCTGATACGGCAAAAAATACAGCTACGAAATCTTCGGGGACCAAGGTTGAAATAGAAAAATCTGTGCAGGTTGAAAAAGATTCATTGCCCTACTCATCTACGTACGAATCTATTCACAATTTCATCATCAATACAGTAAAAGACTTTTTTAAAAAGTTGTTTAATGTTTGATTTTTGGTTTGCTAAATTAGCAAATATTAGCTTAATAGTCTTTTGATCCGAATAGCGAGAAGTGTGCTTCCAACTCCGAGAAAGTAGGCAATGATAAGTGGCAGCCATGAGTTTGCCTTTTCAAACAGGCCTCCAATATCAATCTTTCCCTGTGATTGAACTGTTGGTTTTGATTTATGAGCATTCACAATATTATTTGAAGATGTTCCATTCACCTGAGATAAAGAAGTGTTATCTAAGAATTTCTTGATAGTAGATTGGACAGGCGTTGGTGTGGGGTTTGTTTGAACATTCGTTGTGGTTACGGTTGTTTGATTACTGCTTGATGAACTGTTTGATTGGTTCGCAGCAGGTTGATTTGACGATTCAATCTTGAAAAGCACACTCACCTGCGATGAATTATTATTGGTCTCGACTTCTTTAGACGATGTATGAATGACTGATGTTGCGAGAAGGGCATGCGGATCATTTGATGAGTTAACCTGTACTTGCACATAGACATCACCTGATTGATTTTTGTTCAGATTACCGAGCGACCATGTCATTGTTTGTCCTGACTTGATGCCCTGTTTAGAAGTGCTCACTATTTTAGTATCAGATGGGAAAACAGCCACGAGCGTTGTATCATTTGCTGGCAGCTGACCGCCATTTACATAATGAATACGATAGGTGAAGGTACTGTTTGATGTGACTTGGGGTGTATCAGCGGTCATGGAGACTGCTGCGTCAGCGCGAGGGAAAATAATATCGCCCGTAAAAGTATCAAAAATGTTAATAACGCCAAAGTACCAGTTTTTTCCGACAATATTGGTATTCAACATATTAAAGATGTCAGTCGTGATTTGGGCATTGCCTGTTTGGATTTCAGCATTGAGCTTATTTGCTTCATTATGACCGGTGTCTGCGTTAAGATTTAGATAATTTCGTAGAGTAGCAGTATTGTTATTGTCGATGACAACATATTTATGAGTGTCGATATCAATATTTTCCGTATCACCATCTTGATTTACCGTACTTTCAAGGCTTTCATCACCACTTGTTAAACCAGCGAAATTATCAGCAAGAGAATTGTCTTTAACCAACCATAGATAATCATCACCTTCGAATACAAGCCCATCCCATCCGATGAGTTTACCTGTCCAATGACCAAAATGCTGAATTCTGATAACTGCAAAATTATTCATAGTGTAGTTAAGATTTGTGAGATCAAGAATATCCTGCGATGTTGATATATCACCAGTCGAAATGGTTGGTGGAACAAGCCAGTTAATACTGTCATTAAGTTTGTTTTCACCAGTATTTGCATTGGCATTCGTTTGTGTATCAGTATCAACAGTGTTTGAATTTAGTATGTCGACAGCACTGATTGTTGTTGGAGATGATGTATGACTAATGAAGTCGTCATCATTTGGGAGGATAAGCGATGATGTTTGTGGGCTGAAGAAATTAAATACACCAAAAAATCCGCATTCGCCAACCAGGTTTGTGTTAATGAGATTGAAAAGATTTACATCAATAGTGCTATCACCCGTCCTGATCGTTGTGCTTGCTATATTATCAAGGGATTTGTTATCGCCGGTTAGCGCATCGACAGTAATGTTATTTGTGACCGTTGCCACGTTATTATTTATAATACCAAGTGTGTCAGTACGCTGATAGATATCAGTCACATTGATTTTATTACCATCGGCTTCTGAGAGTTGAATATCGGAAGAGAGAACAGGGCTGAGTTCTTGCGCACATGCTTTGAATTGTGAAAAGTCGTAATTATTGCTTGCATCTCCAGTTAAGAAATTAACAATCGTTGACAGAATGTATTCCCCGATGATATTTGTGTTCAGAATATTTGAGTGATTTTCTTGTGCATGTGCGTCTCCAGTCTGGATGAGCACGTTGTTATATAAATCTATGTTGGCTACAGCCTGATTGCCACCGGTGTTATTTGTTGTTGATGCATTTTTATCAACAGTAGCGTCGTTATTATTTTCGATTGTTATATCAATCTGAGAACTGTGTGACGCAATAATATCCGTTGTATCGGTAGGATCGAGGTTTGCTGCATCTGGTCCAACAGCTTCACTATTAGAATCGGAATATTCGGTGCTTTTGTCATATTCGTTATAGCTTGGATCTTCTGTTGGAGTTGGTGTTATTACGTCTGTAGGAGTAGGCGTAATACTGGTTTCGCTAATTGTTGGAGTTGGTGTTTCGGTCGGAGTGATGTTCTGAACTTCCTGAGCAAATACCAGAGATCGTGAAAGTAATAAGAAGGAAATTATTAATACCGATAGAATTTTCTTCTGGATTCTCATGAGGCCCTATTGTAGCATATTTGAGCTTAAATGACAACCTATAAGGGTGTTCTCTCGGCAGAATATTACCCGCAAATAGATCAAAATATATACAACCGCATAATATACTTCTGCACAAAAAAAAGGCCCTCCGTTTCCGAAGGGCCTTTTGCGCTTTAATGTCTCTTAGATCTTAAGGCATTGAGACCTAAGCTCTATTTTAAAGCGACATTAAAGCTAACAGCGTTAAGAGTGCACCTGCACCACCACCGATTGAGGTAGCGTTGCTGTTGCCTCCTGCTGTTGTGTTGCTAGCTGTACCAGCGCCACCAGTCCAAGTCAAACCACCGCCGATATTGCTAAGGGCGACGTTGTTACCACTGTTTGAAGTGTTCAAAACAGATTGACCAGCAAATAATAAGTTAGTGTTTAAAGTATTAAGAGCTGTGTTTGAAACTGCTGCTGCGTTGAATACGGCGCTAGCGCCTGAGTTTACTGCGACTAAGTCGTTAACACCCATTGGCATTGATTCATCAAGTGAAACAGCTGTTACATTGCTGTTGCCTTCGACCATCATACCGTTGGTTGTTCCAGCACCACCTGTAACGATGTTAGCACCATAAATGTTATTGGCACCGACGTTGTTACCAGTGTTGTTGACAGCGTTAAGGCCTTGGTAAGAGAACAAAGTGTTCAAGTTCCAGACGTTAACTGCTGTGTTTGTGACTGAAGCTGTGTTAACAGCTGCGTTTTGTCCAGAGTTTACAACTGATGTACAGTTGGAAGCATAACATGGACCGCAGAGATCACATCCACCCATGTTTGGCATTTGTGAACCAGAGATATTGACTGCAGTAGCATTTTCATTAACATCAACACCCATGGCGTTTGATGTTGCAGCGTTACCAGTTAAGATGTTTGCTGCACCAACATTGTTGGCTGAAACATTGTTACCAGTGTTGTTAACGACGTTTGCTTGTTGTTTGACAAAAGCAACGTTTGTGTTAGCAACGTTAACTGCTGTGTTTGAAACTGCTGCTGTGTTAACGTTAAGGTTTCCACCTGTGTTAACGACGTCAGTTTGGTTCATGCCTCCATGATTACCATCAACATCAACTACTGTGACGTTTGAGTTTGCATCAACATTCATGTGATTGTCTGTTGTTGCATTACCGGTTACGATTGAAGAACCACCTGTGATGCCACATGGGCTACAAGGAGTTGCTCCAATGTTACCTGCTGAAACGTTACCGCCTGTGTTGTTGACAGCGTTCATTTCTTGGCTGACTGTTGCGACGTTTGTATTCACAACATTAACACTTGTGTTTTGAACTTCGTTTGAGTTAACGACAGTGTTTCCACCGCTGTTAACAACGTTAGTTGTGTTTGCAAAAGCAGGAGCTGCTGTTGCGAGTGTAAGTGCTAATGAAGTTACGATTGCGAGTTTTTGCATTGTATTGTTATTGTTTCACCTCCTTTCGCGAGCTTACATTATTAATGTTAAGCCTCTTTAAGAAGAGCCCTGTGCTGAATAAAGCTGTTGCGATTGCAAATATCATTAATGTGTCTTCTGCACCAGTACTTGGAAGTTTCTTTGCTGTAGCGCCGAGTACTTTTCCGATTTTTTTAACAGTTCCCTGTGCGGTTAATTGCGATGCTGTGCCAGCAATGATTGCAGTTCCACCAGTGCCTGCATTCACAACGTATGTTGGTGTTACAGCTGTTGTTGGTGTGGCTGTATTTGACTGGGTATTTGAGCCCGTGTTTGATGCTGGATCAGCTGGGTCTGCCGGGCCGCCGATTGCCGGATCACCAATTGTTGTGTTGTTATGATTGGCAACAACACTCATAAACGTTTGGATGAAAGCATCGCCAGTGTAAATGCCCCCTGCGATTCCTCCCGCAGCTGTGCATGGTGAGATGCATGCATATCGTCCTGAGCAACCACAGCCTGTGGAGATGTTGTCTGAGGCGGTATTATTGCCGGTATTTGCGACAACATTCGCACTTTGATTCAGATCAAGGTAGTTATTGTTATTGACGATTGTATTGTTGTTTGTCGTTGAGTTATTGTTGATCTGAGCGTTATTGCCTGAGTTGATAACGTCTGTATGTGCTCCTGAGCCTCCACCCATTCCTGCTGATGGTTCACTGATCTGTGTGTCATTATTGTTTGCATCAGCATTGAGTACAACATTGACAATAGCATCACCGGTTGTAATGACTCCTGCATTACCGCCGAATGAGATATTGTAGTTAGCAGTGTTATGACCAGTGTCGGCTACTGCGTTCACTCTCTGGTTAATTCGAGCATTATTATTGTTGTTGACGACAGTGTTTGACTGGCTATTTGCCTCGTTATCAACATTGAGATCGTCACCGGTATTGACAACATCTGCGTTTGCATCTGCGCCGCCTGCACCTGTACCTTTGATTGCAGTCTTGTTATCGTTGACTGAGGCATTCATTTCAACATTAACGATCGCATCACCTGTGTGAATGACACCTGCATCTGCGCCGAATGCAATATTATTGTTTGATGAGTTACCTCCAGTGATTGCTGTACATCCGCCTTGCTTGCCGCCACATGTCTGATTAACGGTTGCATTGTTTGCATTGTTGACGAGTGTGTTAGCGCGGACGTATGCTCTGTTGATACCGCTGAAGCGTCCACCTGTGTTGGTTATATAGATGTCTGCACCAGTTCCCGGGCCATTTCCGCCGCCTGTGCCGCCAACGAGTGTTGCACTGCCATTTGCGACCGTCATGAAGCTGATGTCTGTCCATGCATCACCAGTTAAGATAAGGCCAGCAACGCCTCCACCGATTGCGATATTTCCCGAGGCATCATTATTTCCAGTATTTGCTGTTGTATTAGCACCTTGGTGAATTGTTGCATTATTATTATTGTTCACAACGGTTGTTGTGCTGCCGTCCTTTGAAGTTGTTGTCGAAAGATTTTTTCCGCTGTTGACCACTGATGTGCCACTGCCGCCAGTAGATCCACCTCCAGAAACACCCGTATTATTATTGTTGACATTAGCAGTCCCGCTTACATTAACTCCAGCGTTACCTGTTGAGATGATGCCGGCATTACCACCAAAGCTGATGTTTCCTTTTGCTTGGTTGTAACCAGTGTTAGCGGTCGCATTCACATCTTGATTAACATCTGCATTATTATTATTGTTGACGGTTGTGTTTGTTGAATCTGATGAAGTGTTATCGACGCTTGCATCATCACCAGAATTGACAACTTCAGTTTGTGCTCCACCATCTCCATTATCTTGTTGGTTATTAGTATCTTGCTGAGCTTGGTCGTTGTTTTGTAAGCCTTGATTGACCTCAGTATAAATCTGATTTGTCAGTTGATTACGGTCAGGTAGTGGTTCTTCTGCATATACTACCCACGAGTATGACAAACCTATAATAAGTTGCAGAATTAAAAGAAGAGAAGTGGAAAAACGGAGGGTTTTTTGGAGGTTCTTTTTCGTTGACATCATATTATTGTAAAAACCTGTAACTTATAGACTTACTAACCACGATATTTTATAGTCTAAATTTATAGATAGGATTAATCTCCTATTTACTATAGAATTTCTATTGCGGATTATAGGTAGTTCGCAAATAAATGTCAATATGGTAGAGGGGGTATTTTAGTAGGATATAATGGTCAATGGTATAACTATCCGATATTATTAGATAATAATCATATACAAGTGTATCAGGTTTTTCGAGTACAATATGAGTCATATGGAGAAGTATTTACAGAAGAATAGAGGCAAATTTATTATTGCGTTTCTAATTGTTGCTGGGGTTGTCTGTATATTATTTTCTGGCAGTCTTCGGACAAATACTATTCCTTCTGACACGTCGATAACAGTGCAAACAAAACATTCAGAGCTTCGGAAGGCGCAGCTCGATCCTAAGAAATCATGGGGCGATAACGTCAAGACGATGTTTCCGGACATTACCAAGCCAGAATATGTATCAGCAGATAAGGCAGGATCATTTCTTGATGACAAAGACCCCGTGCTCGTTCTTAAGACTGATAATGCAACATACGTATATCCACTTTCCATCATGAGCTTTCATCATATTGTCAATGACACAATTGATAAAGAGCCTGTCGCGATAACGTATTGTTTATTAGCAGATACGGCAGAGACCTTTAGTCGAACTCATGAGGGAAAGACGCTGGAGTTTGGTGTACTGGGCCCACTTTATGCTGGAAACCTGGTTATGTACGATAAGTCCACAGACGCTTCTTTCCTCCAGCTAAATGGTCAGGGATTCAATGGTATGTATAAAGATCAGCTCTTGAATCAATATAAGCCTCTCAGTAGACAAATATGGCAGGATGTAAAAGATACGGAGAATATTAAAGTATTGGCACCGGTTAAGGAGATGAAGTTTTATAGCGACTTTTATAATAAAATGAAAGGCGCTGAAGTGGGACTTAACTCAGTAACTTCAAAAAACATACCGCTTGATGTAAGAAATAAGCCCTTTACCAAAGGTATAGGAATCATTAAAGGTACTGAAATAACATTTGTGCCGCTAGATATGCAGTCTCAATATGTATCTCGAATTCGTGAAGCAGATTTTAGCACACAAGTTTATTGGTATACATGGTCAAGCATTTTTCCCTCCACGCGTATTATTACCCAATAGCACTCTTCACCTAAATTGAGCTCAAAAATCCTTCGATTCATGCTTTCGAGCGTATGAAATAATTTCTACGCTTGACAAGTAGAAAAAAGTTTATTTAGAATGGAAGCAAGTTCTAAGTTCAAGTGAACTTAATGAAGGGAGGTGTCAAATTATGGATGTTGAATTCTACGATGTAAAAAATAGACAAAAAGTTAAGGTTCCAATGAGTTCTGTTAAAAGAACAAAATACGAACGTACCACTAAAAATGGGAGCATGCAAGTTAGATACGCTTTAAAGGCTTTGCACAATGGCATGAGTCTTACAAAATTCGTGAGCAAAGATATGTGGGATAGTTTGGATGCCCCAATGGCATAAAACTTTCTAGCAGACTTTGAGAACACATCCCAGCAATAGAGTGAAAACTCTATTGCTGGTCTGGTTATTATTATGGTTAGTTGTCTTTCTTTGGACGGGCTTCGTTAACAACAATGTTTCTTCCACCCATGTCCTTACCGTCGAACATTTGAATAGCAGCTTGTGCTTCTTCCGGTGTGCTTAAGGTTACGAAACCGAAACCTTTTGAACGACCTGAATATCTATCTTTAATGACGACTGCGTCAGTGACAGTACCAGCTTGACTAAAGTGCTCTGAAAGTTGTGCATCAGTAACTCCGTAATCAAGATTACCAACGTAAAGTTTGGAATTCATCTATCATTCACCTCCTTCGATCATAGAAGATTCTGGGGATTGTCGTGCAGTGTTAAATCTAAGAGAATTAAACGTAACGCTCAATCTAGAATGCAATCAATAACTATATATATTATACACCATCACGTGTCAAATTAATACCGTATATGTTTTTGATAGATTTCAAGAGAGGTGATAAAGAGAATGAGAATGACTGGTCCATAAATAAAACCCCAAACGCCGAATGCCTGAATACCGCCGATTATGCTCATAAGCATAAGCGCAGGGTGTAGTGAGTTTTCCCGGGCAACGAGTTCTGCACGGATTATATTATCAATATTTGCGATAACGATAATTTGACCGAGGAAGACAATCAGTGCGGGCACTGGCTGCCCGCTTAAGAATAAAAGCACACTGATTGGCACCGTAATGAAGCCGGTGCCTACAACTGGTATAACAGACGCTATTACTGCGGCAAGCGTTAATACAAGGACATAGTCAACGCCTGCAAGCCACATAAATAGGCCCGCCAGCATTCCTTGGGCGAGAGCTACTATAAATGTTCCTTTGACCACCGTAGAGGTCATTGCGATTGCCCGGTCTATATATAGTTTGTCGATTTTATTCTCAAGAGGACTGAGATCTTCTACATATCGTCTGATCTTGGATAAATTCGGTGTTAAGAAATACACAAGAAAGAGCATGATAAAGAAATTGGTAATAATCCCAGCTGAAGAACTACCGATTGCCAGAGCCTTTGAACTTAAGAATGAGCTGACAATATTTGCTGAATTTTCAAGCGTTTTGCTGATTTTATCAGGATGGAAAACATCCGACAAAATTGGAATATCTTTTATTGTTAAATATGATGTCCGGACTGATTGTTCAATTGCCTGACTAAATGAGCCGGAGTTATTAACAACAGATAGTCTGAATTGCAAGGCCTCTCGAACAAAAAGATCAACTATAAAGGCAATCGGAATGAAAACCATCATGATTGATAAAAGCAGTGTTAACAATGAGGCGATAGATTGCGACTTAACGTAACGATGAAAAAAGTGATAAATAGGCCGAACGGCGAAAGAATATATAACAGACAGCACAATAACAGATATAAAATTTTTCAGAACGATGCCGGCAAGCACAGCAGTAATGGTCAGCGCAATATAAAAGAAAATCTGTCTCGGTCGTGGCTCTGGTGTCATATAAAAATCAGTATACCAGATTTTACATTGTCGTCATTTTGCTATATACTACTCAGAAGTAATTCTACGAATGGTAGAGTTAAGCTCGTTTTCAGATGAGATAGATGTGAGGACTCCAAGTTTGCCACCCCAGGTTGTTCCAGGTATGGTGCTGAGCTTGTAGGAAAGGTCTATTACAAAGATAAGCGGTATAAGTTTATTATGTGAGGCGTTCTTAAGAGATTCTAAGAAACTGAGAATTTTTGAGATAGATGGACTTGCGCTTAAGAGTACGAGATCTGGTGTTTGGAGGGACATGCTTTTTAGTCCAAGCTCAGGAGTAGCAACACGTTCAATTGTATTTTTGTTCGACAAGAGAGAGTAGGGAGTATGTAATTTAGTATTAGGTTCGATAATTAGCATGTTCATAATCTCATTATGTTAGGAATTATTCTACTCTGAATAGATTTTGTATGTCAAATCCAAAAAAATATAATGTCGGAGAAGCTATTAAGAAAGCCCGTAAAGAGGTTGGCTTATCTCAGAAGGAATTTGCTGAAGCATTGCGAGTATCTGACAAGACCGTGAGTTCCTATGAGGTTGGAAGAGCTTTGCCAAGCTTCGAGATGATGAAAAAAATCAGTAAATCACTGCATAAGCCCATTTCCTACTTTGATGACGAATCTCCGGAAGACCTTGATTTACAGCTTAAACTTAATTCTATTGAAAGAGAGCTGATCGAAATAAAGAAATTATTGAAGCAGCGAAGGTCAAAGTAATCAAGCTTTGTATGCAGCAATAAATTCTGTTGCCTTCTTCTGCTCTGAAATTACTTTATGTGCCGATTGTTCGATGGGTTTGAGTAGATTTTCAAAAAGGGTGAAATCATGAATCAGCTTGACCGATTGTATGGATTCACGTGCACTTTTAATGTGGTCGAGCATTATTGTGGCAATATCTAAGACAACTTTATCCCAAAATAACTCGTTGAGCTTCTCAAGATCCACAGAGTAAAGATCGTCAATGTGCGCCTCACGTAAGAGGATTGTCGACACTGCATTTAATTGACCTTTATTAAAATCATGTTCCCAATCATGCGCATCGTCGTTGAGCTGGCGTGCAATTAGGTAATGAGTAAAGAAATTGAGCGTTTTCTGATAATCAATATTTTCTGGTTCATACCCGAGTGCTGTCAAAACTGCTAATGGCCCGAGTGCATGTCCCAAGGACTTGTTTGCCAGTTGTTGAAAGTTTTTAAAGTTAGGAAGTGGTTGATCACCGGTCTGAGTTGAATTCGTGAACCTACAGTTTGCAACCTCCCAGGCATTTGCACCATCAATCGCATCCATTATCGAGTGGAATGTGTGTGGGAAGTGCGTATTGGGCAAGATAGATTCAAAGATATTTGTGAGCTCTCGCAGACAGACATTAGCAGTTGGCAGGGTTTGAGGGCTGCCCTCGTCATCAAGAAAATCATCGTAGATGGTATAGGCAATCCATCCGTAAAGATTTGCTGCACCAAGTTTGATGAAAAAGTCTTTGGGCAGCTTTGTTTTTTTTGTTTTTTCGTGGTTGAGCGATGTGTAGAAAAGATAGGGAAGAAGAATGATTTTTACATCATCATCAGTCTTCCGCAGTTTGCTGGAGAATGTCTTAAACATAGCCTGTATGTTCGGCGACGTAGATTCTAACCGATTGTCAATAAAATTCATCGTATTGATGTGGAGCTCTTTGGCTTTATTCTGTTTCGGCTGAGATTGTTGTGTGAGTTTTAAATAATCCTGATGGAGAAGCATCATTTCTAGGATGAGCGCTGTGGTTAGCGAAGGGGATCCGGCATAAAATCGTGTATCTCTTTTCGGATTAATTCCGGTGTAGAAAGTAAAGCTGGATGGTTGCGAGAGAGTTTGTGAAATTTGTTCGACATCAAGAGTAAGTTGTGATGGATCATAACCGAACCGCAATAAGGCACTGACGGCACACGCATCATTCACCGGATTGCCCCATCGATCCTTTTTACGCTTCGAAAGAATATATTCGATTGCTTTTTCTTTATATTCTCCGGTATACCAGCGAGAAATGAAGTAGAGGATCGGATAAGGAGTGGGGTAGTAGGGCGATGTAAAGCGATTCTCAGTAATAGCATCTTCAATAAACGTTTCCAAGTTTGGTAAATGAATTTTGTTAAGTATAAGAAAATATGCGATATTTGCATTCACTGCAAGATCAACATCTTTCCAAATATCATCCGCAGTGTTTTCAGTAATCCATGTTCGATATGGTCCACCTTCTTGAGTTTCAAGCGATGTAAGAATATGGACGATCGAGGCAAGCGCATTGCCATTAATAATAGATTTATCATAGAGATGTAAGGCTGAGAGGGCGCAAAACGTATCGTCCAAGTCATCTGGATACGGAAGGGAAGTATATTCCTTAGATAGTCTGTTCCAATAATTGAAAGTCCAGTGTTCACTTTTTTGTGTTAATAAAAATCGGACGATTTTCGATTTAATAGTTTGAGTTTTCGGAGTATTGATATGATGAAGCGCAGTGAGAATCAATGCGCTTGTAAATACGGTTTCATATTCTTGAGCCTCCTCAAAATTGTTTTGCGATGGGGAAGAATAACTCAGAAAACTGCCATCAAGCCTTTGCTGACTTGCTAAATATACTACTCCCCTTTCTATAGACTTTTCAGAATTATATTTCATTACCGCCCATTCTACACAACAAAAATTAAAAAATTCTTAACTTTTTTTAATGATTGGTAGGGAAATAGTGAACAGAGTCCCCTTGGTTTTTGAACTTTTTACCGCAACAGTGCCATGTAGTTTTTCCTCAATTGATTTCTTACTGATAGAAAGGCCTATTCCTGTTCCTTTATCGGCATTTTTTGTTGTAAAGAAGGGTTCGAAAATGTGTGGCAAAGTATTTTTATCTATACCTCTCCCCCAGTCTTGAATTGAAATGTGGATAGTGTTTTTTTCAACATAGCTCTCTACCACAATCTGCCTGGTATTTTTGTTAGAAGTCGGGAATCCATCATATGCGTCAAAAGCATTTGCCAGGATGTTACTCACAGCCTGATTAAATGCAATCGGATTGCCAAATGTTTTGACATCTTTTTTCATATCAAGCTTTATGACGACGTGCTCCTTTTTTTGACGATATGAAAAGATGTTAATAACGTGGGTCAACTCCTGTTTAACGGAGAATGTTTTGTGAGTCTCCTGTTGCTGAACTTGCTTTCGTGCTGCCTCAACATAACTTTCCATGCGTTTAATACCTGTCTGAGCGCGTTTTATCGCGGCCTTGAAGGTTTTTTTGTGAGTTGCCATGTGATCGATATTAAGAGAAACCGAGGTAAGAGGATTGACAAGGTCGTGCATTAGGCCAGATGCGAGCCTTCCGAAATCTGCAAAGCGGTAGAGCTGGGTGATTTTTTCTACCTGCATTTGCTGTACTTCTGCAGTCCTTTCTGCAACACGCTGCTCAAGCATATCCCGTTCTTTTTTTAAGGCTCGTTCGGAGGCCTCTGCCCTTTCAAGCGATCGTTCCATTTCTCGATTCGAAAGCCACGAGACAATGGTAATGATGAAGAGGGAGATGGAAGTCATAACTGAATCTTTAACTTCAAGTATGTTATTTTTCCAATGAGATTCTATTTGAATGAACGAATTACTCTGTAAATATGTAAGAAATATCAGATAAATTGAAATAACCAGTGTTAGGATGATTGCAATTTTTCCACCAAGTAAAATACCTGAAATAACAATAACAATTGACAATATTAACAGGCCTTGAGGGACATCGGCGCCCCATAGGTATAAGGTATAGAAAGCGCCTAGTGTTAGAATTGAAACAAAAATAACAGAAACAACCTTACTGTATCCTTTCTTAGATTTTATTAACAAAAGAATAAGTACAAGATTAAATATGGCGACGATTATTGGATTATCTCCTAGGTGTTTTGTGTTATTTATGATTGAGTTGATGTATGCAAGTGAGTTGATAAATTGGGCAAGAATTCCCAGAGATATACTTCCCAATAAGAGTAGATTTAGTATTTTTTCCTTTTTCATGAGGTTAGGAAAATTCAGCAGTTATAGTACATGTAAGAATAAAAAAATACAACAAAAAATGAATTAATGATTTCTTAATAATTTAGCTACCCCCAGTTAAAAAACTGGGAGCACCATATCCGGTACTTAACAGCACCACGGGTGACCTGCCTTCGCCTCAGCGCGGACGATCTTTACTGCTGTTGTTTCGTTTCTTGCGGACTTGTCCGTCAAGATTTTTTTAAGTGCATTGCTCATGTTTTCACCCCCTTTCGATGTTATTATGTCGCGGCATTCGACAATTTATAACCTCAGTTTTCTATTCTTTTTCTTGTATTTTGTATCCGATTCCATGAACCGTTTTAATCAGTTTTTGCTGAAATGGTTTATCGATTTTGTCACGCAAATACTTAATATGAACATCAACGGTATTACTGAGTTCATCGGTACCTTGCTCCCAAACATGCTCTAAAATCATCCCGCGTGTGAGAACTCTATTTGAATTTTTCATGAGGTATTCAAGCAAATCAAATTCCTTACGCCGAAGTCGTATGCTTTTATGATCGCGCACAACTGTTCTCGTAATCGAATCGAGGGATAGGCTTCCAACCATAAGCGCATTAGTGTGACTCCCAATAGACCTCCTCATCAGCGCTCTCATGCGAGCTATGAGCTCTGATGGGCTAAACGGCTTTGTTAAGTAATCATCTGCTCCAGAGTTGAGCGCTTCAACTTTATTTCCGACTTCATCCTTGCAGGTAAGAAATAATATCGGAGTTTCAATTTTATTCTTACGTAAATATGAACAAATCATTAAACCATCCATATCAGGCAAGACATAATCAAGAAGAATTAAATCGTAATCATTGATCTGAGCGAGGTATTCACCGTCAGCTCCAGTATGGGCAACATCAACAATAAAATGCTGCTCAAGGATTATCTTGATGCTATCAGCGACATCTTTCTCATCTTCAATAATCAGTATTTTCATACTATGAGCATCATACACTATGATTATTAAAAAAATATTAAAAGGAATTAACTAAAATTTAATCCTCTCCCAGGGTGAATTTACTTAAATTGCTATAATAGGACATGTCAAAAAATCGTACAGTTATTTCAGAAAATCGACTGCACAGAATCACTCAAGTCGCTTCTCAACGGCAAAAAGGCCTGACTGTTGTTCTCGAGGATGTTCATGATCCCCATAATGCCGCTGCAGTGCTCCGTTCATGTGATGGTTTTGGTGTTCAACAAGTTCATTTTGTATTTACAAATCAGCCTGAATATAATCCGGCAAAAATCGGGAAGCAATCTTCATCTTCGGCACATAAGTGGCTGGACTTTTCAATTCATCATTCAATCGAGGAATGCTACAACAACCTACACACGGAAAATTACGAAATTTGGGCAACTGTTTTAGATGAAGATAGCGTAGATTTGTACATGGCAGATTTTACGCATCATAATATAGCCCTCGTATTTGGAAATGAGCATGCAGGCTTAA
>CAZKVU010000006.1:23708-33355 GCA_964556475.1 uncultured Gammaproteobacteria bacterium | reverse complement strand
GATTTTACGCATCATAATATAGCCCTCGTATTTGGAAATGAGCATGCAGGCTTAACTCAAGAAGCCCTTAACAAAGCCGACAAAAAACTATACCTGCCGATGCGTGGAATGGTCGAGAGTTTGAATATTTCAGTCACTGCTGCTATTTGTTTGTTTGAAGTAACTCGTCAGCGCATTGCATCTGGGAATAACTTTACGCTTGAAGATTCTCAAAGAGATGCGCTCATATCATCATTCAAGGGGCGGTAACCATTCTTTTCAAGATACCGAACAAGAATCTTGTAGGTGTCGACATCAAATTCATAATCCGTCCCCAGAGATAGGTCTGTTTCATCTTGTGATTCTTCCGCAGTTACATGGTTTTTCAGAATGCACCATTTATCAAGCACAAATTTTTCATGCAATTCACATATATCGTTTTTTTCGGAAATTTCAATTGGCCCATCGTGGCGCCAATTTTTAAATTGGTGAGAAGCTGCCGCCATCAAGAATCGAAGGTTATATATTTTTGGATTTTCAGCTTGTACGCATGCGCCTTTGCACAACTTTAGGCGATAGGCAAAACAGGAACCTGTTCCCTTTTCGATCCCCAGTAATTTAGGGCATAGTTGATATTTTCTTGCTATATCAATGAGAAAATCATGTGCCTGCTTTTTTGATCTGAAAATGCCGAGTAATTCATGTACTTCATCGGCGTTTATTTGCCCCAATGTATCTAACGATACAGTGTCATATCCGTCTGGGTTTTGCATTTTTCGTAATGAGATAATTTTTGTGTGACGTCGTAGCTGGCGGTTGTATAAGGGTTGCAATTTTTTAATAAGATATGATTCGCGCAATAGTGCCCCAAGTTCTCCGGCAGTTTGAATAAATGCGATCCGGGCAATCTTTTGACATAGGCGTAGTTGCTTCGAAGTCATAAAATCATTATTAAAATGCTGTAAAACCCGCGATCGAATATTTTTGCTTTTTCCGATATAGAGCAGTAAACCATCCCGATCGAAAAATTGATACACACCAGGGGATTCTGGAAGGTTTGCGACCATAGCAGGGTCCAGGTCTTTTGGAAATGTTGGCTGTGATTGGATTGATGCAATAGCCTCTGCAATTTTGTCTCCATCAAATTGCTGATTGATCATTTGATAAAATTGCCATAAAACATGAGCATCATCGAAAGCGCGATGGCGATGCTTAAATGAAAAACCAAAGCGTTCAATGAGTGCTGCAAGGCTGTGTTTACTATAACGGGGAAATAATTTTTTTGACAATTTTACCGTACAGAGTTGTTTCGCCGAAAAGGGAAGTCCATGCTCTTTAAGTTCATGTCTAACAAAGCCATAATCAAAGCGAACGTTATGGGCGACAAAAGTTGCATCTTCAAGCAGTTCATACACTTCATCTTTGACGTCGTAAAATGATGCAGCACTTTCAAGATCTTGACTGGTAATTCCCGTGAGCATTTCGATGTACGGCGACATATACATATTAGGGTTTAGAAGTTTGCTATACTCTGCTACAACCTTTCCATGTTCAACTCGAATGATGCCAATTTCAATAATACGGTCGTATGAAGGCCTCATTCCGGTTGTTTCAACATCCACAAAAACGAGTTTATCTGGTAAATCAGGCATTGTTGCTGAATAGTAAACTTTTATATTTTTCTAGAAAAAAAGGTATTTGCGAATGAAGCGGCGATGGAAGATTCTCCTTGTTGAACCAGTTTATCTCGATATGTTTTTCCGGTTCTGCATTATGAACTTGTCGGGGATTAACAAGTACTTTATAGTCGAACGCTATCCAATGTGTCGTTTCACCATTACGTCGTTGGCGAATAACTTCACGGAAGCCGAGTGGTTGAATCTCCAGAGCATCTGCTCCATATTCCTCTTTTAATTCTCTTTTCACAGCGTCTTCAAGAGCTTCACCATATTTAAGTCCCCCACCGCCGATGTCCCAATTTCCATGTTCATCTCGGCATTTTTCAGAGCGTAGATTCATAACGACATTACCCTTTCCATCGTGACAAAAATGAACAATGCAAACTCCCGTATAGTCGACTGCTTTTTTCATGATTTTTGCTGATTATTTGGTTTTGTTTGATTCTGTTGTTGTGCTTGGGGTTGACTTCCTGATGGAGTTGCTGATGCAGGTTGTTGTGGAGTACTTTGAATTGATGCAGGTGGAGTTGCAGTTACTTGGAGTTGTGCAGCATTTTTCTTTAAGCGATATTCATTAATGCGTGACAATATTTGGAGTATTGCAATAACGTATGTAGGAATTGCCCATTGTAATTCTCCTTGCAAACTAACATGAATTGCAATAAGCCACATTGTTCCATAAATTAAATAATGAATTCGATGCCAGTTTTTTTTCAATGTTCTGACAGAAAAACTGTTTGAAGTAATAAAAAGTGGGAAAAGAAGTGTTAAACCGAGTATTCCGCACAGTTCAAAAACGTCAAAATCGCTGAGCTTCGGGATATAGTGAAACTGAATATAGAGGAAAATACGTACCCATGAAGCATGAATAAGAGCAAGGGTAAACATGGTGATACCAATTCGTCGCCTTGATTTCATGAGGATTATTTGTAGATCTTGAAGAAGCCCTTTTACCTGGAAGCGTTTCAATATTCCAGCGATCGAAACAACCCACAACATAATAATTGCGAGCTCTCCGAACGTTTTCCCCCATGAATTGATATGATTCTGGATCAGACTAAATTTAGTAAATAGAATGATATAAGAGCCTATTAAGACAACCCATGTGAGAATAAAAACGTAATATGATAAGTAGTAAACAACCTCAGAAATCTTTTGCCGATTCATACGGCTACCATTATATCCAAGTTAAATCAGATGTGCCAGGCTTTTTCTTGATACTCACGAATACAGCGATTGGTGTTGAAATATGCACCAAGGCTAATAGCTTTTTTCATGCGACGCACCCACTCATTTCGGTTATTGTAATAAAGTGGAATGATTGTTGTATCGAGTTGTGAATAGATTGAATCGGCGTCGGCGTCGTTATCGAAGTCTGCTTCTAACCCTGCTATTTCTTTGCCAATAACAAAGCCAGCATCTTTACTCATTTCATATCCTTCGATCCACCATCCATCAGGAACAGAGAAATTCAGCGCTCCATTCATTGCTGCTTTCATGCCGGATGTTCCTGACGCTTCCAATGGCTGCATTGGTGTATTAAGCCACACATCACAACCTGCAACAAGAAGGCGAGCAATTTTAGGTGAATAATTTTCAAGATAGTCGATGCGGACGTCACCTCTGAGTGTTCGCGAAATATCAATAATTTCATCGATGATTTTTTTTGCATTTTCATCATGTGGATGTCCACGTCCACATTGGATAATCTGTATTTTGTTTTTACCGAGTGCTCTTAGTCGCTCCACATCTTTATAAAGTAACAGAGGTCTTTTATATGGGACAGGCCTGCGGGCTAGGGCAATTGTTAGAATATCCTCCTGGAAGTGATCTGATTTATCATAATCAGCTCCGATATTCATTGGACTAAAGGACTTCAAATGCTTGTTCACATAGCCGAGGAGCTCCCGTTTAGCCTCTTGATGCGTTTGCCATAGTTCATCATCAGGAATTCGGTCGACATGACTTAATTCTGTTGGGTCATCTAAAAACCCTGGTATATAGCGCTGATACAGATCTTGCATATGATGACCAACCCACGAGCGGTGATGTACACCGTTTGTGACATAAGTAAATGTGTAGCCAGGGAAAATATGTTCACTCACCTTTTGATGCTTTCGTGATACTGCAATTGACTTTTTACTCATGTTCATGCCAAGGTGTGTCATTGAAAGACTTTCTTCTGTTGCAATTTGCTTGATGTGCCATGGAAGATATGTTTCAGCAATGCTGTACGCAAGGGCATAATCGAATTTATCATGGCCCTCAGGTATTGGAGTGTGTGTAGTGAATACTGTTTCAGCTCGTACTCGATCATCTTTGTATTCATTTTCCTCAAGAAGTGCAAGCGATAGCAATGATGAGTGCCCTTCGTTCATATGGAAGGTTTTAACATTATGATATCCAAGTTCACGAAGCATTTTTACACCACCTACACCAAGCACAACCTCTTGTGAAAATCGTAAATCCCATTTGTCCTCATATAAATTTGTTGTGATAGAGCGAGCCCATTCTGAATTTTCCTGAAGGTTTGTATCAAGCAAATATGCGGGAACAACAAATCCATGTAGACCAACGAAATCGTATCGCCAACACCCGACATGAACATCCTCACCTTTTAATCGAAGTGTTATTCTATGCGGAAGTTTTGTGAATTGCTCCATCTTCCGCCAATCAACTTCCTTGAATGTTTGTGTTCCATCAGGTTGTATTTCTTGAGCATAAACCGTGCCACTATATACAAGGCTAACACCAACGGCAGGAATTTCCATATCAGAGCACGATCTCAATAAATCGCCGGCGAGAACACCGAGTCCCCCTGCATATGATGGGATATCAGACTCCATTTCGATTTCCATCGAAAAATAAGCCACTTCAAGCTCCATGTGCTTTAATTGCATATCGTCATTATAGAGGTTTTTTGATTTGAATTCTGTAAAATGAATAGTATGAGAGTCTCAAAAAGGGTGCTTATTGCGAGCACCGCCCTTCTGATATTTGTGGCTGCAGCTAGGCCGGTTGTTTTTGCAGCTCAACCGGAATACAGCACAATTCGCATGAAGTTTTTTCACCTGCTGAATTTAGTCGGCGGTGAAGAAGCATCGTCATCAGGTGGTACAACTGGTCCCTCAAGTCCGACTACTCCCTCTGGTCCAGGTGCTCCTCCGCTTGCAACACCCACACCTGCTGTTAAACAAACAATCATTGCGTATAAAGGTAAACAAATAGGGACTGCAAAATACGACCCGGTAACAAAATATCAAATGAACGTCGAAATTCCTGAGTTTTTCGATACGACTGTTGACTATTATGGATGGGTTAAGAAAACAAATCCGGATGCGGTAGTGCTGATTGCTGATAAACCCATACCTGGATTTACCAATCTTAGTTTTGTTAATACTCAAGACCTTACAGATTACACAGAATTTTTGATTTCAGAAGAGAAAAAAGGATCATCTGTTCCGACATCGCCTACGAACATTAAATATTCAGGTACACAAACTCCCGTTGTTCCAACAGCTGCACCAACTTCTGCTGCAACTCCAGTTTCAACAACCGCTCCAACGGGTGGATCAGGTTCTTCAACAGGAACGCCAGCACCAACAGGCCAAAGTTCATCAATCTTAGACCAAATGAAAGCTGTCTCAAGCGCTATTTCAGCAACGAGCATTCAGGAATATTTAACAAAACTTTCAAATAAAGAAGGGCAAACTGACGAAAAACAGACACGTTTTTCTGGATCACAAGGAAATCTTGACGAGCAAGCATATATTATTAAGTTTTTTCAGGATCTTGGCTATGAAGTGGATACAACACAAACATATTCGTATACATATGGCAGCGATCAACTGTCCTCGAAAAATATTATCGCCAGACTCAATGGGCAGAAGACAGATTCATTTTATCTGGTAACGGCCCATATGGATTCTACTGCTGAACGGGATGGTAGTCGTGATCCGGCACCAGGTGTTGATGATAATGGTAGCGGAACTGTATCTGTTATGGAAATTGCTCGCGCATTTAAAACTGCAAATATTCAGCCACAATATTCGATCGAATTTATTTTATTCTCTGGTGAGGAACAGGGTTTGCATGGGAGCAAGAATTATGTTTCACGACTGACTCCTGACAAAAAAATCAAGGGTGTGATGAATTTGGATATGATCGGAAATATTGATCCGGCTGGCGATTGTGTTAATTTTTACTTTAAACCAGGAACTGGAGGTAATCTTATTTCAGATGCAATTGTACAGGCAGGAAAAGACACACAGAATCCGCTCAAAATGGAGTCAAAGAGTTGGAATATGACTCGTTCTGATCATGCGCCATTTTGGAATGTCGGTATCAACACAGCAATTTTTGGACACGAATGTAAAAGTGGTGCTGACGGAGGCGTTTATCATTCACTTGCAGATAAAATGAATGCGGTAAGTGTTCCGCAAATAGCGAAAGCCGCACAGGCGGTTGGTGCAGCGCTTGTAAAAATTTCGCAAGAAGGTATTGGTCAGCAAGTTAGCAATGAGATGAACATGAATGTTCTTCAGGATTTTCAGGGAGTGCTCGGCGTGCAGACTGATAGCGCTCTTGGAGGAGCATCCTCACAGCCTGCATACGTAAAAAGTGCTGAAGATGAAACTGGGTCGCTCACTCTGGCGGTTATCCCCTTCAAAGACTTAGTTGAAATAGATCGGCTTTATCAGAATACAACATCACCAATCGATTACCTTATGGGAGAAGATGTTGATGTGCCAGAGTTCCTCGGCCTCTTTACTGACGAACAGCTTAACACCCTTCGCACATTAGGATACGAACCACGTATTGTTGAGCAAAATGCAAACCTGTCGAATTATGTTTTGCTCAACCATCAACAGCCGAACCAGGGCAATAAACTGCGCGATCTTGGTGAGGTTTTTGAAATAACACCTCACTATTATTTTGTTAAATTAACACCAGGTAAAACATTTACTCACGATGGAGTGCTTGGTGAATTTTTTGATCTCACTCTTCCAAAAGATAGCAGTCCTCCACCATATCGAACAATCAGAATAACTTTAGCGCCGACTCCGACAGATGTTCCATCAGGTACTCCAGCTTCGACTAATAACAAAAGCGGTTCAATGATGCAGCCGATACTATTTATCATAGGTGCCTTGCTTATCTTCGGGCTCTTTGTCGCGGTTTTGATCGTACTGTTTAAGTACGTACACAAAGTGAGTTAAGTTCGTATACAATATAGACAATATATGTTGCTCAACATAATTGTTGCGAATGTCACTATTAGCCTTATTTCTCTGGTTGGACTTTTTTATCTTGTAAATAAAAAATTATTCAGTAAGCAAAATACCCATTATCTGGTGAGTTTTGCTGCTGGCGTGATGTTGTCGACCGCTTTTGTGAGCATGCTTCCTGAATCCTTAGAAGAAGGTGATATTAAGAGTATTATGATTGCAACGCTTGGAGGTCTTGTTTTTGGATTTTTCCTTGAGCGATTTTTGCTGTGGTATCACCATCATCATGAAGATATGCATAATATTAAACCGACAGCTTTTCTTGTTGTTATCGGAGATGCAATTCATAATTTTGTTGATGGATTAGCTATTGCAGCAACATTTCTTGTAAGCCCGGTTGTTGGGTTAAGCGCAACATTGGCAATTGCATTTCACGAACTTCCACAGGAATTTGCTGATTTTTCAGTTTTATTAAATTGTGGTTTAGATAAGAAGAAAGCTGTTTTATATAATTTCCTTTCAGCACTCACCGCAGTTATAGGAGGAATTCTTGGTTATTATTTTCTACAAAAATTTGAAACGTTCATTCCATTTACAATCGCTGTTTCCGCAGGTATATTCATTTATATTTCATCCGCAGACCTTATTCCCGAATTGCACCAGACTCATAAAAAGGGAGAACTGATTAGTCAGGTACTGCCTTTTATTTTTGGAATTATCCTTATGATGGTGCTCAATCGGGTATTCGGTACAGTGTAATAAATTTTGTAGATGACTAAGAAGATTAGCTCACGAGATTGATCGGGTGGCCTTCAATAAATGCTTTGATATTATCGACCGTTGTATTCATAATTTTTTGCAATGCTTCCTCACTGTTAAATGCGTTGTGTGGTGTCACAACAACTTTAGGATGATGAATAAGCACGTGGTCCATTGTGAGTGTTTTGAAATCAATTCGTTCAGGAAGAGACGTTTTAAGAATATCCAATTCCTCTGAAAGGTTTTTTTCTTCTTCTAATACATCGAGGCCAGCACCAGCAAGCGTTCCATTTTCAAGAGCCTGAATTAGCGCCTCTGTTTCAATCAAACCACCACGTGAGGTGTTAATAATGTACGCACCTTTCTTGCAGTGGTTTATATTTTCTTTATTAAGAATATGATGGGTTTCTTTGCTATATGGAATATGAAGCGTGATAAGATCTGAATTTTCAAGAAGTTCGTTGAGCTCTGCATATCGAATTCCCCATTCTTTTGCAAAAGCCTCGTCATGAGTTCTGGTGTAAATAAGGACATTCATACCAAAGCCATGTGCGATTTTTACAACTTCCTTTCCAATTTTTCCTAACCCGATGATTCCCAGTGTACGCTGGTACAGATTAATAGTCCGGATTCTATTATGTGAAAAATCAAATTGTTTACTCTGATTCATTGACTGGTAGAGTTTTTTTGTCAAAGCAAGAATAAGAGCGAATGTATGCTCCGCGACAGTGCGAGTACCATATTCCGGAACATTCGAGACAATAATATTTCGTTGTTGAGCAGCTTTTAGATCAATATGATCGAATCCGGTTGACTGTGTTGCAATGCATTTCAGGTTTGGTAAGTTGCGAATGATCTCATCAGTTATTTGTGAATAAATAAATGTGCAGAGTATATCGGTCTGGGAATATTGATTTGCGTTTTGAAGATTTAAAGGTGTGCTGGAATATTGAGCATCTGGGAAGTGTTTCATAAAAAAGTCTTTTTCCCAATCTTCCAATTCAAAAAAAGCAATATTCATGTTCTCAGTATAACATCCTTATAGTAATGAAGCGAGAATAAAACCAATGAAACCAGGAAAGATTAGTCAAGAGATGAGAAGACTTAGCTTAATGGATATGCTTGAATGATGAGTCTTTGGCTGTCGGCAAATCCTGTACAGGTAAACAGTGTTAATACTTCATAAGATGTTGGTTCAACAACTTCAATATGATCAGGGGATACGATGAACTTTTTCCGTATTTGATATTGCTGGATTGTACCGTCGCTTGTTCGGATGTAAATGACATCTCCATATTCAGCAGTTGTTAGATTGCCGAATAGACTTTTCTTGTTATGAGCATAAATAACAACGTTTCCACCCTTGCCAGGAACAGATGACTTTACAAGGTACGATGCAGAGTCAGGGCTAATTTCCCATGTGCCTTTTTGAATTACCGCTGGTTTAACATCAAGACTAATTCCCCTTTTTGGAATGTCAATCGCTGCAGGAATTTCTGATGGAAGAAATTGAGATTCAGCTGACGTAGGAACAGTGGAGAACGATAAGACTGATTGCTGATGGATTTTGTACCCACCAGCAATCAGAATGAGTGCGGCTCCTACAATAGTAAGAGCCACACGAGTATTCACTTTCTTTTTAAGAACGTTTTGGAGCATATGCAATCTGAGCAAGGACGAGTAAAGCAAGTCCTGCAATCAGTAATGCGTCCATGAGATTGTTCATGAATGTACCGGTTGCTGGCAATGTTGCAGCACCGAGAACATGTCCATCTGAGGAGCTTGAGCTGTTTGAGCTCGATGAGCTTGTTGAGTTTGAGCTTCCTCCGGTACCACCATTGTTTGATGGAGCACTCGTCGGAGCTGGTGTAGCTGTTGGATCAGGTGTCACTGTTGGCGTTGCTGATGGTGCTGCAGTTGGCGTTAAGAAAATATTACCAATGCTACAGTTATTTGCCCAATCAGGACAATCTTCTGGAATTGTTGGTAGAACAATTGTTGG
>CAZKVU010000006.1:21800-23608 GCA_964556475.1 uncultured Gammaproteobacteria bacterium | reverse complement strand
AGTTATTTGCCCAATCAGGACAATCTTCTGGAATTGTTGGTAGAACAATTGTTGGAACTATGCTCGTTGGTGTTGGTTCATTGTTACAATCACAATCACATTCATTATCACACTCAACGATGTAAGGTGTTGGTGTTGGTGAAGGATTATTTTGGGTTACAGTTGGCGTAGGTGTTGCTGTCGGATTATTCTGAGCAGCAGTTGGAGTTGGGCTTGATGTAACGGCACCACAATCGTTGGCCCAAATTATTTGGTTTTCAGCGGTCCAGTTACGACCATCTGCATCCCAGTACCCAGGAGGGATAATATCTTGACCGTTCTGGTGTCCGTCTTGATTATGATCAGCATTCCCGTTACCTAAGCCATCAATAGAATCACTATCTACAGTAATACTGCTATAAGGGTTAGTATTTGAACCGGTTGCATGACAAATGCGAACGTTTACGTCACTTTTTGCTAAAACAGTTGTTTGTGAGAGTCTGCTTGTATATGTAAATAATGAAAGGAAAATAATAAGCATTAATGATGTTATTTTTTTCATAGTTAGTTGCGGAAATTGCTGAAATAATTAATCGTGACCTGTAGTATAACATAAATTATCATCTAAGTCAATATATATAGGCACAGATTAATCTGTTAAATAATAATGAATTATTATTTAAGAACCTATATTAAATACTTTACTCACTTTATGGACTTCTGAGTTCGAATGAGCTACAATCTCAGAATGAAATATTTGTTTTTTCCTTTAGACATAGGTATCGCTCATATTTCTCGCTCGCTCGCTCTCGCAGAAGAGCTCAAGCATGCTGGGCATGAAGTTACCATTGCTATACCCTCGGAAAAACAATCTCTCTATAAAGACAGTCCTGTCAATATCGTTGATATCCAACCAATTTCTTATAAAAAGGGCACTGCTGCATTTAATGATTTTTTAAACATTAACGAGGTGGTACGGATGATTAATGAAGAAAGAGTACTCATTAAAAAGTACAAACCAGACTGGGTTATAACGGATTATAGATTATCCAGTTTAATAACGACTTTACAAGAAAAAGTACCTGTCGCTTGTATAACCGGGAGCGGCGGTTTGCCTTTTGGCTGCAAGATTCCTAATCCACAACTTCCACAGATGATTTTTAAGATATTTTCGCCATTAATTCATGGGATTGTTCAGGGCATGATGAAAAAATTTTATCGAGCACTCGAAAAAGCCTCAATTAAGACACATAATCCGGTCAATATAGAGAAAGCACTTACGAAAATTCCATTTATTATTCCTGAAACTCCTGGATATCTTGAGCCAAAAAACAAAAATTTATATCGTCAATATATGAGTCATTTGTCTTGGAAAGGATTTAGGGTTAAAAAACCAGCCTGGTTTAACAGAATCAAACCAGATGGGCGAACAGTGTACTTAACATTCGGAGGAACAGGATTCGATAAAGAGAAAATGGTTTCATTATCCAGAAAACTTATTAATCATGGTTTGAGAGTAATCATTAGCTCTGGGAATATTGCTGATCCCAAAGATTTTCCACAGCACAAAAACCTATTTGTAGAGAGATATTTGCCCGGATTTGAAATCTCAAAAAAGGTCGATCTTGTATTGTGTCATGGCGGATATGGCACAATAATTGAAGCAGTTTTAGCTGAAAAACCGGTTGTTTGTATCCCATTTAATCCAGATCAATTGCTTCATTCATTAAGATTTCATGAATTAGGCTTAGGCGAGATTGCAGCAAAAATGAGGTTGCAGGATTATATTAGTCTCATCAACATCGATCTCCAAAAGTTTGAAAAAATAG
>CAZKVU010000006.1:19412-21700 GCA_964556475.1 uncultured Gammaproteobacteria bacterium | reverse complement strand
TTGCAGGATTATATTAGTCTCATCAACATCGATCTCCAAAAGTTTGAAAAAATAGGCAAATCAACTTCAATCGATCACATTGTAAAGATCGTTGATTCAGTGTTTGCGCAAAAAGGAAGTTATCTTAAAAAAATCCAGGCTTTCAAAAAGAATCATGAAGCATATGCTGCATCAATTAATGCGGTAAAACTGACAGAAAACTTTTTAATTCACTCTTAAATATGTTGATCATTTTTTTCTCATATTTTTTTGGAAGGCATTGATATGGCTGCAGCGAACCAAAATGCTCAAGGTACCAACTATATGGCTTAACATACTTTAATTTTTTCTTTCTAAATTCGTCGACATAAGGAGAAGATATATTTTTCTTGTGTAGAACTGTGAAAACGAAATCCAATTCAGTATTTGATCCAGTTTTAATCTCATCTCCAAAATAATGATTAAACATATTTTTTTCCTGCATGAGATTCTTTTTGAAACCAATCGAGTGCGGATCGATGTTACATGCAAGAGCAAAAATAAACATTCGAGTGCATTTGTAACAATTGTGACACCACTGTGAATTTTTATAGAGCGGCTTTTCTGCAAAACATGAGAATTGAAGTTTCCCAAGCTCTGGATATCGATGATGAAGCATATACATGATATGGATTTCTTCTAGTGGTTCAAATGTTGTATTAACCGAGGTTCTCCCATCAGTTAAAATTCGAGCAATGTTATTTTGATGTTGTGACCATTCCGTTGTTTGATCAAATGATGGATAAAGCCTCCATCCTTTTTTGTACTCAAATTCATTATTGGAATATTCACTTCCGAAGAAAATCATCTGAGCTTTATATCTCAAGATAAGTGGCAAAGCATAAAAAATATAATCTGTTGTTTGTGTTCCCCATCCAACTTCAGATGTGACTTTGCCATACCGTGCAACTCCGGATCTTAAGAGTGCTGGTTGGTTAATAATACGATGATGGATAAAGCCAAACTTGTCCTCCAATTCTTTAAGTGCAATCTTTTTATAAGCGTCTTCATAACCTTGCGTTGGCTCCTGTACAAACATAAGTATCGGTTTTATGCCAAGTTCATTACATAAGGCAAGAGTAGCAAGACTTTCTTTCCCAAACGAAAAAGGGACTATTGCGATTGGATCATTGTTTGAATATGAAGGTAATTCGTTTGATGAAATGAATGAGCCGGATCCTTCTTTAAACTCAAATTTTGCATTATAGCATCTTTTTACATACTCAAGATCTTTTGCCCCATCAACTTTTTCACTAAATATCATGTCATACAGCTGGTTCTTAAAGAGGAATGGTTCAAGAAGCGGACGGTGCGTATTATATGTTATTGTTGGTTCATCGTAGAGAACCGAAAGGTAATTTGTGTTGGTAAATGTCAGATGCTCAGCTAGCGCCTCTTTAACGGTACTTGGTAAATCACTCCATAAATTATCAGGATACTTGATTATATAATCGTTTTTGTCTACTTTGATTTTTAATCCGGTATGAGTAATTGTCGTCGAAATGTTCATATTACGAGTTAATCTGATAATATGGCGTTGATGAAATGTTCCTTTTGATTGCAATATGAATAATCTTTTCTATTAACTTTGGGTAGTTAATCTTTCCTGTTTTAGCAGCGTATGCAAACATATCTGTTTGAGCTAAAGAAGGATTTGCGTGAATGGCTATGACCTGCGGATTGTTATTTTCATCAATTTTCACATGCACCTGGCCATAATCTCGGCAGTCTAAAATGCTGTATGTATCAAGTGCGATTTCTGTAATTACAAGAAGCAACTTTTTAGGGATATTTTTTGGAGGACATAAGGTTTTATTATCTGAAGCCTGGAGGTGAATAATTGGTAAGATTTCAATATCATCTTCATTACCGAGAATTGACACGATAAATTCGTCACCATTTATATATTCCTCAACAACAAGTGGCGACTTGAGTGTTTCAATTGCATATTGAACAGCTGATTGTAACTCCTTGTCATTATGAACGAGTGTATTATGTGTCCTTCCAAGCGAATCCCGGTCAAGAATTGGTTTTGCTATGCGTGGATATGGAATAGAATCATCAAGATCATCATCCATGCTGTACATATAATCCCATTGCGGGGTTGGGATATCGTGATAAGCAAGGATCTTCTTAAATGTAATTGTATCTTGGGTTAAAGCTAATGTTGTTGCAGCTGATCCTGTGTATGGTATTTGTGCTATATCAAGCAAAGCTGACGAATGAGATTTCATAGTCTGCAAGCCATGAATTTTTTCAGTGAGGTTAAT
>CAZKVU010000006.1:12527-19312 GCA_964556475.1 uncultured Gammaproteobacteria bacterium | reverse complement strand
GGCACAAGTACAGGATCTCCAAGTTTTTTATAGAAATGAAATTCTTCGACAGAGTTTTTTTTAAGCATTTTTTCGTCAATATCAAGCCGGACAAGAATTCCTGAGTGAGGAGAAAGGAAGTCATGGCTTGTGAGATATTTTTTTGGTTTAGCTGGTTTATTAATCTTAGATATGAAGATGCCACATGCAATCTTTGCTGCATTTTCAATTAAATCGACTCCCCAGGCTCCTTTTACAAACGAATACACTTCATCACCACCCATACGCATATTAACCTCAATAGGAACTGCCATATCTTCGTATATTTTTGCTTCAAAATGAATAATCCCATTTTGAATGCCTAATTTTTCAAGAGTTTCTTCAGCCATACTCACCAGTTTTTCCTGAGAAACGGAAGGTAGAGATGATGGAATATTCCATCCGGTTTCAATAAAAAAAGGCTCTTGTGTCTTATAATTATCTGATATTGACCAGAATTTGATCTTACCATTTTGGATAATCATATCTATATCAACTTCCTCACCGTCTATATATTCCTCTATAAATACATCGAGACTGTCCCATTCCAATGTATCCGGATGCGATGGCATATTTTTTATCAAGTACTCATATGTCGGGATGAGTTCATCCTTATTCTCCACTTTTACAACGAATGAACTAGACGCGCCGTATACTGGTTTCATGACAAGAGGGAATGTGAGATCATGAACTTGATTGAGATCGGTTTTTTTCTTGATAAACATTGATCGCGGCGTTGGGATTCCTTGTGATTGGCAATAATTTCTAAAGTTAAATTTGTTATGAACCTTACTTACGATAGTGTGTGAGATTCCAATAAACCCAAAGGCGTCTACTATTTTTGATGTGAGCGTGATACTATCTTCCCAGAAGGTTAGCGCTCCATCGATATGAACGTTCTTATTATCCTTGGTAAATTGTTCAACCGCTTGGATTGCACTTTTATGATCAACTAAATCTGAAATTATCCAGTGATCAACAAGTGTATCTGCCCAGTTTTTTTCATAATGGAGCATGATGATTTTAACACCGAGTTTTTTGAGCCTTTGAAGTATGAATTTTTTTTTGGAGTAGCCAGTGTTTATGAGTAGCAATGTTTTGCCGTGAAGATTATTGTTTTCCGCACCCGGAGGCTCTTTTTCTTTTTTCATGAAAAATTAAGAACACGTTTTTAATAATAATCTAAAAAAAGCAGTTGTCAAGTGAGAAATGAGCTAAAAATGTGCACTTAATAAGTGAATAATTTCTTTGAAGCCGATGAGTGCTAAGATAATGAAAACGTATCCTCCGATTAATGATATATATGGATTGCTGACCATTTTGATTGTCTTGACCGGTGACATAAATAGCAGAGCATTAAGAATCATGTGTCCCGCAAAAACTCCGAGTGCGAATCCAAAAACATTAACAACATTAAATAACGGAACGTACCCGGCAAAATCATCCAAACCTAAGATAAAAGGCACACTAAAAGAAAAAGCGAAAAGTGCCTTTGATGTCTTTTCAATGGTATTGTCTTTTATTGATATATTCGGTATGACTCGGTTTATGAATGGAGCAGTCAGGCTGTTAATGGCGCGGATACCCATATATGTTAATTGAGATATTTCATAGAGTAATCCTTTAATTCGACTTGATCCGAACGCATGTTCAAATCCATCTTCGGCAAGGCGCAACAACACAAGCGAAGCGATAAAAATCATAAGCCCCAGTATTATGTCCACTTCCCTGAAGAAATTCCAGATTGCAAGAACAATAAGTGTTCCCAAAGCATTACCAACCGCTGTGCCGACCTCAATTGCGATTCTGCTTTTCCAGCCTGGAAATTGCTTCATGAGATTCCCAATATAAATGGCGAAATCAACTGACGTTTTCAAATAAATAGTCAATCCAACTAAAATATCGGTGGCTCGAATGTGTAGCGCAATATCTACACCGGTAAATCGATTGAGAAAATGGATGAAAAAATTAAGTATGAGTCCTAATACAAAAAAAATAACAACAGTTAGCACGAGTGGGATTACTTGTTCATAAAAAAGGTTTGTCGATTTGTCGGTTTCGTCCATGTATGTATTATAAACGGTAAATATTAAACATTTATTAGTAGTATGTTATATATATACCTAGTTGCTATTTAGGTTATTATGGGCAATAATAGTCATGCAAATAGGTATGAAAAAAAATCTTCTTATAGCATTTGTCATCCTCATAATTATCGCTCTTGCAGTTGTGGGTTTTTTGCTTACTCGAAAAAATAAAGAACCAGAAAAAGTTTCAGAAACGTTTATTACATCTGCTCCTGAGCCAACTGCTGAACCAACAAAAGGAGCTGAAAAGACAGATTTTCCTATTTTGATCCAAAATGGAAGCGGAAAAGTAGGTGCAGCAGGCACGATGAAGACAATATTAGAAGATGCAGGGTATACCATATCAGACACGACAAATGCAGATTCATACGATCATGTAAAGACAGAGATTCGAGCCAAAAGTTCAGTACCCGAGGAATTTATCAACCAGATTAAGGACGAAATCCCAAGCGATTACAAAGTTATCATAGGTGATGCGTTGGAAGATGATAATGAGGCCGATGTTATTGTGATTGTCGGATCAGATGGAAAAGTAGAGCCAACACCTAAGAAAACAACAGAAACTCAACCAACAACAAAACCCACAGGAACTGAAACAAGCACAACGCCAACTCCATCTCCGAGTCCTTCTCCAACACCGACAAAGTCAGCGTAAATTTCGCAAGAAATCGGGTTTCAATACTTCTCTCGTCTACTTTATACCGATAAATAGTCCATTTTTTGTCAAGTACCTTCCTTATAAATAAAGTATTGTATTGTTATTAGGCCAGAACACTATTATTTTTGGCCGTTTTTGATATAATATAGGATGGTAACAGGTTTAAAAGATGGTACCCTTCCCCCACCAGATGAAGTATTAAGGCCTCCTGCAAGGGTATGCAGGCCAATGGTTGAATCTGATATTCGATCAATTGTTCCGTGGTTTGCAAATCCTGATCAAGAGGTCCGTGATCACATGGACTTTCCTTTTGCTGAGCTTGGTAATGATAAAAAGCGTTGGTCTGACTTTTTAAGAGAATATTACTTCGCTGAAGGTGCCACATCATGCGTTGCAACAGCAGAAAGAAGAATAATTGGATCTGGAAGGATTATCCCAGGTCGCTTGATTTCATATTTGCCTCCTGATAAAGACGAATCCATATATTTAGGCGGAGTTATCGTACAGAAAGACAACAGACATCGTGGCACAGGAAAATCGATGGCAGCTCACTTGCTTGAAAGAGGGTTTGATGACCCAGATATTAATGTAGCGTACGCTTGGGTAATCGATGCTGATGATCGAACTGACCCAATCCCAGCATATATCATGCTTGATGGACTTGGTTTCAGCCTCGCAAGGAATGTTGACCCACATTGGAGCACATGGGGACAATATCAATGGGGAGATTTTGATCCAAGTAATGATCCGGAAACAGTGCTCTTTAGAGCTACTAGAGAAAGTTTTGCTGAGGCATTGATTAATCCTCAACACAGAGTGTTACTTTAATTAAGCCTATAACTTATTGATATATTCTGATATACTATAAACCTTATGGATATTCGAAACATTGCTATTATTGCTCATGTTGACCACGGAAAAACCACGCTGGTGGATGCTATTTTAAAACAATCGCATGTATTCCGGGATAATCAGCGCGAAATGGGACAAGTTTTGCTCATGGATTCTAATGAGCTTGAACGTGAAAAAGGAATTACTATTCTGGCTAAAAACACAGGAGTCGTATACAACAATAGCAAGATCAATATTATTGATACACCAGGACATGCGGATTTTGGTAGCGAAGTTGAGCGGATTCTCAATATGGCAAGCGGTGCATTGCTTCTTGTTGATGCAGCAGAAGGCCCACTTCCACAAACTCGTTTTGTTCTGCAAAAAGCACTTCAGTCTAAATTAAAAATCATCCTTTTCATTAACAAAATCGATAAAAAGGATGCACGTGTTGTTGAAGTTCAGCGGGAAGTAGAAAATTTGTTTTTGACGCTTGTTGAAGATGAAGAGTCGCTTAATTTTACAACGCTGTATGGTGTTGGTCGTGATGGAAAAGCATTCAGAGAGATGCCACCTCATTACGATAGCACAGTCCCGGGTGATTTAACTCCCCTTTTCGAGGTTATTATGGATGAAATTCCTAATAGTAATCTGAACGAAGAAAAACCATTGCAAATGCTCGTATCAACACTTGATTATGATGCATATGTCGGCAGATTAGGCATAGGAAAAATTTCACAAGGAACATTAAGTAAAGGACAAAAAATATCGCTTGTAGATAAAAATGGCGTTGTTGGTACATTTACCGCTACCAAGTTATACACGAGCACTGGATTGTCACGACAGGAAGTTGAAAAAATTGAATCTGGTGATATCGCTGCATTAGCTGGAATACAACAATTACAAATCGGACAAACTGTAACAGATCCGGCAAATCCTGAAGCGTTACCTTCGATTGAAGTTGCAGAACCGACAATTCGAATAGGAATAGGTCCAAATACCAGCCCATTAGGTGGCCGTGAAGGTGATAAAGTTACATCACGACAAATTAAAGAGCGTCTTGATAAAGAGTTGGAAACAAATCTTGGATTGCGAGTAGACCCCGATCAATCTGGTAATAATTTTATCGTAAGTGGACGTGGAGAATTACATTTGGCGGTGCTGATTGAAACAATGCGACGTGAAGGATTTGAACTGGAAGTTTCCAAACCACAGGTAATTTACAAAACAATTGAAGGTGAAAAGTGCGAACCATATGAGGAAGCGACGGTTGACGTTGATAAAGAATATATCGGTTCAGTATCTGAGGAGTTTGGAAAAAGAAAGGCACAGCTTATCAATATGCACCAACTGAATGATACAAGTATGCGATTGATTTATAAAATTTCTAGTAGAAATCTTATTGGAATTAGAAGTGTGCTCCTGACGAATACACGAGGTACTGCTGTTATGAGTACGTATCTGCTTGGATATGAAAGAGTCGGTTCAACAATGGAAAACATTCGTAATGGTGTATTGATTTCAACGCATAATGGTCCGACACTTGCTCACGGTCTTGCCAATGCACAGGTCCGAGGGACGCTGTTCTATGGCCCAGGCGAGGAAGTGTATGAAGGCATGATAGTTGGAGTGAGTGCAAGCGACAAAAACATTGAAATTAATGTTTGCCGTGCTAAAAAATTGACAAATAATCGTTCTTCAGGTGAAGGTGTTAAGCTAAGTTTAGAACCCCCAACGGAATTTAGTCTTGAGCAATATCTTGATTTTATAGGCGATGATGAGTTGCTTGAGGTAACGCCACATCACCTTCGACTGCGAAAAAAGTATCTGTCTCAATCAGCGCGCAGGGTTGCAGATCGCGAGGCGTAAGGCGAGCGTACTAAATTCGCACCTTCAGATGAATTACTGTATACTCAAATCATGCAGACTGCTTTGGTGAAGTTTTTTCACCGAAATCGAAATGAAATTATTCTTCTTTCTGCCACATTAATTCTTCTGGTTTATGGTGGATTTCTCGCTTATACAACGTCCCAATCTCAACGCTTTGGCGATGAAGTGGGTCATATGGTCGGTGGACATTTCGTGCTCCAAGGCGAAACACTCTACAAAGATTTACAATTAAATCATCAGCCGCTTGTCTATTTATACAGCGGTCTTGTTGAGAAAATATCGTCTCCCCAAAATCTCTATTTTTATATAGCCCGACAAAGAGAGGGAATTTTTGTTTATGGCGCAATCTGGACTTTAATTCTTGTGTATTTTTTCAGATATAGAGGCTTTGCTTTTGGGCTTGTCTATGAATTGAGTAAATATTTTTTCCAAGGTAATAAACTCCTTGCTGAAAATTTGGCTGTTTATCCAACAGTGTTTCTTCTTTTTTTGATCGCACAGAACCTGTTGGAAAAAAAGAAACCATCAGTTATTCAGTTGGTCATCGCATCAATCAGTTTATTCATCATTACTTTTTCTTTGTTCCAAATGTGGATTTTCGTAGCAATTGTAGGAATAAGTCTTTTGTTTATGGTTTACAAATCCCGCGAGAAAATAGGTGCGCTTATTATTCCTGGTGCCATTTTAACAGGTTTGCTATTTATGCTTGTTCCATTCCGTGATTATTATCGTGAAACCATCACATACGTTTTTCAGTATTTTGTTCCGGTTCTTGAAAGAAATGCAACAGTAATGAGTACCATATTGTTCCCTTTTTCAACATTGTTACCACCATATGAAGGTTCACCTAAAATTGCAATGGGTGTTGCACTTTTTTTCCTGATAATTTATATGTATCTCGTTTCAAAAAGAGCACATTATTCTAAAGTGATTTTTCTTATCTTTCTTTTATGGACTGCAAATTCACGAGCAGACGCGAATTGGTTTGACAGTTTCCACTTAGTTCCATGGTTTGGCGGACTTATCGCAGTTATTATGTCGCTTGCATATTTTTATTTGCAGCATTTTAAATCACGGAAATTACATATTTTTGGACATATTTTCCTTTTAGCCCTTGTTGGTATTTGGCTAATATTGGAGATTCCAAATCCGTTTGAAGCCCGCAGGCAACTATTAAACGATAACTATGTGAACTATTCGTATTCCGAAACTGTTGGAAGGGCTGTACAGATAATGAGGAATGATGGCGATTCAATGCTTGTCATTGAAAACGACCCGATTATCTATTGGGTGGGGAATGT
>CAZKVU010000006.1:10291-12427 GCA_964556475.1 uncultured Gammaproteobacteria bacterium | reverse complement strand
ATATGACAAATAACATGCCGCAGGTGAAAACATCAAACCGAAGGATTATTAAAACTCTTGAGACACGAGCAAATAGATCGAAATCTATTTCTGAAAGGGTAGCTGATACACTCACCGCTCAGTTCGGCACAATGTGGTTTCTTTTATTTAATGCAGTTTTTTTTATATCGTGGTTGATTATCAATCAGGGTCTCATTCCGGGACTTCCCCAATTCGACCCCTTCCCGTATGGTTTGCTCACGACAATCGTGTCACTTGAAGCAATTTTTCTTGCAATCATTGTTTTGATCTCACAAAATAGAGCAGCTCGGATTGCAGATCTGCGTGAAGAGATTGATCTTCAAATAAACACAATTGCCGAAGAAGAGGTTACAAAGACAATTTCACTTCTTGTGATGCTCCTAAAGAAGAATGGTATTGATGTTTCAAATGATCCGGACATTCAGATGATGATCCAGCCAACCGATACCCAACGCATCGAGAAATCCATCGAAAAACAAATAACGCTCAAATAAAGCAGCTTCGAGCTTGACTTCTTATCCTGGAGTATGTATCATATGGCCTTGCTTCGTATATACCGAGTAAATCTTTTATTATGGGGAAAGATTTCAAAAAAAACGATATTCTATTTGTAATTTATATTGTTGTAGTAACCTACTATCTAATCTGGCGATTTAGATTTACTTTAGGATGGCACGTCGTTATTGCTCCTATAATGTTTGTTGCTGATCTTATATTAATACTCAATAGTATTATTTTCCTCTACACTTCGAGAAAGACCTATATACCAGAGTCAAAGTTACCATTGCGAAATCGGTCCGTTGATATTCTTATTCCAACCTACAACGAACCAAAGGAAATAGTTATAGCGACTGTACGGGCAGCATTGTCTGTAAGAGGCGTGCGAAATGTCTTACTGCTTGATGATGGAAATAGAGAAGAATTAAAGATATTTGTTGAACAGCTTGGTGCACGATATTTTGCCAGAGGAAATACCCAATATGCAAAGGCGGGAAACATGAATTTTGGCCTGCAGCATACTGACGCAGAATTTATTGCTTTCTTTGATTGTGATCATATGCCGCTTTCAAGTTTTATTGATGATACCCTTGGCTATTTTGATGATGAAAAGTTGGCTTTTGTACAAACACCCCAGGTATTTTACAACCTTGATAGTATCCAGCACCGCAGAACCAATGTTCGGCCAACATGGAATGAGCAAACAATGTTTTATGAATCAATTCAGCCTGCAAAAAATTCATTTAATGCAGCATTTTTCTGCGGATCGTCTGCACTTTTTAGAAGAGCAGCAATCGACAGCGTTGGTGGGTTTTCCACTGAAACTGCTACAGAAGATATTCATACATCAATCAGAATTCATGCACAAGGGTGGAAATCCCTCTTTATTCCAAAAAGATTAGCCTTTGGTTTAGCACCAGAAGATATGGCAGAATATCACAAACAGAGAGTGCGATGGGGTGCGGGCTCACTTGGTTTATTGCTCCGTTCAAAAGACTCCCCTCTTCTTATTAAGGGATTATCATTCAAGCAAAGACTTGCTTATTTCCATTCAACCTTGGCGCATATGATGGGCATATATAAACTTATGTATATACTAATGCCGGCATTAACAATCTTTTTTATACATTCTCAAAACACATTCCCGCTCGGCACATATTTTGCGCTTCATATTTTATTTGTTGCTTTTTCATATTACATAACCATGCAGTTTTCCCAGTGGACATTCCATTTTCCATATACTGAACAGTTCGATATTTTCAACATTCTTCCTCAAATAGAAGCATTAAAAGGTGTGATAAAAATTCAGAAAAAGTTTTCTGTATCAATAAAAATTAAGACGATAAAAAATAATGGACGCGCGTTGCTGTTCTTTGGGTCGCTTTTAGCATTAACAGTATGTGCGAACATTTACGGCATTGCTCAAATTATTGGCTACAATGCCCAATCGCTCTACGTTCCATTATTCTGGAATGGCATAAATATGTTCTTCCTTACAACTATTCTTTATTTCCTTATTATGCGGAGTCGAAAAGTTCAGGATAATTTTATTCCATATAATCAAACAATTCAGGTTGAAGCAAGTCCAATCAGGCCCGCTCGTGTTCATGCCATGAG
>CAZKVU010000006.1:0-10191 GCA_964556475.1 uncultured Gammaproteobacteria bacterium | reverse complement strand
CGACTTGAAAGATCGCTTACCGATGAAGAAATACAAATGTTAAAAAGTAAGGAACCTGCCGATTTCTATTATTCTGATTTAATAAGCCCAGTCAAAAAACTCATAGGTCCGATCAGTTTCCCTTTAGATCTAAAGCCTGAAGTTCAAGATTATTCAAACAAGAGAGAAGTAAATCAGGGATTTGATGTTGGCGGAGAATCATTTTCCATTGATGGAGTTCCTAATGACATGCAAAATCCACAAAGTCTTTTGGCAATCTTGCATACATTAGATCATAATGATTTAGTAGAAGTGGAGTATACGGCTCATACAAAAACTGTTCTAAAGCTTTATAAATATAATGGGGAAGAATAGGTAAATTATCACATCTGAAAAATAATGAACATCTGGCATAAAAATAGCAAAAAACTTATCTGGTTTCTGGTTATTTACCCCTTAATTGCGGCATTGGTTTTGCTCAATCTACCCGCAAATGGTTTTTTGTACCTGATGCTGATGGAGGTAGTACCAATAGCAGCTCTCGTAATAGCTAATCCAAAAGGTTTCAAAAAGATATTAATATTTAGTCTTATTTTTTTTGTTCCATTTGGTATTTGCCTTGAGTACATTGCAGTCGTCACTAACACATGGACATTTATTAATCCTGAAACAATTACGATATTCCCTCAGATTAAGTTATTTGGATATATCTTTCTAGAAGAATTTTTATGGTACCTCTTATTAGTCATTTTATATTTGTTGTTTTACGAAACTTTCCTGGATAAACATTGGTTTGTCAGTAGCAAGTTTCCAAAGAGGATGTCCACGTTAAGAAAGATTATTGTGGTTTCTTTTGGCATATTCCTGGCTTTATATGTGCTTGCACCAGACTTGCTTAAAATTCCCTATATCTATTCAATAATGGGTGTTACTTTAGGACTTATTCCAATGCTGGTGATTTCTATAACGCATCCTAAAATTGCCACGAAGCTCTTCTTTATGGCTGTTTATTTTACCTATTACAATTTATTATCAGAATGGGTTGGAATTGGAGCAAAGTACTGGGAATTTACTAATCCCGATGTTCTTATTGGATATGTTACTTTATTCCACTACAAAATAGCTTTTGAGGAATTCTTCTTTTGGATCATTATTGCAGCGCCAGCAATTGCGTGCATATATGAACTTTTTGCAGACGATTTAAAGTAACTTTCCTTCTGACCGCGTAGTTTACATTTTTGCTGGTTGGAGTATTCCAACTCTATTGCCTTCGGTGTCCATAATCGCCACATATTGGCCAACATGAGGGATATCCATGATTTCACTAAGGACTTTTCCACCAGCGTTCTTAACATCTTCCATTGCTACCTTAATATCATCTACGGAAATAACAACAGATGGCGCTGCATCTTGTTGTTTATTATCCAGTTTATAAAATCCCCCATTGATAGCGCCAGATCTTTTAGGACCATTTTCATCTGATTCGGTTGTCATCGCGACAATATAATCTCCATATTCTGCCCCCATTTGCTGCATTTCCCATCCAAAAGCTGATTCATAAAATTTTTTCATTCTTTCCATATCCTTCATCGGCATTTCAAAATGCACTACCGGATTCATTTTTTTCATAAGCGTAGTAATAAATGATAAATGTTTGTTGATATCATATCAGATTTATTACAGCGGGGATTATAATAGATGCAATGATCGATAAAAAGAAATTAACAGACTTTATTCTAACTGCGCGTACAAAAACCTATGCGGGTAATGTAGGTGAAGTTAAACCGTTGCTCGCTGGATCAAAGCAATTTGAATTTTCTGATGGTGACTGGTTGTATAGAGATGTATATAACCAGGGAAACGGAAAATTTGTAGGACTCGAGACAGTCTATTATCAGAACAAGCCAATTTGGAGCATGTCATACTACGGAAATTTCGAGAAAATGTCAGAGGAAGGTGCTGATGCTGTTCTGAGAAAAGCTCTTATTGATAATTGGGATAAGGTACGGCTGGGCAATAATGTGACATATGAAATGGATGATGGGTTTGTATACGAAAATGCAGGCTCAGGAAACATTGATGAAGTTGAAGGTAGCGAAGAAATTACTCAGAATGGGAAAGTCATGTATTACTTCTATTATGCCGGGGCGTTGATAGGGTAAATGTCATAGTATAATATATCTATGCTTTTTGTCATATTCCATGGCGCTTTTGGAAGTCCGGAAAAAAACTGGTTTCCTGATCTTAAGGAAAGACTTGAGAGTTTAGGACAAAGTGTTATCGCGCCAGCGTTTTCTGTGGATTCATGGGAGGATATAACCAATCAAGGTACTAGCGGAAAAGCTCACAATCAAACTCTTGAAAATTGGCTACACGAGTTTGAAAAATACCTTCCGGAAATAAAGGCTGCTGATAAACTCTGCTTTGTAGGACATTCATTAGGTCCTTTATTCATTTTGCATGTTGTAGAAAAATATAAACTTAAACTCGATAGTGCAATTTTTGTATCTCCATTTTTGACAAAGCTTGGTACTGAATGGCAGTTTGATGTTGTTAATAAGGATTTTTATAATAATAATTTTGACTTCAACAAACTACAAGTGCTCATCCCAACATCATATGTACTCTTTTCTGATAATGACCCCTATGTTCCGAGTGAACAACCAAAACAATTTGCTGAAAAGCTCGGAAGTTCAATTATAACTGTTCAAAAAGCAGCTCATATGAATAGCGAAGTTAATCTGAACGAATTCCCACTTGTACTCGAATTATGTAAATCGCGAATTGACCTATCGCTCTATCAACGATTTCTTGAACACCGCCGTGAATTGTTCGCTGTGCCTTACACAACCGGATCAACAGAAGAAATGATTTACCTTAATCCTGATGAAGTGCAGTATGAAGGTATTTTCCACTTTCGAAATTTACGGAAACATGGATTTGCAACATTTTCAACGCGAACACATTTTTGGGATTCACAGTCAAAATATATGATTGAAGCACGTAAGGCTGCAAAACGAGTAGAACATTTTATCCGTGTTTTTATTGTTGACAAACCAGAGAATCTGGAAAGAGCTGAAATGAAAGAACAGATTGAAAAGGATTTTGAAGCAGGGATCGAAATATACCTTTGCTGGGAGAGCGATGTACTTGATGAGTTGGCACAAAAAGAGGAAGGGGCGAGTATTGACTTTGGAGTCTGGGATAATGACTATGTTTGTTTTGTTCCTATGGATACAATGGGGAGAGTTCAGCAAGTTCGCTTAAGTAGCCGGAAGCAGGATTTAGACTGGGCGGCAAACATTCAAAAGACAATTCTAACTAAATCAGTTCGTATTCATAATCTGACAACTGATATCGAACAATTTTTACACACTTACAAAAAAGGCGTATAATCATTGCATGTCACCAAAAATAATTATTGGCGTTTCAGTTATGATTTTTTCAACAATCGGTGGATATGTTCCGGTCTTGTTTGGATCGCAGGTACTATCGATGTCATCTCTAATCGGAAACGGTATAGGTGGAATTATCGGCCTTATTATTGGATATAAACTGAGCTACGGAAGCGGTGGATCTCTCTACTAAGCCAATTCTAAAAAGCTGATTCTTTACGTATTCCTGGACGTAAGATGTTATGTGACAAAATAATACAGACAGTCATTAAGGCTGCTCCTGCAAGAAAAGTAAATGGAATTGCAATTGTTGCTATAAGTCCACCGATGATCGGTCCGACAATCATGCCAATACTTTGATACGACGCGTTTAATCCCATCATCGTGCCTTGAGATTTTGCGTCGGTTTCCTGCGACAAAATAGTTGTTATCAGAGTTTGAGCAACACTGTTGGCGATAGATAAAATAGCGGCTGCAATTAAGAATAATCCAATGGTATGTGAGAAGAACATTGCGACAAAGGCAAACGTTATAAAAAAGAGCGAGATGGTAAATGCTTTTTTCATGCCAAATAATTTTGTAAAGCGACCAACAAAGAGTGTCTGTGCCAGTAGTCCAATAATTCCAAACATCGTAAACAATAGGGCATTTTGGGACGTGGTTAATTTTAGAACATTTATAGTAAATGGCTGGAATCCGAAAATAATTGCACATGAGAATGCAAGGAAAAATACCAATGAGATTATAAAGGTTGCACCGACATTGGGATCGAATAGCGTGTGCCATAGTTTAGGTATGTCAAACAGTTTTGCCTGTTTAACTTCGCCCATGTGTTTATTAGTTTCAGGGAGGAACAGCGCTGTCATAAGTGCAGCAACAGCTGTAATCCCTGCGGCAATAAGGAATGGAAGCGCTTCTGAATAACCCACAGTTACAGCTGAAATAGCAGGGCCAAAAATAAAGCCGAAACTGAATGCTGCTCCGATTAAACCAAATGCCCGTGCCCGGTCTTCCGGTTCAGCTGTATCTGAAATTACTGCAAATGCGACAGGGATATTACCTGCGGTTAATCCATCAAGTGCTCGCGCTAAGAATACAAAAATGGCGCTTGGGGCAAACGCCATCATGAGAAATGAAACCATTGTTCCAATGATAGAAATAAGCAAAAGCGGGCGTCGTCCATACTTATCTGAGAGACGTCCGATAATTGGTGTAGAAATAAATTGACATATAGAGAAAAGTGCAAACAACAATCCATTTTGAAAATCAGTCAAACCGTAGTGTTTTGAGTATGAATAAATAATAGGGATGATGATTCCATATCCCAACATATTGACAAGAGCAATTAAGGCGATAATAAGCAGATTTCGATTTTTCCTCAGCATAGGAATTTCATTATAGCAAGAAGAAAGATCTAAAAGACAGGCTTTTCAAGTCTGACTTTTTAAGAAGGAATACTACATTTTCAAGTACAGCATAGAAGAAAAAGCCAAGCATACTGATTGTATTGAGAAGTGCAAAGAATACGAGATGAAATGCATAATGGTTCATTAAGTGACCGATATACAGACCGATTGCTGTAATCGAACCTAATACGAGATGTGGATAAAAAAGCGAAATATGCGGCGGTGAATATGAATAGTTACCCTTTGCAGTAACTTTGTATTGAATTTTTTTGCCGATAAGTACGCAGAAAAATGCAAGTAAATAAACAGGCCAGACTGCTAGATTAAGCAGCTTTGCTCTTATGTGGAATCCTTTTTCATTTTCAGGTTCAATAAAAAATCGTTGAAGCCAAAGGGAAATAATGCCCTGCACAATTAATAGAGGAAGGTATATCTTAAGAAGCAGTACTAATGGAAGATCAGTTGTCCTAATTCCAAAAACGAAATATAAGAACAGTAAAATTACCGCAATACCTTGTGCAATGCCATAAAAATAATACTGCTGAAGGATAAAATAATGCACAAAGTGACGAAATCTCATCTTTGTGAATATCTTGAAACTATGATTGAACAAAATATCAATTAAGCCATATGACCATCTCATCTGCTGGTTAAAGTATGATTCCCATGTAGATGGCCCATCACCAATAGCTAAGATTTTCGGTAAATACACGCTTTTCCATTTTTTCTTATAAATATGCATTCCTGTAAGATGATCTTCAACGATGTGTCCTGAATACCCTTCAATATCATTATGTGCAACTGAACGGAATACGTGATTGGCACCTATAAATAGCGACATGTTGAATTTATCTAAGCCCCTTTGTGTTGGTCCATAAAACGGAAATGCCTGTTCTGCAGCTCCTCTGACAATCCATGAGTCGTTTTCATTACCATAAATCTGAGGTGTTCCGACAAAGGCAACATCTGGATCTTTGAAATAACCAAGCGTAGATGTTAGGAAATTTTTCTTTGGGACAAAATCGACATCGACCTGTGCCACAATATGATAGCTCAAACCATATTGATCAAACCATGAATTATAGTTTCCACCTTTAGTTTTTTTCTTATATGGCCCCTGTTCGGTATTGTAATGATCTAATCCTTTTCTGGAGAAATGTTTCACTCCATATTTTCTACAAATATTTTTTGCAATCGGGTCATTCCCTTCATCAAGTAACCAGCAATCATGAGGGTACTCCACTGCTGTCATTGCTTTAAGATTTCTTTCGAGAATTTCATATGACTCACTTCCAGGAACAAATGCCGTTAAAAAAGCAACGCTAAGGCCTTTTTCTGGTTTTTGTTTCTTTGGTACAACCATGTGAGCCGCGGTATACCAGTAAAAAATCTCGTTAATGACTTGATACCATACTATATAGGATAGTAGTGAGAATAGAATAAAATCGAGAATATGCGTGGCATTATTAAAGTTATTTGGAATATTATGGGGGTTGAACCAGATAAGTCCAAATATAAATGTAACTGCCCCACCAAGGAGCAGCAATATTGAATAGATAAATTGCTCTTTTCTAGACATGAGGAACTTTCTGTGTTCGTTTCTAGACTTCATAAACCGATAGTATAGCATACTCGGGTTTATAAATCTACATATCCAGTATTGAAAATGGCTCATTCCTATGTTATACTTTGTTATACTATGATCACGATAAATAATTTCTTTCAAATCTTTGCCGCTATTGGTGCCGTTTCTGCAGTTTTACTTATTTGGATCTGGCAAACCTATAACCAACTCGTGGTAAAACATAATCAGATTAAAACTGATCTTTCAGATATTAATATTCAAGTTAAACAGAAAATTGAGCTAGCTGACAGACTTATCAGTCTTGTAAAAGACTACTCGAAACACGAAAAAGAAACGTTCCAAGGTGTTGCTGAAGCACGTGCTGCATTAGAGAAATCTGAAGGTGTAAAAGATACCTCAAAAGTTGATAATATGCTCGCTAACACTCTGCGTTCTATCATGATGGTTGTTGAATCATATCCAAATGTGCAAGCAAGCAAGAATTTTCAGGATTTAAGCAATGATCTTAAAGAGATTGAAGGAAGAATTGCTCATTACCGTGAACAATATAATCAATCTGTTCAGACATACAACAACTCTATTCAAACATTCCCAAATTTACTTATTGCATCAACATTAGGCTTTAAGGATGAAGCGTTCTTCCAACTAAGCTAAGTTGATACAACGCATTATGAATATGCAATCTGTACATCGACGCGCTCGAATTCTCGTCACTATTTTACTGACAATTGTCCTAACAAGCGCTTTTGCAAGTTCGTATTTTGTGTATACCCGCCCGTATGTTCATGATGTTAAATATGTGATGGATTTTGCTGTGCAACAAGTATGGGATGATTTATTTGCGACTGATTTTGAATCAACAGCTGCTTCAACATCATATTCTAATGATCAAACGCAAATGTATGACGAGAATCAGACTAACAATACTGAGGATCAATCAACTCAAACACGTGTAGAGCAACCAAAGCCAGTTTATAAACAGCCTGCTGTTCAAGCGCGCGATTGTTTTAAATACACAGTGCCTCATTTAGATGGTTCATCTTCAACATTATGTTACTCTCAATCAGATTACAATCAACTGGTAAATTTGGGCTACGATTATTCCTCTGCAAAAACTTTTTATGAATTCCATTTAGATGGTGTTCAGGATTATCAGGCTCAATACGAGCAAACAGGTTCTAATATTTATCTTGATGCAAAGGCCTCGCAACAGCGAGAAGCTGACCAATCTAAACAAAAAATGGATGCTGCGATTGGGAGCATGCAGGAAATCGAAAAGAGAGGATATTAAATTTATCCCTGAGCTGCTTTTTCTAAGTCTGCGACGATTATTTTCTTCATCTGTAGCATCGCTTGCATAACTCGTCCGGCTTTTTCCGGGTCAGGATCATTGAGTAATCGCGGCAAAGCCTCTGGAATAATTTGCCAGGAAAAACCAAATTTATCCAAGAGCCACCCGCATTGCTGGCTTTTTTCATCACCGCCTTCAGTTAATTTATTCCAATACTCATCAACTTCTGCTTGATCGACACATTCAACATAAAACGATACGGCGCCTGTTGGTTTAAAGTACGGCCCGCCATCTAAGGCCATAAACCGTTGGCCAAGCAGTTCAAATACAGCAGTCAAAACTTTGCCTTCCATGCCCTTCATAGGTTCTTCAAGCGGCCCATCAGGATATCTTTTGATGGATACAATTTTCGAATCCTTAAATATTGATACATAGAAATTCATCGCTTCTTCACAATTTTTATCAAACCAGAGAAATGGCGTTATTTTTTGCATAGCTTAAAATATTAACGAATAAGTACTTTCATTGTATATGAAGATTTGCTCTTTTGAGTCGAAGGGAATTCAATACCACCGAAACACTACTGAAACCCATTGCTGCACCGGCAAAAGCAGGATTCAAAAGAATACCGAAAAATGGATAGAGTGCTCCTGCGGCAATTGGAATGCCAACAATATTGTAAAAGAATGCCCAGAATAGATTTTGTTTGACCACTTTCATGGTTGCACGGGCGATGCTGATACTTATCGGCAGTTTCGCAATATCACCACTGAGTAAAGTAACGCCTGCTGATTCAATCGCCACATCAGTACCAGTTCCCATAGCAACACCAACATCAGCGGCTGCAAGGGCTGGCGCATCGTTTATGCCGTCGCCAACCATCGCAACGATATTTCCAGATTGTTGTATTTTGACAATTTCATCGGCTTTATCTTTTGGTAATACTTCTGCAATAACGTGATCAATGCCAATGCGCTGCGCTATATAATCAGCAGTTTTTTTATTATCTCCTGTTAACATTGCGACTTTGATCCCTAAAGTATGAAGATCTTTAATTGTTTGAGTCGCCTGATCTTTTATTGTATCTGCGACGAAAATATATCCTTGAATTGCGCTATCCGCAATGAGGAGTATCGGAGTTTTTCCTTGAGCAGTATATTCCTGAACGATTGCATCATTAACTTCTATATTCATTTCATGAGCGAGTCGAATGTTTCCTGCATAATATTCTCGAGACTCTATAATTCCTTTAACGCCTTTCCCCTCCATATTGGAGAATGAGTCAACTGGAAGGGCATCAATATTTTTCAGTTTTATATCGTCGGTTATCGCTTTTCCAAGAGGGTGTTCGGATTTTTTTTCCAGTGAGCCGGCTACTTGCAGAATTTTGTTTAGATCGGCTTCATGCGCTGGAACAACATCAGTTACAGCTGGTACACCATTCGTTAAGGTTCCTGTTTTGTCCATAACAACATAATTTACCGTGCTGAATTTTTCCAGATTTTCAGCGTTTTTGATAAGAATACCGTTTTGCGCTGCTTTTCCAACGCCAACAATAATTGCTGTTGGTGTTGCAAGTCCCATCGCACACGGACATGCAATAACCAGAATGCCGACAAAACTGAGCATACCAATTACAAGTGCCTGAGAAAATCCTATCAGTGGGCTGCCAATAGAAATCCATGTAACGAATACTAATATTGCGACACCGAAAACAATAGGAACAAAAATTGCAGAAACTTTATCTGCCATCCGTTCAATCGGTGCTTTCGATCCTTGTGCATTTTCAACGAGTTTAATAATGTGCGACAAAACAGTATCCTGTCCGATTTTTGTTACCTGGATTTTGAGATAACCCTGGTTGTTCATTGTTGCACCGACAACGGGATCCCCAACATGTTTATCGATTGGAAGTGATTCGCCAGTTAACATTGATTCGTCCACTGAAGAACTTCCCTCGACAACAACTCCATCAATAGGAATTTTTTGTCCAGGTTTTACGATGACAATATCATCAATAACAACTTCTTCGATTGGAATTTCAATTTCAGCCCCATCACGAATGACAAGTGCATTTTTTGCCTGCAAATGGACAAGTTTTTCAATAGCTTCTCCTGTTGCAAGTTTTGATCGTGCCTCCAGATACTTTCCAAGCGTAATGAATGCGATGACAACAATCGTGACATCGTAGTAGGTTTGTTTAACATTGATTAAACCTTCAAGCGATGGTTCAAACGCCGTAATAATAAAGCTATATAAAAATGCGACTGAGGTACCAATGCCAACGAGACTGTCCATATCCGCGACAAAGTATCTGAAAAAACGGATCATTCCTTTTATATATGGCAATCCGATGACAAACAGGCTATATGTTGCAAAAATAGGGAGCAGGTGGTGAATAAACTCCATCAGTATGTCAGACATCTCCGGAAACACCTTAAATTGGATCGAGCCAATTTCCCAAATCATGACAATGATGCTTATAAATGCCATCGGCAAGATAATGAGGACGTTTTTTTTCAGCTGCGCAACTTC
>CAZKVU010000005.1:61133-67962 GCA_964556475.1 uncultured Gammaproteobacteria bacterium | reverse complement strand
CGCTCCTCGAGGAGATCGCCAGTGACCCGAAGCAGTTCTACTTCGCCCCGACCAGCGCCCAGTTGGCCGACATCTACAAGCAGGTGGCTGCGGACATCCCCTGTCCGACGCCAAGCGCGCCCTAGGCGCAACCTGCCGTAGTGCCGGCTGCTTTCTGGTCCGTAGGTCCCTGACCTGAGTCTGTGCGCGGTGGTGCGCTCTCTGTGGCAAGAAAGCCATGTGCCCTCACGGGTAACAGGCCGTAAGGCTGCAGAGAGACACCACCGCGTATCAGATTTCCATCTGAATAAAAATATATGAAGAAAAAAAATTACATGACAAATATCACCATTAATCCAGCAACCAATACCATTACTCCCGCCAAAATATACAAAACCTTAAATCCAAAATATTCTTTCTGTAAAAAATCCATATCAATGCTTATAAAAAAACCTAACAAAAAGAACCACAACTATCATTAATAAACTACAACCAATTAATGCCCAGGCATTCGTTTCATAATAATTAAATTGTTGTTTGTTCACGTTGAATATTTTAGTTTATAACTCATAAGCAAACAAAATAACATACATATAGAATCGATCATCAAAGCATATAGACTAATTTTCTTATTTCTTTGAAAATAATTCGGAGCTATAAAAATTGCTCCAAACCATCCAGCGCTAATATTAATAAAGAAATCAGATAAAATTGTTAACATTGACCAACTATAGCATCCAAAAATTAAATATTTCTAAACCACCAATTATTTCCTTATCGTCTCCTCTCTGTCTGGACCGACGGAGATAAATGATATTGGAAGTTTAATACCATTTTCCAGAAACTCAATATACCGCTGCGCCTTCTTCGGCAAATCACTAAATTTTTTTGCATCTCGCGTTGACGTCTTCCATCCATCAAATACTTTATACACCGGCTTTACTCGATCTAAAAATCTTGGCTTGATTGTCGGTAAATTTTTTCTATCATATCGCACGCCATCATATTCATACGCAATACACACTTTTATTTCCTCCAGTTCATCTAACACATCTAATTTCGTGAGTGCAATATGCGTTGCTCCAGAAACCCGAGCTCCGTACCATGTTGCAATACAATCAAACCACCCACACCTTCTCGGACGTCCAGTTGTCGTACCATATTCATGCCCTTTCTCACGAATATACTCCCCAGTAGTATCCAACAATTCTGTTGGAAATGGCCCATCACCCACTCGTGCTCCATATGCTCTAATCGCTGCAAGAACATGACCAATTTGATGTGCATGAATTCCAGTCGCTATCCCGAAACCTGCAGCTGTTGGATGGCTCGATGTTACAAATGGCGTGGTCCCTAAATCTAAATCCAATAATGAACCTTGTGCACCTTCGCCAAGGACATTTTTTCCAGCATCATGCATTTTCCAAATCAGCGGAATGACATCCTGAACCATTGGCTTTAAACGTTTCGCTGCAGATTTCAAATGCGAAAGCATCCGATCGTAATCATACGGCGTCTTTTCTCCTCCCATCAATGTCGTTAATCTCGACTGCCAGTGAAACTCCCTCTCAAATAATTGCTCAAAGTTTGGTTCGAACAAGTGAAACATTTTTAACCCGGTCCGTTCTGTCCTATCAGAATATGCTGGCCCGATACCTCGCCCTGTAGTTCCTAACTTTTTTCCACCGCGTGCTGTTTCTGTTAATGCATCTCTTTGTTTATGCCACTCAAGAATCAAACTGGCATCTTTTGAAATCAATAAATTCTGTGCACTCACCGGGAACCCACGACTTTCCATTTCATCAATTTCCTCAATCAAAACATACGGATCAATCACAACCGTATCGCCGAGAATACAGAGCGTATTAAAGATGCCAGATGGCATTAAATGAAATTTGAATTCGCCTTTTTCGTTTTTGACAGTATGGCCCGCATTTGGCCCACCAGCCCACCTCACCACAACATCTGCATATTGAGAGCCAATATCAACAAACTTTCCCTTCCCATTATCGCCCCATCCAGCATCCACAACAATATTCGTACCTTTCCAGAAAACTGGGACTTTCTTACTCATTGCCAAAAGTATACAATATAATCCAAGGTAAATATGAAAAAATTTCGCCTCGATATTAAGGTTTTACTCATCAGTACAATTTTTATAGCTGTCATTGGCTATCTCCTGTATAAAGTTCATATCCTTGAAGCAATGAGCACTTCAGCAATGGCTGAATCAAATCTTGTACTTCAGGATGATGATCATATTCGTGGTTCAAAAAACGCAAAAGTAATTATTTTTGAATTTTCTGATTACGAATGTCCATTTTGTGAAAAAATCCATCCAGAGTTACAGAAAGCAGTTGACGAATATAATGGAAAAGTTGCATGGGTATTCAAATATTTTCCGTTAAGTTCTCATCCACACGCTGAGGAAAAAGCGGCGGTTGGCGAATGCGTTGCACAGCTTGCCGGGGAAAATTCATTCTGGAAATTTACTGACGATGTTTTTGATGGGGGTACAGACCTGTCTGTTGATGACGTGAAGAAACGAGCTGAAAAATACAATTTAACAGGTGGAAAACTTGAAGACTGTATTGCGGATGCTGATATTAAGGAAAAAGTACAGTTGGATAAACAGCTTGGACAGCAACACGGAGTCTCGGGCACTCCCGGAAATATTTTACTGAACACTGATACCGGTGAAACTACGCTCATCCCCGGAGCTCTGCCATATGAATCACTCAAAACAATTATTGATAAAATGCTATGAACCTTCATACCCACCTAAAATCCGAACATAAAATTTCTCCTATGCTCACATATTTAAAGGAAATCGTCTATGGTGGAGCCGATGGCATTGTGACAACATTTGCAGTTGTAGCAGGCTTTGCAGGAGCTCAAGCAGAGAATTCATCAATACCAATGTTATCAGTCCTACTTTTTGGCTTTGCAAATCTATTCGCAGATGCAACATCTATGGGTTTAGGTAATTTCCTTTCTATGCGTTCAGAATATGATGCTTACCATAGTGAAAAATCAAAAGAGCGAAATGAGATAAGACATTCACGAGAATTTGAACTTGAAGAAACGATCGAACTACTTGAGTCACGAGGGTATACAACAAAAGATGCACAGGAAATGGCCCATCTCTATGCAAAAAACGAAGAATATTGGGCTGAATTTATGATGCGTGAAGAACTTCAATTACCTGTCCCAGAATCAAACGCCCCATTAACGGCCTTTATTACGTTTCTCTCATTTATCTTTTTCGGATTTATTCCACTGATTCCATATATATTCATCAAAAATAGTCCGCATACATTTCTCTACTCAATATGTGCGACATTCTTCGCTCTTCTTCTTCTGGCAGTATTAAGATGGCAGGTAACAAAATTCAGTTTCACACGCTCTGCAATAGAAACTTTGATAACTGGTGGATTTTCAGCTCTCGTCGCATACGTTGTCGGAATATTTTTTAGGGTATAGTAACTAAGATAGATTGTTGCGACCAAAGGGGCTTGTTTTTTTTACCTCACGAGTTTATGATTAAACTATGGTTTATCTTTCCATAGATAATAATACGATTCAATTACTAGCACTGTCTAAAACCATACTTGGTCAATACAATATCTCTAACTTTTCTAAGAAACATGCTACCGAACTTATTAAAGATGGACAGTTCACCAATGTTGATCTTGTTGCCAGCTCTATTAAAGAAGCTTTTACTGCCGCTCAGCCCCAGGCTGTGAATGAAAAATCGGTATTTTTGGTCCTGCCGCAGGAAGCATTTGTCTTTGGACGCTTTACTGTTCCTTCAGATATGTCTGAAGCTGCAATTAATCCATTTATCCAGGATAAAGCTCGATCAGAACTCGGCGTCAACATGAGTGCAACTTACTATGACTATATTGTTAGTACTGAAGGTGGAGAAAGCGTGGTGCTTTTTTATGGTATATCACTTGAAAAGGTGCAGGCTGTAGAAGAGGTGCTTCACTTACTGCAGCTCGACATAGCTCATATATTGCCGGATACACTTGCATACTACACTCTCTTTGCAAAAACGCTTCGTCGGGAAAAAATGGAACGCATTGTCTATGCAGTGTATAACGATGTCGCATCATTCGGATATTTGTTTGATTCCCTTGGACTTCTTGACAAGGATCGACTTATTTTTGGTGATGATGCAAAAACCGGCATAAAGAAAAAAGTAACAGAACTTGGTAAGAAGGATATTAAGCTCAATCGAATAATTCTGGCAGGTACTGAATCTCATTCTGTGCGACAGGACCTCTTCACAAAGGATGTCGGTGCTTGGACAAATCCATTGGAGAAAATTATTGATAATTTTTATCAAGAATATTTGAAATTGATCGTTCCGGAAGAAGGTTCGACATTCTCAGTGCTTAAACTCGATACCTGTTTTGGCGCGTTTATTTTTGATCGACTCAATAATAACTTTTCTATCTATAATTCGCGGAAAAAAATTAAAGGTGGCTCGTCAAGCCAGGTCGTAAGCTTTGGTGGAAATTCACCATCAAGATTAGGACGCATCGGAGGAATTTTCAACTTCAAAATTATGGGCATTTTTGCCTTATCATTCCTTCTATCATTTGGTATTATTTTCGGTCTTTCTAAATTGACCGATTCCGGATTTAAATTTGATTCATTATTTGCAGGCATGAAACAAGAGAAGGAAGAAAAAAATAATGAAACAGTCGTTCTTAAACCGACCTCTAAACCATCCCCATCTCCATCGGTTGATCGCAAAAAGGTAAAGGTTAAAATTCTCAATGGATCTGGAATCGTTGGAAAAGCAAATGAAGTAAAAGACGTTCTTGTTGAAAAAGGCTATACAGATATAGTCACCGGCAATGCTGATAACTTTGATTATGAAACATCTGAAATTCAAGTCAAAGAAGGTAAAAACGACATATATTCAGCCCTCGCAGATGACTTGAGCGATCTTGTTGATATTAATGAATCATCAACACTTGAAGAAGATGATCCAGCAGATGTCGTCTTTATTATTGGTAAAGACATTGAAGGAAATAGTGAAGCAGAACCAACCGAGGAACCCAGCCCAACTAAAAAACAGGGCTAGTATAGGCTAAACTCTATTCTACTGATATAATATATACATGGATGATCGTACACAAGAACTTTCCCAAAGGCTCACTGAACTTTTAGCGAATGACCGTATTTCATTGGCTGCTCAAAAATTGAAAGAACTCGAACAGCAGACGTATAATGATTCATTTTGGCAGGATCATGAAAATGCGCAACGCGTATCAAAGGAAATCGCCGACATGAAAAAACTTGTCGATGATGTTGAAATGATGCAACTTCTTCTTGATGAAGGCGAACTGGATGAATTGGAAAAACTATTAGACATTTATGAAGTTCAATTATTCCTTTCTAGTGAATTTGACGATAAGGATGCAATACTCGGTATTCATGCTGGCCAAGGAGGAACCGAAGCGATGGACTGGTCGTCGATGCTGTATCGCATGTATACACGTTATTGTGAACGTCAAGGTTTTACAACGGAATTACTTGACATGGTTGACGGTGAAGAGGCAGGCATTAAAACTGTTATTCTTAAAGTCAAAGGAAAGTTTGCATATGGCTATTTAAAAGCAGAAGCCGGGGTTCATCGATTGGTTCGACAATCTCCATTTAATGCCGCTGGATTACGTCAGACTTCTTTTGCACTTGTCGAAGTTACCCCTGTTATTGAATCCCAGGAGGTCAATATTGCTGATGAAGATATCGAGTGGCAATTTTTCCGATCAGGCGGTGCCGGTGGCCAAAATGTAAATAAAGTAAGTACTGCAGTTCGACTTATTCACAAACCTACAGGGCTTGTTGTAACGTGCCAGCAGGAACGAAAACAGGAACAAAATCGCGAAGTCGCCATGCAACTGCTCCGTGCAAAATTATGGCAATTAGAACAAGAAAAAAAGAATGAGGCTCTTGCATCATTTAAGGGTCCAAAGCAAGCTTCTTGGGGTCTGCAAATCCGCTCATATGTTTTACATCCATATAAACTCGTGAAGGACTTACGAACTGATTACGAAGATAAAAATCCTGATGGCGTACTTGACGGAGGTATCCAACCCTTCATCGAAGCATATCTAAAATCCCAATAACTTCATTGAAGAAATATTGAAAGGAAGCATCCGATGTGCTATCCTGTGACGTATGAATGAGTCACATCATGCTACGCATTCTCATGAACATGGCAAGTCGCATGAAGATGAAAACGAGCTCATCCATGATTTACCCGTTGAAGAAAATCATCAAGATATGGCGATGAAAAAGGCATTTATTTTGTTTGGGATTTTTATTGTTGCAGGTGTGCTTTCCGGTTTTATTCTCAATTTTGTAACATCAGGTTTGTCTAACTCTCAACAGGCATCAAATGCAAAACCTATTGGAGCAAATGACGTTGTTCAATCAGAAGGAATTGCTGACAAAAAAACATTCAAGGACTCTGCTGAAGGTATGTTGCGTGAAGGCGGAAGCGAGGATAGCGGCGAAGGTAGTTATCATTTAGAACGACCTGGTGGAGATGATCAAACAGTGTATCTCACATCAAGCACCGTTGATATGTCTAAGTTTGTCGGGAAAAAAGTACGAGTTCATGGTGAAACATTCTCATCTGAACATGTTGGCTGGCTTATGGACGTTGGTTACATCGAAGTTATTAGGTAACTTTTCTATACATGATTTTATTTGAAGGCGTTACAAAACACTATTCTACTGGCACAATTGCCCTTGATGATGTGACATTTCAAATCGATGATAATGACTTTGTCTTTCTTGTTGGCCCTTCAGGAGCAGGTAAAACAAC
>CAZKVU010000005.1:59819-61033 GCA_964556475.1 uncultured Gammaproteobacteria bacterium | reverse complement strand
GCGATTATCGGAAATCGAAACATTATCTTAGCTGATGAGCCAACAGGAAATCTTGATCCTAAAACAACATGGGAAATTATGAAAGTATTTAAAAAAATTGAAGGTGAAAAAACAATTATTATTGCGACACATAATGTTGATATCGTGAACAGCTTTAAAAAACGTGTTATGACATTGTCCGCAGGCAGAATTACAAAAGATAAACGCGGCGGTAAATACGAGCTCTAACAAACTATGAACAGTATTTTTACATCATTACGGAGAGCGCCATATCAAACATTTGGCTCGATGCTGATATTATTTTTCACACTATTTTTATCGCTGTTCTTCTTTAATATCACATCTTTTTTCTACGGTATCCTCGGGTATGTCGAAACAAGACCGCAAGTTATTGCCTACTTCGATGTCAATGCAAAAGAAGGAGATATTGTCAAAATAAAACAGTCCATTGAAAAAACCGGTAAAACAACATCTGTAAAATATGTTTCGCAAAATGACGCACTTGGTATCTATAAAAAACTCAATAAAGACAATCCAATTTTGCTTGAAATGGTTTCAGCAAATATCTTACCTGCATCGCTTGAAATTTACGCTTCCCGCCCGGAGTACTTATCAGAAATTGCACAATATTTAGAAGGGCAGAAGATCGTTGAGGAAGTTAATTTCCAGAAGGTCATTGTTGATCGGCTGGTCACACTAACCAATGTTCTACGAATTGTTTCAATCAGTGTTTTTGCTTTCCTCATATTAATGTCTATTACAGTATTAATAACGACAACTGCTTTCAAAATTGCGATTAAAAAAGACGAAATAGAAGTTCTACAACTTATTGGTGCCTCAAAGGGATATATCCGAAAGCCATTTCTACTCGAAGGTATTTTATTTGGATGGCTCAGCGGTACCATTGCATATGTTTTACATTATGCTATCTATTTCCTAAGTGCTCCAACCTTACATTCATATCTGCAAGGCTTACCGCAATTGGCATTTTTCAATCTGCAGAGCCTTGGTTTATTTGTATTTCCACCGAGTCTTCAATACCTACTACTCACATATCTTCTGACTGTTTTATTCGGAATGATTATTGGTCTTTTTGGTAATTTTATTGCTGCTTCAAAATATATTAAATAGTCTTTAGATTAATTTAATTCTTGCATTGTATACTCCTGCTCATGCGGTATATTATTTCGTTGCTTACGATAAGCTATATGTTT
>CAZKVU010000005.1:0-59719 GCA_964556475.1 uncultured Gammaproteobacteria bacterium | reverse complement strand
TTTAATAACGGCGGTGATGAAATTCGATTATTGTCTCCATCTGGAATAATTGTTGATGAAATGACATACACATCATCGGAGCAAGGATTATCACTGAGCCGAACATCTTTCTCATCGCATAACAGCTGCATCACTGAAATTACACGCCGTTTAACAAACTTGCCTTGTTTTAATCTTACAAATGAAAACACCACTTTGCCTATTAAATCAACAAGTGATGAGGTAAATATTTCTCCTCTAATTCCACCCATCACACCACGAACACCAACCCTTATACAAGAAAAGCAATCCTCAATTTATTCCGGAATAACCATACCAACTCCTTATGTAAAACCAACACCCACAGTAGTAGGTAAAACATATAGTCTTGAGAAAATTCAGGAACATCCAAGCATACATTATGCACGAATAGGGCTATTCTGTACCCTTCTTACATGCGCCATTCATTTCGTGTATAGTATATATAAGTACAAAAATATATGCGTAAGTTTGTTTACTATTGGCTCCCAGCATTTGCCTGGATGATTATTATTTTTCTCATGTCATCCCGGACACGCGTTACATTAACAGAAAGCTATTGGACTGACTTTGCATTCTTCAAAACGCTTCATATAACTGAATATGCAATTTTGAACACACTTTTATTCAGGGCATTTTATTCCGAAAAATTATCTCTTAAACAAAGTCTAGTCTATGCTATTTGTATCTCACTTTTTTATGCATTCACCGACGAATTTCATCAGACGTACATACCATCACGAACCGGTACTTTGAGGGATGTTTTAATTGACAGCGTTGGCATTTTAGGCGTATCATTTTTTATACTACAAAAGTTTAAGCTAAAAAAAAATGTATAACGCCCTTCACCACTTACTTATTCCCTCACATAAGAATAACTTTAGAGCGCGTGCGCTACATCTTGATGTCCTAACCGGTATTCTTGTTTTCTTCACGATATTTAGTTTTACTTTTTCTCGACCAGCAGTACTTGGAATCGCAACAGACATCACCATTCAGCGACTTTTAGATAGAACAAATGAGGAACGGAGAAATGCCGGGCTCGGTGCACTTTCACTCAATGGCCAGCTTACTTCTGCAGCTCAAGGAAAAGCCCAACACATGTTTACCAACAATTATTGGGATCATTTTGCGCCAGATGGAACATCTCCATGGGATTTTATCAATAATTCGGGCTATAAATATAAGTTTGCGGGTGAAAATCTTGCATATAACTACATGTTCTCTGATGATGTTGTGAATGCGTGGATGAACTCTCCGAGTCATCGCGCAAACATACTTCGTTCAGAATATACTGAAATCGGCTTTGCAGTTCAAAACGGTAATTTACTCGGGGAAGACACAACTCTTGTTGTTCAAATGTTCGGAACACCACAGCAGAGCAACCCGATTGTGCCAGTTGCTCAGGCGGAAGAAATAGCTCAACCCACTCAAGTAGTTCAGCAGGAAAATGCCCAACCAACAGTCGTGCAAAAAATTGCACAAAAAATTGTTCCTTCTTCAATTCCTACAACAGAGCCTACAACCGAGCCAACAGCCACAACGTTTGCTCAATTTGTTCAAGGTTCATTAGTACCTCCAGTTGAAGCAGCTGACAAGTCATTCAACATCAACAAAGCAACATTTAACTCAACAACAGTTCTCATCGGGTTACTCCTTGCAGTGCTTATTATGGATCTTGTGATTGCAATAAGATTGAAACTTGTGCGCGTCACAGGTAAAAATCTTGCGCATATTGTTTTCCTTGTAGCTATTTTTATCGGCGTCTATATTATTAAAATTGGTTCGATACTATAAACTTGTACTATGATGCGTGAAAAAAACATGATGACAAAAGCCGAAAACGATATTAAACACCATATCTTTGAATATCTCTTACTGATTACGTCAGGTATTTTCTTTGTTGTATTTTTAGCAATTTTCAGAGGTCAGCATTCTAAACAATTTATTATCGCGAGCCTGTTTATCCTGTACTATATCTCGTGGGCGCTCATTCACCACGCTCGAGACCAATCTTTGCACCTCAAAATTGTGTTAGAATACTTAATAATTGGAGCACTGGCATTTTTTGTGTTCCGAACATTATTATTCAATTAAGTACATTAAATTATGAAGGGAATCATTCTAGCAGGAGGCATGGCAACCAGACTGAGACCGCTCACTTACGTTACGAATAAACATTTGTTACCGGTATATGATAAGCCGATGATTTATTACGCCCTGCAGGCTATGAGTACGGCTGGAATTACCGATGTTCTCATCACGAGTTCACCAGACCACTGTGGGCACTTCATAAGTTTGTTAAAGTCAGGTGGTGAATTTGGGCTCAAACTTTCATATGCTATTCAAGATAAACCTGGTGGAATCTCAGAGGCGATACTTCTTGGCGAAGATTTTGTCGGTGGAGATAAATTTACCGTTATTTTAGGAGACAATATTTTTAGTCACTCATTAAAAGAAGCTGTTGAACGTTTTAAGCAAATGGAAAAAGGCGCTTTCTGCTTTGCAAAAAGTATGCCAACAGAATCAAAACAGTATGGTGTCATTGAAATGGGACAGGATGGAAAAGTGCTCTCAATAGAAGAAAAGCCAGAACATCCAAAGTCAGATCTTGCACAAACCGGTATATACATGTACGATTCAAGGGCGTTTGATTTTATACGACATCTTAATCCAAGTGCACGCGGTGAACTTGAAGTAACTGATTTAAACAATCAGTACGTCGCAGAAGGTACAATGTATTGTGATGTAATGGATGGCTGGTGGGTTGATGCTGGAACATCGTTCGATGAACTGCTTCGCGCGAACGTCATGGTCGCAGAAGAACTTGGGAAAAATAAATCATAAATATCGTAACATAATAAAAGTATTGTGATACTAGCACAGTTATATGGACAATCTAAGCAATAAAAATATTTTCAAAAATCTCATACCTTTTTTGGCGATTTTTGTTGTGACCATTGGATATGCTGGATTTCAGTACATTCAAGATATAACAGGAAGCGCCAGTGCAAGTGAAAATTATGATGTTCAATTTCGCATAGTTTCAGCACCAAAGTCTACTACTAAAGAATGGGAATGGAGCGTGGCTGTTTTTGCTAAACATTTCTCAAATACTACCAATCTTGAGTATAAAATTAACTGGTGCGATTTATCAGATGAAGTCTACAATCAAAGCTACGACTCAAAGTGTGAACAAAATAAAAGAGTTAATTTCAATCACGAACTTGATCATGGTAACTTAACAATAAGTGCTGCTGAATCCATTCATTCGGTTAAACATCAAAGTGTTAATTGCGGAACTGTTGAATTAGAGCTATATGAAGGACCTGAGTTGCTTTCTCGTTCTGTAATCGATACAGGTACGCGATGCACTAATAGCGACCCTTTAGGAGGGGCTAATCTGTTTAATTTATCAACGTCAGAGAATGGTTCTGTTGATATTATTAACGACGTCTATTGCAATTTCTACAAATGTGAAGGAGAAGACGGAGCGGCTGAAAGATCAAAAAAGGCATCCAATCCACCGACTGTAACACCTGGAGGTCCTTCACCAGAAAACCCTACACCCCCCCAACCAAAAGCGCCATCTAGTGCTGATGCCAACTTTGCAAACAAACTCGCAGAATTTATTATGCAGCAATGTTCGGGTGGAAGGGTTGATGGAAAAAACTCATTGTGTATGAAAGGATTTACCATTGGATCTAAAAATGACGAACTCGCCCAAACAAAAATCATGAATTCAGCTAACGCATTTCATTCTATTGGTGGATTACAATGCGTTGGTTTTGTCAAAGGAGCAATCGCAGCTCAGCAAGGTTTAAATTCAAATCACACGGGTAATGCAGCTTCGTATGCAGCGAACAGGTCGCCATACACCTATTTCAGCGCAGCCTCAGGCGGGAAACCTCAAGTTAATGATTTAGCAGTCTGGACACATACCGGTGTTAATTGTGCACCTGATGGAAAGCCTTATCAAGATTGTGGGCATATTGCATACGTTACTCGAGTAGTCGATGGCAATAAATTCTTTGTCGCAGAAGCAAATAGGGGATGCAGTGGATGTGCTCGTCTTAACGCTAGAATGTATACAACAAATGATTCAAGTTTTGGTGGTTTTCTAAGACTATAATATAACTATGAGAAACAAACTCATTTTATCGGGAATTGCTCTTATTATTTTCTTTATATTTATACTTACTTTATTCTTTATCCTTAATAAGCGCACTGAAAAAAAAATAAATTCGTCACTTAGTGATGTTAATCGCACGCCGACAAAAACGCTCATTCAAAATAGCGATAATATCCTGCAGCAAAATAATAGTCAAAACCCCTCGCCAACAGAATCACCGATTGACCTTGATTACAGCAAAAGGATTGACGATGATGAACAAATTGATAAATCACAACTCGAAAATAGCCCTGATGCATATCTTTTTAATAAACTTCCTCATGAAGAAGCGTCATTCTCAATGAAGGCAGTATTAGGTGAAGGGAATAATGAAACAATAACGTTTATTGTTTCAAGTAAAAATAATTCAACAACGGCCCAAAAAAATGCATTAAGTTGGATGAAGTCAATCGGTCTTTCTGATGCTCAAATAGCTACTTTAAACATAACGTACCCATAAAACAATCCTCGATTGACATATACTGCGTAATTCTTCTACAATGAATTTACAATGAGGATTCTAAAGCTTCTTAAGAGGGTACAAAAAGTACTCTTATTTGGTTTTGTATTAACCGGCGTTCTTGTGACAATCATTAACGCATACTTTTATCTTACTAAGCCTAAAAACACTGCTCAATACAAACCTGAAATTTACTCCCTCAAAACAAGCTCTGATAACTTCATTAAGGAATTCCAAAATGACCCATCCTTTACCAAACAGGAGAAAGTAATAAAAATAGCACGTTATAAAGCTCTGCTATGCGGATTTGTCGGCGAACAATGTTCTAAAGGCACAGCTGAGGAAAATCATCAAATGAGTGTCCTCGGATATCTAACGCCATTATTAACAGCACCTGTTGAAAAAGTCCCGGCATCAGGAGTTTCTTACGCAATGTATAAATTACAAAATAATGACTTTATTCCCCAAACCTATGCTTATGAAGGTGTAGGACTTGCCTCAATTAGAGGGTATCTTAAAATTTGGGAAGTTTTTAGAAACTTTAGCTATTTACTCATTGTTCTGCTCTTGGTATTTGTTGGATTTATGATTATGTTCAGATGGCAAATAGGTGGGCAAACACTTGTCACCATAGAAAATGCATTGCCAAGAATTGTTATCACACTAATTCTTATCACATTATCATTCCCTATTGCTGGGGCAATGATTGATTTAATGTATGCTTCCATGGGCGCTTTTGTCTATATTGTTGCATCTGGTTTTCCTGAGGGACAGGCTTCTGAGGTTTTTAGACTGGATATGGTAAACAGATATATTGGCTCAGGATTTGCTTCAATTAATTTAATGGAGGGTGGTTCGTCGGCTATTTCTACAGGTAAGGCGATTTATAACGTTATGCCATCCATTATTCAAGGTAGTATTAATAGCATATTAGGAGGTGCTGTTAATGCATTGCTTATAAGATTTAATATTTTCAAGTTTTCATTATTTACTGATATTTTTAAGGACCTTGGTGCTAGCGGAGGTGTATCAGCACTAGGTTTCGGAGGAAATTTCGGAATAAATTTTGGGGGAGTTGCAAAGGTTCTAGATTTTCTCGCCGTTACGGTAGTTTTTGCTATCCTATCAGCGCAAACTACGGCCGCAGGTTACATAATGGGATTTCTTATTCTCATTACGCTCTTATATTTTCTCTTTAGACTATTCTTTTTATTACTTGGTGCATACATTAAAGTGGTTCTGCTCATTATTTTTGCACCCTTAATCATACTCTTTCAAATTATTCCAGGTAAAAACCCGTTTAGTTATTGGATAAAAACATTATTTGGAGAATTATTAACGTTTCCAGTAGTCGCAGTGGTATTAGCTACAGGTAGACTTATTATTGAAATTAATAATTCTCAAACGATCCCTCCATTGGATTTGCCTTTTATTAGACAAGGTTTTACTGCGGCAGATTTTGGTGCAATAATCGGATTGGGCCTCATTCTATTAATACCTGAGCTCGTTCGATTATTAAAGGGACTCTTAGGTATTCCGGAGCTCGGACTCGATATCGGAGTTGGGATGTTCTTTAGCGGCGTAACGGCGGTTACTGGTGGCGTACAACAAGGTCTAGGATCTTTTGGATCAATTGGTCAAATTGCACATTTGGCGGGTATCCAGCCTAAAGGTAAGTTCTTTGAAAGGCTGATTCCTCCAACCCAGGCTCAACTATTCCAAAAATATTTTAAGCCACTTGATCCACCTGCAGGTACTGGGGGTACCCAAGGAACACATCCATAATTGTTGCGTTTGACTATTTCAGCGGGGCTCCTAAATCTTGCAGTTTTAATATATCGACTCCAACAAAGCGCAGAATAAATATTGAAAAGATAATTAAAAGTAATCCAATAATACATGATGTAATAAGTTCACGTGCATGTTGAATTTTGTCTGGTTCACCTCGCGATATTTGGAGTAAAACTGTTGCATATAAAATACATCCGAGGGCAATCATCCCACCGATACCTATACTTAGCCTAAAGAGAGTTCCAGTAATAAACATGCCCAAATTAAACTTTATGCACCCGAGGGCTGTCCAAACGCCTTCGTTACTTTGAGCGCATGTTTGACAACTTGATTGTTCAGATGTGGCAACTTTTGAACAGAAATCTTCTTTAATCGTGAAACCTTGTTTAGGGTTACATGTACATTTTCCTGCTTTAACCTCTTCGGGGTCTGTTGTACTAGGTGTTGCAGACTCTAAACACAAAACACTCGGGTCATGTCCAGCATTAACATTATCTTCAATGTCTTTAAAAATGGCTCCCGAATCGCCTAATGATCCTGTGAGGCTTGACAGAAAAGCACCTTCCAACCATCCTGGTACGTATGGAATATCGAAATCCACATTGTCCACAATATCAGCCTTCTTTATCTCAACAGGAGCCAAACATCCTTCATTTGGTTTCCCAGTCCCGATTTTTCCGATAATTCTATCTCCCTCAGTTGCCATCGGCTTTGTACGATCAGGCCCTCTTCCTGGATTCGATGGCTCATCTTGTGGTGGATCGGGTGGGTTATCACCGTCTTGTGCAAAGGCAATAGGACTTACAAGCGCAAAAGAATAAAATATAAGTATAAATACAATAAAACACTTTTTAACAAAGTTCTGAAGCATACATTTCATTGTAACTATGGTGAAGATGTACTGCAAGTGTTATGTTAATGATGACCTCCTCCGGATTGCTCTTCCATAGCTTTCTTTATCATGAGATAAATGATGATCGTAGCTATAGTAAGACCTCCACCGACCATTAATTCTGACAAAAACCATTCAGTATTAGTTGCATCAAATGACTCTTTTCCGTGTTGATACGACCATCTTCCCTCTGTACCAATTACCCCTAATTCAAATCCCAACGTATGGAAAAATGAGCGGATCTGATCTGTATCCATCGAATGAGCATGGCGACCAAATCGAAGTCGTGATAGAGAGATATTATCACCTAGAGATTGTTGTAGGAAGAATCCCCATGGAGTATTGGTAATGAACGGGAATCGTGCTAAATCGTGCTCCCACATATATGTTGCGACCATACTTGCCATTATATATACTGCCTTTTTTGCAGGTTCCTCCCCTATAATCTTGCGCAACTCAAAAATATGCTTTGCCAATTCATAGACTGGTTCCAGCTCACCTGTACGCCCTACCTCCTCGATAAGTTCATCAATGCCCATTAACTGTTCTGTAACCTCATTCCATGCGACCTGATCGCCCACGAGTCGTTTAATAACGAGTTCACCTACCCCTGCTATATCCTCATAGATTTGATAATTATCAATATCCGCTGTGTCTATATGAGTATCACCATTAAGTGTCGTCCATGCTTTGGCCAAGCCGAAAAAGAAACTTTTTTGATTAATTTTATCAACATCTCCATGATCAAGATCGTCAGATGTCCACATTGATAGTAATGCCGTTTTATCAGCTGCATCTTCCCCAAAAACAAGTTTACGCAGTGTTCCTTTGCCATCATGATCAGGAATTGCATCCGGCTGCATTGTTAAATCGTTAGATCGAGTACCATCACGGGATCTCAATTCATGAATTTGACGAGTATTTTCAAGGGCCACTCCTAATTCCTTAATGGCAAATTCAACAATTGCCTTTCTTTTTAGTTGAGGATCAGCATAATTTGGATTTATTTCTTCTTTAAACCGATCATCTCCACTGTAAGCTGTATCAAGCTTAATAACCCAATCCCTTAGACCCTGCAATTGTTTAAATCCATGCTCACCAAAAAGATTAATAAGCTTTCGTTGCTGATTGATTATTTTTTCATCTGTTGGAGTACCCCACACGCTCGTTGCCTCATCTTTATAATACTCGACAAGTTGAGGTGCCATTTGAATTGCAGTAAGTAGGAAATCTCCAGGACTCCTTCGCATCATACGTTCTAACAGAAGACCTCGTGACTGATGTAAATGCTGCTGGTATATACTTGTTAAATCCATTTCTCGTCGAGCATATGCCGCAGATTCTTGATGACCTTGAACTTTAACTCCAATTACTTTGAATGTATCTTTTCCTTCAGTCCAATATGAATGCTGCTTGTGATGAATTTCGTCATCGCTCCAACCCTGTGATTTTCCATAATGATGGAAAAGTTGTTCGGTCATTGAGGCAGCCAAACCACTATGACTATTTTCCTGCCCGCCCCAGAACCATGTCGCACCTGACCCAATTTGAGACGTAATAATGTCGTAAAATTGACCCCACTGAGCTCTGTCCCATGTCATCATTTCGCCTTTATTCAAACCTGCGCTCTTCATTTCATCAGCAATTCCTTTGTGACCAGGCCTATCCTCATATCCGAGGATATGTTGAATTCTCCATCCTTGTCGGGTAAATAGACTTCCCAGATTGAAAATATTCATCAATTCAAGATATGTTGAATATTGATCGGTAAGATCAAAATCCATTCCTTGTAGACCAAATGCATGTAATGATTCCTCTGCGAGCTTTTTGATAGCAACTGGATCGTGTTTTGTAGCGGTCATTCGAGAAACAAGCTTATCAAGCCAATTTCCTCGTACTGGGTTAATGTTCGTATACATTGATCCAATAACTTCCGGCGTTAACTGGTTATGCTGTCCTCCACGTCCCTGATTCCATTTATGACGCTGTGAAGTTTTTGCTACGAGGTCCGGAATACCACGATAGTGATCTGCAATACGAGCTGATCCAATAATTTCTATTGCTCTCAAATTGAGTAGCTGAATACCTCGGGCAAATGTTGCTGCGCGGGCAAATTCCCAGTCTTCAATTGTTCTCCCACCCTCAGGTCTGCGTATTTCAACAATACGCGTAAGATCATTTCTTACAGCTACTAAATCTGGTATGCTCGACCTAACCAATTCAGGATCATACTTTCCCCCTAAAATATCGGCAGGAATTTTATCACCATTAAGTGCAATTCTCGATCGTAAATGTCGTCCATATACCGACTGAGCAATTTCAATCAATGGATCATCAAGAAACATTGCCTGTTGTGAAGCAGGTAGTGATGCAAGCATGCCTCCCCATTTTTCAATCGAACTTGGATCATTAGCATAGATAGGAAGATCATGGAAGATTTGTCCATAATTCTGCAATGAATTTCCATAATTAATCATGGTATCCATAAAATCAAGAGAGTGGCCAATTTGCACATTCAGTTTATTAGTCGGGTCAGTTCCTAAATGGATTCTCTGAAATCGTTCGTCAATACCGCTTGCTATATCCACCTTACCTTCAAGATTCCTTTGCAGTCCTCGTAACAAACCCATAACATGTTCCAGGTAACGTCCGTGAATAATGGGATTATATATATCCCTGTATGTTCGAGTTACGTCTTTATCAATGCGTTCAAAGAAGCTATAGAGCGGCCGATCAACAAATTCACGCTGAAATTCTTTCCGCAGGTTTCGATCTTCCTTAAATACCCAAATCTTTTTGCTTGGATCACCTGGGAAACGCGGATTTTGTACCTGTTCTAAATATTTTTTCCACATCGGCGTCCCCTCAACAAAATCTCTCTGAAATCTAAGTGTTATTTCAACAAATGGGGCAGCAAGATCGGTTCCAACACTTCTTTCAGCATCATTTGTCAAACCTTTTATATACTCTTTCATTTCATCTGGCGTCATTGCTCTAATAGGTGTATACTCTCCAATTCTAAATGAGCTATCACTACCAACACTTCCATATAATGAAGCTAGTCGTGTAAGACTCGTTGTCTCTATTCCAATCGATCGTAAAAATTCTTTATCATCGTCACTTAACCCTTCAGGAGATTTTCCTTGTGATAGGATTGAATCTAACAATCTTCTACGATCAGGTGATATCGCCGGATTCAGTGGATTTCCATCCTTGTCCCGCATAATTCTTTTCTGACTGTCAAGAGTAGGCTCCCACTTACTGTATACCCGTTTTTCGTAATCGCTTATTTGCGTCGCCACAGTCCTGTATAAATCCATATACTCCTTTTCGAGCGCTACCTCTTGCTCTGTTTTTACGCGAGGTGCTGTTTTTGGTCTCTGAGTAGGCGCCTCATCTTGCTTAGTTCTATCGCTAGGTGTTGTACCGGTTTGGCCAGCCGCCTCGGCTTGTTGTCTTTGACGCGCTTCTTTTAGTCGTTCAATCGCCGTGGTCGGGTTTGGAAACTTCTCCTCAAACTTATCAACAACGATTTGGTTTGTCCGATGAGCTTGAGTAAGTGCTCTCCAGATGATCTTTGCTGCAATCGGATTCTGCGGGACGAGCTTCATGTATGTTTCTTCAAATTTTGTCAGTGGATGATCGCCTGAAGAAAACAACGGGTTTCCTTCAAGCAGCACGTCAACAATATCTGCTAAATATGGTGCTCCAGAACGAGGTATAACAGCACGCGTACTTAATTCTGTGAATATTACCCGAGCCTCTGGAGTAATATCGGGAAGCAACCCTGCTTTTGCAGCTTCAATAAGTCCGATAGTTGTTGCATGAACATAATTCTTTGAAAAATCATCTCCTTTACCAATGAGTACGGTATCAGCTTCTGCAACATTGAGAACCCTCATTTCTTCAAGTCTATTTCGTGTGGCATCAGGTAGAATAAGTTTGCCTTCATCGTCATACCTGACATATTGCGCAATGAATTCAGCCTTTAGATCACGCGGTCTTTGTTCGGCTATTCCGGTGCTTGTTTCAACCGGGATTACTCCGACCGCCTCTGCTGTTGCCACCGCTACATCAGGTCCTCCTGTCATGATCGTTTATGCAAACTGGTAACATCACGCAAACCAGCAAATCCGATAGTACTAAACAAATGTACTGTTAACGAAGCATTCTTTACGAACTCACCAAGTGATCCACAATTTAAGCAAGCTGGTCGAACAAGCATGTAGTAGACTGTGTCAAAGAGAAGTAAGAGAGGGGCCGCAAGAAGTAAAACCAGGAATGGTAGAAAACTAACAAGTCTAATATTTCTATTAAAGACTTTCATTTAAGTTTTCTAAACTTATAGTATTATACCTTATTATTATTTCCACGTCAAGAAGTACGGTACACCGCATATAATATCAGTATAGATGATTGCAAAAGAATAAGCGAGAAGAAGAAGCGGCCTGTGTAACCCGACTATTATCTCTTCTGAATAACAAGCACGCGTTGGTTTCCTTCGCCCTCTGAATGAGATTCAAGAGTCGAATAGTTCTCAGAAACAAATTCGTGAATAATGCGGCGTTCGTATGGAGAGAATGATGCAAGACGCGCCGATCGGTCTTCATCAAGAACTCTTTGCGCAACATTCTGTGCAATATTTCTCAAACGTTCTTTTTGTCCGGCCCGGTAATCATTAATATCAAGCAAAACATCCACTTTATTCTCGAGCTGTTTATACAGCATTGCGGACAAAACCCTCTGCAGCGACGCCAACATTCGTGCATGACGTCCAATCAACATTGAAGCATCCTCATCAGTTTTAACGTGCACATAATAACCTTCACCTTCCTCGCTCACTTCAACGGTAACAGTGAAGCCCAGCTTATTAAATAATTCACCGGTTAGTTCTTTGATTCTTTCTTGGTTTTCCATGAACTTTGTTTGTACTGATAAATGCTAAAGAGTGAAAATATATTCCAGTATATCGCCAAGCCAACAGGAAGAATATATGAAAAATATCCGATCATCAGTGGAAACATAAATAACATTTGCTTTTGCATAATGCTTTGGAAGTCATCCGGACCACCTTTTTTATCTTTCTTCTGATCTTTCTTTTCGACTTTTTTAGATTCTTTTAGTGGAGCTGCTGGAGTAGAAGGGGACTGTTGCATCTTTACCTGATAATACTGCAAGAAAGCAGTCACAACTGGGACGAGTAAATAGTACCATCCTGCTTCTTTAAAGTGTGATGGTGCAGTTGTTAAGCTGAAACCAAAAAACCATGGATCAATTTTTGAAATTTTGAGCGCGTCAAAATAAACAGACTTATTAATACCATCAATAGCTTTTTGAGTATTACCATTGAGGAACATCAAAATAACTCTATATAAAGCTATAAAGAATGGTATTTGAACTATTGCAACAATACAGCCTGCTGCCGGATTAAGTCCTCTTTCCTGATAGAGTTTAAGCTGCTCTTTCTGGAGTTGCTGTTTGTCATTCTTATACTTTTTTTCCAACTGCTCCATGTGCGGCTTTAATGCAGCCATTTCCTGAGCCATTTTTGTTTGTTTCTCATAAAATGGATTGAAAATCAAACGAACAGTGCTGGTAAGAGCAAGAATTGCCCATCCGAATGCTCCAGGAATACTTAGTGATGTGAATATATACAAAAACAAAAGAAGGATATTTGCTGTTGGGTTAACAAGGATGATATGAAATATGTCTCCCATGTAAAGGTTATGACAAAGCTATTCGAGCCCTACCCTTTTGTTGTCTTTTTTTCATGACCAATCTTCCGGATTTTGTGCTGTTTTTCGCAAGAAATCCATGTTTGCGTACTCTTTTCAGTTTTTTTGGTTGATATGTTCGCTTCGACATGTTGGCTATTAATTAATAATGTTATCTAAAATCGATGCTTCTTCTCCATAAAATGATTTCCATACTGCTTCTGTTACAAACGGTATATATGGATGAAGAATTTTGAGCGTCTGAGTATATATTTCCTCAAGGCCCTCAAGAACTTCAATATTACCAGATCGCGCCGCATCTTTCAACTCCTCAATATAAAAATCAGCGTATCGATGCCATAAAAATTCATACAAATCATTAAATGCGATTGAAAATTTCATATTATCCATATCTGAAAGTGCTTTTGATTTAACATCAGCAAATTCTTTTTGGAGTTGATGGAGGATTTCAGCAGCATTATTACCATTTTCATGAGAATTGGTTTTTCCTTCATCTTTCATTAATTTAATAAATCTGCCGATATTCCATACTTTATTCGTAAAATTACGCATTCCCGTAATCTTGTCTTCTGAAAAATTCACATCACCACCTTCTGACGATTGAAAAAGAAGCGTTGCACGTAATGCGTCTGCTCCATATTTTTCAATCATATCCATCGGATTGACAACATTTCCTTTGCTCTTGCTCATTTTTTGACCTTTTTTATCACGAACCATTCCGTGTAAGAAAACATGATGAAATGGAACATCTCCAGTTGCATATATGCCGACCATTGCCATTCGAACTACCCAAGCAGGTAAAATGTCATACCCTGTTTCCATGACAGTTGTCGGATAAAAATATTGATACAATTCATCCCCGAGTGATTGTAAAGTTGCAAAAGGCCACTGTGACGACGAAAACCATGTATCAAAGGTGTCGCTATCCTGGACAAGTTTTTTTCCATGACAGTGAGGACATTCTGATGGCACTTCACCATCTGTCACAACCCATTCGGAACAGGCAGAACATTGCCATGCAGGAATCTGAATACCCCATACAATCTGCCGGGAGATATTCCAGTCATGGAACTTATCAAGCCAATCATCAAACACTTTAACAAAACGGTTCGGATAAAGACTTATGCGCCCATCAGCGACGGCTTTCTTTGCATTTTCAGCAAGAGGGCGGACTTTAATAAACCACTGCTCGCGAGGTAGAGGCTGAATCGGGTTACCACATTTATAACATGTTCCAACGCGGTGTTCGTATTCTGCAACTTTATCTAAGAAACCCTGCTTTTCAAGTTCTTCGACAATTTTTACCCGAGCCTGTTTTCCATACATGCCTTCATACTCTTTGCCTGCTTCAGCAGTCATTTTTCCATCAAAACCAATTACCTGTATTACTTCTAGATGATGTCTTTGACCTGCTTCCCAATCATTTGGATCATGCGCCGGTGTAACCTTCACTGCTCCAGTTCCAAACTCCATATCAACCATGTCATCTGCAATAATCGGAATCTCGCGGCCAGTGATCGGCAATTTCACCGTTTTACCGATATAATCCTTAAATCGTGCGTCTTTAGGATTAACAGCAACGGCTGTATCCCCGAGCATTGTTTCAGGACGGGTCGTTGCAACAATAATATGCTGTTCAGGATTATCAGTAAGCGGATATCGTAAATACCACAGACTTGTTTTTTTATCAGCATACACAACCTCCAAATCAGAAAAAGAAGTACCGTCAAACGTGCAGTAATTAACGAGCTTTAAACCTCGATAAATCAACTCATCATCATGCATGCGCTTAAATGTTTGGTAAACAATCTTCACAATATCGTCATCCATGGTGAATTTTTTCTTTGACCAGTCAAGTGCAAATCCTAATTTTCGTAATTGATTCTCCATGGTTTCGCGGTTTGCCATGACAAAATCCCAAATATCTTTAAATAATGTTTCACGATCGAAATCAAATCTGCTTTTTCCTTGTTTTGCTAAATGTTTTTCATACACAAACTGAGTTTCAAAACCTGCATGATCAGCACCGGGTAACCAGAGCACCTCTTTACCTTTGAGCTTGTTATAACGGATCATAATATCTTCATACACATACATAGCATGTCCAACATGGAGATCTGCATTAGCATTTGGTGGCGGTAAAATAATACAGAATGGTTCTTTTTCTGAATTTACGTGAGCTTTGAAGTAGCCTTTTTTTTCCCAAAAAGTGTATAATGAGGTTTCCCATTCGTGGGGAATAAATGCGCCATTCATAAGCGCAAATATATCAAAAAAGGGTTGTAATTTCAATCTAAAACCGATATCGTGTGATCATGGAATGGTTTTTTCCAGTACTCTTGTGGTACATAATGCTTTTTATTCTGGGACTCATTTTTGTTCCAATTACTCGAACATTATTTAAATCTTTTTTTGATTTTGGTTATCCGTTTAGCAAAGCAATTGCAATACTTTTGTTAACATATGGACTGTTCCTAATTTCAAGCCTCCATATTATTCCTTTTGACATGCTGGGTATCGGTATAGTTACTATTATTGCTTTATACGTTAATTACAGGGTTCATAAAAAATTCCCTCTTGATAAAAAACAACAGCCGCTTATTTTTATCATTGGTGAGGAGATTCTTTTCCTTTTTGCATTTCTTTCCTGGGTATATATACGGAGTCATCAATCTGATATTCGTGGTCTTGAGAAATTTATGGATTTTGGATTTATGAATTCAGTACTCCGTGGACCATATCTACCAGCGCAGGATATGTGGCTCGCCGGAAAATCAATTAATTATTATTACTTTGGGCACATCAGTGGTGCATTTTTATCAAAGCTATCACAGATTCCTTCAAACGTAACATACAATCTCATCCTTGCAACAATCTTTGCGCTTGGTATTACGCAAACATTTTCACTGGGATTCAATATTGCATATCGCGCATTCAAACATAATATAAAAAAATCGCTTTTAACAGGTTTTATTGGCTCGTTCCTTGTTAATCTTGGGGGTAATCTTCATACGATCTACGCATTTACTAAAGGCTACGACACTGACAAAGCTGTTCCTTTCTGGCAGCTCGCTTCAAAATACACACTATCTGAATTCCTTAATCCTAAAATCTTATTGAATCGTTTGAGTGAATCCTATTGGTATCCTAATGCAACACGATTTATTCCATTTACAATACACGAATTTCCCTTGTATTCATATGTTGTTGCGGATTTACACGGCCATGTGTTTGACATTCCTTTTGTGCTGCTAACTATTGCGGTTATATATGTATTTTTCATCGAACATAAAATTGCTCAATCCTTTGACATTCGCAATATCTTCATAAAGCTCAAACAGCCGATTAATTATATGTGGCCTATTATGATTGGATTTCTTATCGGGGTTCATTATATGACTAATGCTTTTGACGCAATTATTTATTTACTTTTAACAGGCGTCGTCTTTTTGATTGTTTTTGGATTTTCGCGTGATTTACTTATTAATCTGGCGATTGTTATCGTCACATTTATTATTTCCAGTTTACCTTTTACAATCAATTTCGAACCATTTTCATCAAGCATTGGGGTTAACTGCGCTCCTGCTATGTTCGTTAAAATGCAAAAACTCGGGCCATTCACGTTTGAACAGGGTAAATGTCAAATTTCTCAATGGTGGATGCTTTTAACACTCTGGGGCTTCTTCTGGTTCAACTTTATTTCTTTTGCTATATATAAATTAAAAAGTAAAAAGGAAGTCAATCAAACTGAACTGTTTATTTTCATCCTGTTCTTTGTCGGAACAATTCTGATTATTCTGCCTGAATTTATTTACGCAAAAGATATATATCCATCACACTTCAGGGCGAATACCATGTTTAAGTTGGGTTATCAGGCTTTTATTATGATGGGAATTGCAAGCGCATATGTCTTCACCACGATCAAACATAATGTCGATAATGAACCTTTTGTTCATAAAATTTACCTTGTTATGTGGATTCCTCTTTTTATACTGGTTGCAATTTACCCAAATTTTGCAATCAATTCATTCTATGCCAATCAGATGAGGCAACCAACACTTGATGGATCAGCATGGATGAAAAATGATTACCCGGAATATAAAGAGGTGATTGATTTCCTTAATGGGACACAGGTTTACAGTAATACAGTACTTCTGGAGGCACAAGGAGATTCCTACACTGACTTTAATTTAGTATCTGCATATACGGGCATACCCACCATTGCGGGCTGGTATGTACACCAGTGGCTTTGGAGAGGCAATCCAGACGTGGTAGGGAAACTCATACCCAGTATACAGGCGATTTATACCAGTCACGATATTGCTGAAACCAAAGGGCTCTTAAAGAAATTCAATATCAGCTATGTAATTATTGGCCCAAATGAAAGGTCTCGATACACCACATTATATGAAGATAAGTTTGAGGCTCTAGGACAGCTTATTTTTGAATCATCAAATAGAAAAGTACAACTCTACAAAATACCCCTTGACAGCATATAAGTATTTTGATAAAAAGTATATTAACTCCGATCCTCGGAGACCCATAAAAGGGCATTACTATTCGTCGTAGCTATTGCGAACGGTAGTGATGCTCTTTATTTTTTATATCCTCGTTTACCCTTAAATTCAGTTCCTCGTACCCATAAAAGGACATATGCCTTATAAACGATACAACGTTACTGGAACAGCCATTTTTCTGTTCTTTATTTCCTCGAACTGACCCTTTGTAAACAAAAGCAAAGCTTTATTTGCTGCAGCTATTGAGAGCAGTTTTCGTGAATGAGCTTTGACATTTATTTTCATATCTCGAGTCTACACCTCATCAATTTTGCTGTCAAGTCCCATAGAAAAATACATCTCTTATATAGGACGTCCGATAATAATATTGTCCCTATTTAAACTATTCCGACGGTCTAAATAAAATAACACAAACTTTGTGGATAACTTGATGATAAGTTTTTTTGTACCTATACGATATAATTAGACTATGGATTTTTCCGTCATGACATTTAATATGGACTTTAATAAGGGTCTAAAAAGACTCCCAGCATTAATCAGTAAACATAAGCCAGATATTTTATGCCTGCAGGAGATAAACACATCTCTTGAAAATTTAGCTCATGTTCAATCTCTCGGGTTCGATTTGTGTGACTATGCGAATTCTCGTGTGAAGTGGAATGACATTTTCGGTGTAGCTACTTTCACCTCACGAAAGGACTTTAAACTTATTAGAACTGACTCGATTAATCTTCCTTCAGGCTTTGTCGAAGTGGTCGAGTTTGTACTTAATGGTGGGCGAAGGCAAAGAACCGTCCTTAAAACAGTTTTTGAAATTGAAGGTAAAAAACTGAACATCATTAATATACATCTATCTCCATATGCTATGAATCGACTGAGGGACAAGCAAATGCATGAAACATTTCAAAATGTTAACGGAGCCAACGAAGCAACTGTTATGCTTGGTGATTTTAATTACCCATATAATCGCAGCAATTTTGAAGAAATATTTAAACAATACGGATTTACTGAGTCAACAACCAATATTTTTGCCACATTCAAGAGCAATATTCCCTTTGTACCAATCACATTTAAGCTTGACTACGTGCTCTTCAGAAAAATCCATCATGTAAGTACCGAGCGCGTTGAAGGAAAATATTCTGATCACAAGCCGATATTGTCTATTTTCTCAATATGAACCAAAAAAAATATCAAATTGCTATAATATACTGCTGAAAGGTATGAAAATTGCATTTTTTACAGACATGTTTCTGCCACACCTCAATGGTGTGACAACAGCACTTCTTAATCAAGTACTTGGATTGAGTAGACAAGGGCACCGTATCTATATTTTTGCTCCAAAAGCTAAGACAGACAAACCGATCCAATACAAGGTTGAAAACGTTCATGTAGAATATCTGCCATCATTCCCCGTGTTTTTTTATCCAGAAGTTCGTTTTTCATATCCAATATTTAATCAGGCATATAGAGTGACGAAAAAATTCAGACCGGATATAATCCACTTCCAATCACCATCTTCAGCAGGTATTGCAGGGATCATTATTGCAAAACAGCTTGGGATACCAGTAATTGGTACGTTTCACGGGTATTTTATGGAGCCAGAATATTTGAAGGTTATTGGCTTTGTTGATACCTTCCAAAAAATAACAACAAATGTTTTATGGAAGTATACGACGTTCTACTTTAATTTAACTGACGGTGTGGTTACTCCATCGGAAATTTCCAAAAAAGAGTTGATTACTCGAGGTATTGTTAAGAATATTAGCGTCATTCATAATTCGCTTGATACACAAACAATAAAGAAAGTGTCACCGGAGAAGGTTGCAGAGCTCAAAAAGAAACTTAAATTACGTGAGCATGTCATTTTATATGTGGGCCGAGTTTCACATGAAAAAAACATTGATCAACTTATAAAAAGCTTTAAGATTGTATTGAAGAAGCAACCTGATACACATTTGCTTATTATTGGAAAAGGCCCAGCATTGCCTTTGCTAAAAGATCTCGTCAATAAACTTGGTTTGAAAAAAGATGTAATTTTCCATGGCGAAGTAGAGCAAAAACCATTGTTAACCGAAGGCTATTATCAGATGGTTGATATGTTCGCGACTGCAAGTATTTCTGAATTACAACCTGTTTCACTTATTGAAGCATTTGCTTTTGGACTTCCGGCGGTCGGATCAGCTAAAAGGGGGACAGGTGAGATGATAAAGAATGTTGGCTTGCTTTCAAGACCAGATGATATTGAAGGTTTTGCCCACAATATGCTTAAAATTATTACCGATGAAAAGCTTAAAAATACATTAAGCGCAAATTCTCTAAAAGTATTTAATGAAAAATATGAATTAGGGGAAATCACTCATCAGTTTGAAGAATATTATCAAAAATTTATATGAAAATAGACACACAGCTCATTATTTTAGCTCTTAAAAAGACTATACTTGCTGGTGCATCAGTCCATCTGGCAATTATTGCATTTCAGGCATTACGAGCCGGCGATTTAGATTTGCTCAATATATATAATATTCTGGATTTTGATTTTTTCCGGCCGTCGCTTGCTCATGGGGTAGAGAATTTTATTTGCTCCTGGGCCTTCATAACAGCAATCTTTATGATAATGCTGCTTATTGCTCAACGAGAGCGTAGTTCACAACGAGAGAATAAAAAAACAAAAGAGTCAAAGCAGTAATCTGTTATTTTGCTTCAAACATCGCCTGTACTTCGGCAACAGAGGTTGCATCTGAAGGTGTTTTATCAGTGCGGAATTTTTCCAGACGAGGGAATCTTAACGCATAGCCTAAATTATCGACATCCTGTGCTTTTCCTGTTTTAGAAGGTTTAAGCGTTCGACCTGCAGTATGCATATTTGATCGCGTGATTTCATCTGCACGAATCTCGACAATAATATATGGTTTTACCCACACGTCAACGTCCATAATTTTATCAACGTCGTATAATGCAGGTTTTTTTTGTGAAGAAAGTGCATCCGACCGCTTCTTAAGCTCTCGCCATTCATCGTCAGAAAGACCTGTACCAATTTTTGCCACCGTTTTAAATTGATCAGACTCCTGATCATATACACCTACAAGAAATGCCCCGATGCCAAAACCCGCCCGTTTACCTTTTCCAATATCATACCCCATGACAATGCAGTCAATCGTATCATTAATTTTGTGCGAATAACTCCGTTTATACTTAATCCAATTCCATCCTCGTGCGCCTGGTTGATACGTCCCATCAAGCTTCTTTACCATAACACCTTCTAATCCCTTTGAAATTGAATCATTAAAAATGACATCGATTTGCTGTTCACTATCAGCTGTAATTTCTGGAGAGATCAAAATAGTATCTTTAAAAATATCGTCGTGTAATGTGATATGTTTGCGAAGCTCCTTAACGCGATCCTTCAATGGCGTTTCAAGCAGCGACAATCCATTAACCATGAGCACCTCAAATACAAACATTTTGAGTGGAATTTCTTTTGCTTTTTCCGAAATATCGTATTTTCTTTTTCGCTGGACGGTTTCCTGAAAAGGTAAAAAGGTACCGGTATGGTCGTCAAACCCAATTGCCTCACCTTCAAGGATCATTTCATCTGCCTTCACCTCTTTTTTTACACCTTCAACAATATCTGGGTACATGTACGTAACGTCCTCAAGCCCTCGAGAAAAAAGTTTAACATCAGAGCCCTTCGCGTTTTTTTTATAATGAGCTTGCAACCGGAAACCATCATATTTTGGTTCTATGACGCCCTGCCCAATTTTTTCAACAATATCTTTTGTTGTCGGAAGGCGCTGTGCCTTCATCATAAGAATAGGTGTAAATACATGTGGCTTAATATTCTTTAATCCTTTAAGTCCGTCCCTTTTTACAATCTTTCCAATTTCACCAAGATCTGGCCGTACATGATAAGCCTTCTGAATTGATTCTCGTAAAGATTTATCCCCGGTAAGCATCCATGAAAAAGCATCAAGTATGGTCATGTCTGAAAAACCTAATCTTAAGGTATTTGTTGGAATACGCACGATATATCGAGCTGACAATCCATCAACCGATTGCACCAAATCAACCAAGTGTGATATTTTCGCATCCTGAGATCCCTCCCCAGCCGCCTTTGCTAATAGAAAAAGTTTTTCAAATACCTGAGTCACCGTTAAATCGACCTCCATAATGCTCCGTATCGATTTTTTAAATTCTTCAACTGTCTTTCCGATGTCGCCAACTTTTTTGTATTCATTCATGAAAACCTTATGATCAACATTAAGGGCTTTCTCAACAGACCGAAGGACCATTTTCTCACCAAGTCCGAAGTCGATCTTAACATATTGTGGAGCCAATCGGCCCTGAAGGAGGTACAGGACCTTATCCATTTCGTCCAATTCGATTTCCTTGAATAAATCCGCAAGGATCTTCGTCATTTCCAGACGAGAAGGCGTACCCTCAATCCTTTCAAAATAATGAGCAAGTTTTTGAAATTGCATAATACATTGTTACACCATCTCGTATCGAGCGGCTTTCGTGCTGCCGACCTTCTTAACGATTCCTTTATCAATAAGGTCTGTTAGATCCCGCAGAATTGTATCTTCAGATACATCTTCAACCATATCGCCAAACATTTTGTTCTGGACGTACCCAACGCTCTGAATATACTCAATAATCCGGGTTTGCCTTTCGGTGATAAACACCTGCTTCCCCCCAAGTTTTTCTTTAAGATAGGTATCTTTTGATAATTTCAGAATTTTTTTCTTTATTCGTTCAAACTCTATAGCTACACCAAGAACAAAATATTCAAGCCACGCGCTGATATCCCCTCCTGAGGCCTTTTGTAGATTTTCATAATATGAGAGCGCATCTTTGTCGTAATATTCCTCAAGTGAGAAGAACTGTCGAATATCATACCCATCCAGATACAAAATCAAGGTGACAAGCGCCCGAGCGACACGTCCGTTTCCGTCAATAAACGGATGAATGCGCACTAATTCATGATGAGCTATCCCTGCTTTGAGCACTGGGTGCAAATCGTCAGAAGTTGTCTTATTAAGCCAGTATAAAAATTCTCGAATAAGGAATGGTACTTCAACTGCTGCAGGCGGACGAAAAGTAATCTCACCATTCTCGCTATTTCTAATCACAACCTGCTTTGTTCTGAATTCGCCAATCTGCTCAGGATTTAAAATCCCTGCAACAACTGTTCTATGGAGCTTTTTGATAGTCCCATCTGTAATTCTTTTAATATCTCTTTCTGCTTCATCCTCAATAACCTGCAGAGTTCGGCGATAGTTTATAACTTCCTGAACATCTCGCGCCCTCCCAACCACATCTCCTCCCATCAAAACCTCTTTTGCTTCGCTTAAATTCAGTCTATTTCCCTCAATATGTGTACCATGATGAGCTGTTCTGATAACAGCATCTTCCTTGAATCTTTTTTCCCATAAAGGAAGTAATGGAGAGTCATTAATAACTTCCCTGGACGCCTCGATGACTCCAATATTTTTGAGTATTTTATTTGTTATGGAAAAAGTTGGATTAAACATTTTTATTGATTTTATGCTCCATATCTGCGCTGTCGTTGTGCATACTCTGACAACATATTCTCTATCTCATTCTCAGATAAATCCGGCAAAAGCGTATCGGTAAAAAAATATTCTGCATAAGCACCCTGCCACAGCATAAATCCGGATATACGCTGCTCACCACCTGTCCGAATAATCATATCAGGATTCGGATATTTTTGTCCGGCTGTATCAAGAGCGGCATCAATATTTTTTTCTGTAATTGACTTATCACTACCAGATGATTCTGAGAGTTTTGTAAATGCCCGAATGAGCTCATCTCTCCCTCCATAATCCAATGCAATATTTAATGTATTTTTTTCAAAATGCGATGTTTTTGCTTCGAATTCTGCGATTTTGTTACGCAATGATTCGCTTAACCTATCTTTACGACCAAGGTGACAGATTCTCATTCCTTCTTCTTCAGCATCCTTTAAATATGCACCTGCAAATTCCTCAAAAAGCTTCATTAATCCATGTACCTGATCTTCATCCCTGTTCCAGTTCTCAGTCGAAAAAATCCAAATAGTTATCGTATGAACACCTTTCGCCGCTAGATATCTAATTATTTTACGAATTGTTCCAGCTCCTTTCCTATGGCCCTCAATTGATGGAAGATGGTGCTGTTTTGCCCATCGTCTATTACCATCAAGAATCAGGGCGACGTGATTCGGGAGCTCACTATTCATGAAGATTATTATAATCCCGAAGGGGTTTCAATGGTACTCCATTATAGTTTCGATAGGTATGTTTTGCAAAAGCGAAACTTCAAAGGTACTCCTTTATACTAGATAGTCTTTTTTGAATAGAGTATACTCAAAGATATGCACCTGCTCGCGCAAGTTGATGAGAAAACACTGCCAACATATTTCCCTCCTGCGAGATTCGTTAATATCAGTACATTCACCAACGTTCTCATTCCGATTTTGCTTGTTGGATCAGCGATTGTACTACTTTTCATTCTCTTCAGGGCATCATTCATGATTATTACAGCTGGTGGAGATCCAGAACGTGTTGCAGCTGCCCGTACAATGTTCCTTTATGCATTTTTCGGGTTTATTATTATTGTTCTCAGTTTTGTTATAGTTAAAGTATTAGGTTTCATTTTAGGAGTTGACGTTTTTGTTTAATTATGTTGCTTGCACAAGCTCAAAATACCTTAAGAGATGCTGCGGATATTTTTGGTAAAGTAGAAGTCAAGACTGGGCCATCAATTTTATATAACGGAAAGGTAGAAGAAAGCCTTGCAACGGTTTTCGTATTTGGCATCCGATTCGTATTTGTTATAGCTGGCATAGCAGTGCTTATTTATATGCTCTGGGGAGCGTTAGACTATATTACTTCAGGTGGTGATCCAGATAATGCAGCTAAAGCACGTCAAAAAATTATCAACGCAGTTATTGGCATTGTTGTTTTGATCGTCGCTCTTGCTTTGTGGCTCTTTATCACCAATGTATTTGGTATTATTCAACGAACCCCGGATGGAGGATTCAAGTTTAGCCTACCAAGACTTGGCGAATCGAGTTCAAGCGGATCCAGTTCGGGAACAGGGACTGGCTCTGGAATTCCTCCATGTAATCCTCCTGCTGGCGGCGGCAGACAGACGCCTTGTTAGGTGATGCTCAAAAAAGGTGTTCATCAATCACGTGCGTTCCTTCTGAAGGTTGATTTACGATCATTTTTTTCACTATGGCAAGTGAACCAAGGCGATTTTGAACTTCCTGTACATTTTTTTCTTCACATATGATGTGCACATTCTGGCCTGTATTTATGGTGAAATAAGCTTCGAGGCCATTTTTGCGCCATTGTTGAACTTCATGCATAAGAAGCACGGTCTCTGGTAACCAATATATCAATGGTGGTTGTGACGTGAGCGCGATTGCATGCATTTCAAGTGCTTCTGATTCAATAAGCTCGCCGAATTCCTGAAAATTTCTCTCCTGAATCAGTTTTTTAGCGATCTTAATTTTATCCGGCATTTTTTTAAGTCGTTCTATGAAGAAAGGGCTTGTTTCCGCAGCTGCCATACCATCTGAGGTTGGCACAGACTTCTCTTTATGACTGATAACCGCGACAACATCGCGTATATTCCAATGCTCTGGCGGCAAAAAACTTTCTGCATATGACGTTTCATCAGTATCTCCATCGAACCATTCAACAAATCCATCCATGATTGGTCTACAAGCTGATCCAGAGGCCTTGCGAGCTAAAATCGAGAGTTCTTTTTTAGACATGCGTAAACCTGCTGCTTCGGCTGCGGCAACAGTAAGCGCTGAAAGTCCGGATGCAGATGATGAAATTCCTGCGCTCATCGGAAAATTATTTTCTGACTGTACTCGCGCTTTTAATGTTATTCTCGCTTGTAGCCGGATTCTATCAAGTTGCTCAGAAACACGCTCCTTTTGCACACCTTGAATGTCTTTTTGTCCTATCATAACGGTATCATTTGAATATTTTTCAGAAAACTCAACAGTTGTTATTGTTTGCAAGTCGCTGAGTACCATCGAAATACTGCCATTTGCCGGAAGACGCAATTCCTCAAAGCCAGGTTTCTTTCCCCAATATTTTATTAAAGCAACATCAGGATGTGATACAGCAGTTGCCTTCATCATGATAGTGGGTTTTGTGATGAATAATTAATATCCACGTGAATTATTTTTCCTCCAGCTTTTTCTATTGCCTTCTCGACGGATTTTTTTGTATCAGCTGACACAACAGCAAACATATTATCGCCTCCACCGGCGCCAGACAATTTCGCACCAAATGCGCCTGCTTCCCGTGCCGCATGTATCATGCTATCAAGTTTGTCCGAGCTAACCTCGAGCTCGTGCAGTAATGATTGATTCTCATTTACGATGTTTCCAAATTTCTGATAATTTTTCTCCTCAAGTTGTTTTCTCCCTTGATGAACTAATTCAGCAATTCCTTGAAAAATTGAATCGACGAAATGTGGCTTCTCTTCGCGAAGCTTTGCTACCTTCTGAATATAATCACGCGTTGATGCTTTATGCAATGTATTTCCAATCACAATTTGTAGATCAGAACAATTTACAGATTCAACGATCTCACCTTTATTTTGGAAATAGACAGTACCTTCATACACAGCAGACGCAATATCAGCGCCCGATCCGGATCCTTGAACCATAACTACCGTTTCAAAACATATATTAAATATTTCCTGTTGCGATAAACCAAGATTGAAAAGTGCATTTATACCTTTGCACGCGACAACCGTTGCCGCAGATGATGATCCAAGCCCTGTTTGATCTGAAAAATCCGCATGCGTTTCTATACGTATTCCCTGCTGAATGTTATATTTCTTCTTCATATATTTGACAAGTTCATCAATAAAGTCTGTTTTGGCAACTTGTGGCGCGATAACTAAATCTTCAGATGTGTTATTGACAGCTACTTCAGCATGTATAGCCTGACCGACTGCGGTAATAATACACGGATGTCCGTATACAACAGCATGTTCCCCAAGGAGAATGAGCTTACCTGGTGCGGTTGATCTAATTGTCATAGCCTTTTCAGCCCATCCTGAGATGGCATAAATTTCAATACTTTCAAACCTTGACCCTCACAATATTTCTTAAAGATAGATGTATCACGAATGGAGCACAGCAAAAATCCGGAATGAGTTTGCACACCACCAGCACCTGTCACTTTACATGATCCAAATTGCCTGATCCCTCTGATAATTTTTCGTGTTTGGGCTGATACAATACCTAATTCATCGAGTAAATCTCCAGCTTTATCAATGTTTTCATCAAAAAATTTCTTATCTTCTTTCATAATAGACACAACAACCCGTTTTGTTACTTTTTCTAATTCATTCATAATGTCTTGTGCTTGTTTTGTTTTTGAGTTGTAGAGATCGCCCACGTGCTTCACCATAGCTGCTGTATTTTCTTTTGGGCGGCCAGAATCAACTAAGAATAAACCATCGCCTATATTCTTCGGAATTTTGAAGTTAAGTTTATAAATGCCTTTCAGAAACTCAAACTCTTTTCTAAAAAAAACAAGGCCACCAAAGCACGATGTTGTTTGATCAACGCCAGATGGTTTTCCATGAAAACGCTTTTCTACTTGGAAGGCCAGATTATTTACAACCTCAAGATCAAAATCTTTCCTACCGGAAAAAAACTCTAAAAACGCTGCAACTCCCGCTACTGCGAAGGCTCCAGACGAACCCATGCCTCTGTTGCGCGGTATGAGTGATTTTACATTGATATGATAATGTTTCTTTTGTATAAGTATCGAATTTTCCTCCAAGTATTTTTTGACAATATCGCCAATAAAATCTACGTTGTTATCTTTCTTTTGGTATCCCTCTGAAATAGAAAACGTCAGCCTTCTATCAATTGCAGAAATTAATGCACACTTTCCATATAAAACGGTATGTTCGCCAGATAAAATTATCTTCCCCGGTGCTGAATATGTTATAAACTTTTTTGACATAATTTTTCTTCTGGTCGTTAACTCTTTACTGGCCTAAATTTCAAACCATAGGCAATAAGGTCTGTTTTTGACGTACGCAAAATTCGTAACACTGATGCTACAGATTGGCCGATTAGCAAATCTTCATCATTAAAATCAACAAGTTGACCATACACCCGTTTACCATTTGTTAATTCAACTAAAATAACCGGATAAGGCGTATGCTCTGCATATGCATGTCCGGCAACATGAATAACTGTCCATGAAATAATCTTCCCCTTTTGGTTAAGGAGTTTTTTTACCGTTTTTTGACGCCTCCATAATTTAATTGGACTTTCCATGTTTTTATTGTCAAATGCCAAATAATGAAACAACTGCTGTACCTCCAGACCCTCCAACATTGTGTGCTAATCCATATTTAGGTTTATTGATTTGCCGTTTATCTGCATTGCCAGTAAGCTGAAGAAAAATCTCTCCAATTTGCTTAATACCCGTTGCCCCAACAGGGTGTCCTGCAGCCTTAAGTCCTCCTGAAGTGTTGATCGTCACAGCGCTATCATTATCGTGACGTGTAACATAATCCCGTACAGCCTTTCCTGCTGTTCCTTTCTTAAAAAATCCTAAGTCTTCCATTGCAAGCAACTCGGCGATAGTAAAACAATCATGTACTTCTGCAACAGAAACGTCCTTCGCCGTAATTCCCGCTTTTGTATATGCTCGACGGGCAGCATGCACTGTTGCGGCAAGCTCATCAAGATTTTTTCGATGTGATAATGATATAGAATCAGTAGCTACTTCAGATGCTAGAACACGCACGCTATTTCGAGCTTTATTAATACGCTTTTTGTCCTTTGTCAAAATAATTGCAGAAGCACCATCTGAAATTGGCGATGAATCTAAAACTTTCAAAGGCTCAGCTACATACGGGCTCGCTAAGACATCCTCAACAGTAATTTCCTTGCGAAACTGCGCTTTCGCATTAAGTGTTCCATGATAATGATTCTTCACAGAAACGTACGCTAAATCTTCCTCAGTATAGTTATATTGAGACAGGTAAACTTTCGCAATAAGTCCATATAAACCGGGAAATGTTAATCCTGCTTCCTGTTCTTCACCTGCTGCTGCAGCGCTCAGAGCTGATACAACAACATCTGCCGGATAATCAGTCATTTTTTCAGCTCCAACAACTAGCACAGTATCAGCGGCTCCAGCTTGAATATAATTATATGCATTGTGAAAAGCTATTCCTCCTGATGCACAGGCTGCTTCCATTCTGAACATTGGTATATGATTCCCAAACATTTCAGCGATTCTCGCTCCTCCATGTACATTATTTTCCAAAATTCCAGCAAGCATATTTCCATAAAAAACAGCGTCTATATGCTCTTTTTCAAGCTGGGCATCTTTGAGTGCCCCGAATACTGCCTCCTCAACAAGATCATATAATGATGACTCCCAAAGTTCACCGAACCGCGTTGTATAGTGGCTAATAATTGATACCATGTTTAATGACCTGAATTCATAAAATGTCTATATGTGTCATAGTTAATATATGTTTTGCTTTGCAGGGTCTTATGAAAATCTTTTCGCCTTTTTTCAATCTCCTTTGTAACAGTGAACATAAATGCGTCTGATCCAGCTCCCGAACCATATGAAACAAAAAGAATTCGCTCGCGAGCTTTCGCATAATCCAAAACTGAACAAAGAGCGATAAATGCAGATGCCGTGTAGGAATTTCCGAGCTCGGTCACAACCCGTGCATACTGTGATTGTTCAGGTTTGAATCCTAAGATATGAGCTGCTTTTGCAGGAAATGAACCATTGGGTGTATGAAAAATGACATGATCAAAGTCAGAGGCCTGTGCTTTATGTGTTTTGAGAAGTGATTTAGTTGCCCCAACAATATGTTTAAAGTAACCTGGCTCAGCAGTAAAGCGACCAGCATGCGAAGGATATTGTGCTGATTCGCGGCGCCAAAAATCCGGCGTATCAGAGGAAAATGACACACCTCCATTGAATTCCAATATCACATTGTCATCACCAACAATAAATGCAGCTGCAGCTGATCCTGCAGAGTATTCAAGCGCATCACCGGGTTTTCCTGTTGCCTTATCAGTTCCCACCACGAGTCCATTTTTTATCAATCCACTTTTAACAAACCCGAATGTTGAAAATAGCGCACCAGTAGCGGCTTTACATGCAAATTGTGTGTCATATCCCGTGTAATTATTACCTACGCCTAAATATTCAGCAAGTGAAGTTGATGTTGGATTGACAGCATAAGGATGATTTTCTGATCCAACAAACACACCCTGCATATCAGTTGGTTTACATGGAGACTTTTGGAAAGCCATTAACGATGCTTCATATGCCATAGTCAAAGCATCCTCATCATAACCACCCACTGCCTTCTCATGAATCATAAGTGATTTTTTCATAGCAGCAGAATTCTTCCCCCATCGCGAGGCTATTTCATCTGTTGTGATTCTGTATTGAGGGATATAAAATCCGTATGAAACAATTCCGACCATATTATCGACCTAATCTTTCATGAGCTCGAGCTAATGAGCATTCTGCAATTGCAGATAATAATGATAATTCGCCTGCTAGGACAGCTCCTCCTAAAACTTCGGCAAGCTGATACGACTGTTTAACGCCAACAATTTTTTGAGCTTCTTGCTGTGTATTCAATTTTGTTCCTCCACCGATTGTTGCGATCATGACAGCCGGGAGATATACAGCAATATATAAATCGCCGTTTGGTAACATTTTTGTCGAAGTAATTCCCATACTTCCTTCGACAACGTGCGCTGGGTCCTGTCCTGTTGCTATATAAAATGCAGCTACAATATTTGCAAAATGAGAATTAAAGCCGAGAGATCCGACAAGTGCTGATCCAACCATGCATTTGGCCAACCACGTTTCGTATATTTTCTCTGCTGATGATTTCAGTACTGATTGAATTACATCTGTCTTAATCGTTGCTTCAGCTCGAATTTGAAAACCTCGTCCATTGACAAAATTTGCCCACGATGGCTTTTTATCGCTATCAAAATTGCCTGCTACAGCAATGTTTTTATAACCAGTTTCCTGCTGAATATAGTCAGCAATAAGCTGCGTTGCGATTGTTGCCATATTCATCCCCATTGCATCCTGCGTATCAAAGTAAAAATTAATATATACGTAATCACTCGTACCCGATACAACCATTTTTGTATATTTAATAAACGGTGATGTTGGTTCAGGGATTTTTGAAATCTTTTCTTCATTATCCTGAAGCCATGCACGCAATTTTTTATTGTTCTCCAAATTACCTACATAAAATACCGGACCGCGTGTTGTTCCAATACGCAGTGAAAAAGCATTTGCTCCACCAGATTGTGTAATTGCTTTAGAACCTCTACTTACTGATCCAACCAGTGCGCCTTCTGTTGTTGCAAGAGGAATAAAGTATTCAGCATCAAGCGTATCGCTTTTTAATTTTAAAGGCCCTGCTATCCCAAGCGGAACCGTAGTTGCGCCAATGAGGTTTTCACAATAGGTTATTGTTTCATCATCGTTATATGCTTGACCAATATGCTCAAGCGGAGTATTAATAAGCGACTCGATGTACGTACGACGCTCTGGAGCTGAACTAAAGTCTCTTAATTTTTTCATATAAAAGGAATTCTAAAAATTTCTAATGAATAGAGAGCGTATGAATAAGGGACAAACCATACCAAAAACAAACCAATGCTTGTTATAGTGCGATAAAACGATGCTTTTGCTGAAAATCGTACTGATAAATACAGCAAAATAAATCTCCATAGAAGTAATGTCAGCGAGAATGATACAAACACAAGACTAAACCCTTTCCCAAGAAATGACGCGGTTCGGGGCGGAGGGAGTAAATAAAAAAGCGTTGAAGTTGTATAGAACCATATAAATGTCGGAATAAGGGAATACGCAAAGGTAAATAAAAATGATGAATATTCAACCCCTGAATTATGCTTTACGCCCTTATACATGTAATAGAAAAAGTACGTTGCTATGCCAAAAGTAAGACAAAACGTCACACTTGAAATAAAAGCAGAAGGTGAGATTATCAATGGATGGAATGTTCGCTGTCGGACAATCTGAGCGTAAAAAAAATATCCAATGGCGATTGCGAGAATAATAATAATCTGTCCGTTATCCCGTTCCATCGAGATCCGTCTCATTGTTTTATATGGCGAAGCAGTAAGATATATCGTATTTTTCACAAAAAATACAAACGATGACAATGCGTGAGCAGCATAATGCCCAAAGCCTTTAAAAGCCATATTGAAGAATTGACACCAAACGAATAATAAGTAGTCCGAAAATTATATATGCAATAAAGGCAATGACTGCAGATAGCGGCACAAATACGCGAAATGGTAGAAACTTAACATACCCACTAAAATACTTATAGATTTTAGTAAGCCATGGAAAGCGCAGATCAGAAGGCTTTATTGAGTAAACCTCATCGAAATGTTTCTTTAATTGAGAATAGACCTTGTCGTTCGTACGTGTCATAAGTTAACATGAAGGCCTTTCTCGCTCTAAAAAGTAAACTCTCGGTAGCTTTTGGTGACAGATGAACTTTTTGTGCAATTTCTGAAATTTTATAGCCTTCTTTATACTTTAGTCTAATAACAAGGCTATAATCATTTGGAAGTTCCTGGAAAATTTTTTCAATCTTTTTCTCAAGATGTTTCTGGTCAAGCGTATCTTTCATAAAAACAGTTGCCAGAGAATCAACGAATTTTTCAGGAAAACAGGAAAACAGAACTCTTTTAATTGATTTTCTCCTCAATTTATCAACAGCTTTGCGCTTTGCTATGGAATACAAAAATGTTTTCAGTGATGATTGGCCTCGAAAATTTCGTAAGGCATCAAGTGTATGCATAAATGAATCCTGCAAGACTTCTTCTGCATCATCGCTACTCAGAGATCGCTGTAAATATTGTAAAAGTGAATCTTTATACAGAAGGTAGAACTCCCGAAGTGCTTGCTCATCTTTCTGAAGGAGTCGTTGAATCAAATGCTGATCTTTGTGAGAGAGCATAATGGACTTTATTGTACGAAACAAACCAATATATTACAATCTTAATAGAAGGTACGAAAGGAGGTGATATATATGAGTAAACAGCTACACATGGTAACGTATACACTGATGGTCGTCGGAGCTCTTAACTGGGGTTTGATGGGATTGTTAGACATGAACCTTGTTAACATGCTTCTTGGTGCATGGCCAATGCTTGAAAAGGTTGTCTATATTCTCGTAGGTGTCTCAGCACTCGTAGAAGTGGTCTACCACAAGACAATCTGTAAATATTGCAGCGGAGACATGAAATAAAAAACTCGAGGCGATTGAATCGTGTAATTGCGCATTGACGAAATTCGCAGTTATTTTTGTCACCTCATTAACACTAGTGTGCGATCATTATCTCAATAATACTGTTAATGGGTAAAGTTGATGTATCAAGAAGAAATTACGCCTCGGGAGAAAAAGATAGAGATAAGGAATTTATGCAATAACGTTGTCCTGTAGGCTGTGGTCCATCGGGGAAAATATGCCCCAAATGTGAACCGCAATTATTGCACGTCACTTCTGTTCTATTCATACCAAATGAGTTATCTTCGTGAAATTTAACTTTCGATTTGTCATCGATGTCATAAAAACTCGGCCATCCACAATGGGCGTCATATTTTGTTTTAGATGAAAACAATAGAGCATTACACGCGCCACAATGATACTTACCGCTCCGTTCCTCCTGATATAATTTCCCTGAGAAAGGAGCCTCTGTCCCTTTTTCTCTTAAAACATGATAAGCTTCAGGGGAAAGTTTTTGTTTCCATTCTTCCTCTGTTAATTTAACCTGATTTGTATTTTGATCGTTCATATCTAACTGAAGATAGTAAGTAGGATAATATATCCGAGTGCAATAACAAGGAATGGCAGTGCAAGAATCCAAGCCCCATACTTTTTCAGAAAATTGAGAAAGTCTTCCATAAACGTATTATACTCCGCTAATCACTTATCTTATCATGGAGATCTCTTATATCTTTCATAATTTCCTTTTTATATTTATCAACTGCATATCGTATGCGCTCTTCAGGATCCTTGATAACAGACCGGAGCAATTCCCATATGCTTTTGTGATTTTCATCTGAAACATGCTTAAGAAAGGTATGTTTGTGCTCATCTGGTAACTCGGTTAATACGGTATCTATAATAATATGATGAATTGTTGATTCAATAACAAGAACAAGGTGATTTTTCTCATCATCAGTTAAATCAAGAATCTTAAATTCTCTGTCTATATCTCCTAAATCAATGATATGCGTATAAAAATGCTTCATATTACGATTGTACTTCAATTGGCCCTAATGGGACTTTGTTTTCTGGATCATCGATGAAATAATACAGAACAGGTCCGCGACGAGAACCATCAACTCTTTGTAAATAAATCATAACTTCGGGAGAACCTCCAAGATGCTTTCCTGTCCATTGTGCAGGTCCGGCATCGCCGATTACGGCAACAAGTGCTTTGCCATTTTCAGGATTGACAACAAGCATCTTTCTGAATTTATAGAATTCATAGTGTCCGCGAATATCCTGACTCCATCCAGGTGCAAGGAATGTTTGTACGGCAATATAATACTTTTCTCTCATTACGTCTTCTTCTGTCATTGACGATACAGATTGCGCAAAATATCCCCATCCACCTCTTCCAGGAGCCATTCCTGAAGAATAATATTTTTCAGCATCCTGCGAATTACTAAAATGACTTGCCATCGTATCTCCTGGATATCTCATCAGATGTTGCTCTGCGCCGATAATGCCATACGTTCGGTTAAGTGGTTTTCCTCCCAAGTTATGACTTACCGCTATATTAAAATGTTGCGACAAAACTTCAGAAATCTTGATATTTTCTTCCTCAGATAATGGCTGCACATCCGGTGGAAGCATGCCTTTTAAATCAGCCATCAGTTGTTGTTTTGCCGGTATGTCCGGAATGTCCTGCTGTAAATCTTGAACGGTCTGAGCAGTTTGGGCAATCAATGAAGCTGGGGCTGGTTGGGCAAGTATCATCAATCCAGCCATTGAGCCTGCAATGAGCTGCCGCGGAGCCATGAGTAGTTTATCAACATGAGGCTGGAGAAACTCTTTATGTTTGTCCCAGACATCGCTCTGGACGTCTTTATGCTTCTGAATCCACTTTCCTTTTAAGACATCATAATGACTCATATTTTTATTCTATACTATTTGACGCGTCGACATGGGGAGTATGATACTTACTCAAGTAAATTAAAGGGTGAACTATCCTGGAAATCCTATTGTTTTATTTTTTCTCGAAGAAGAGTGTAACTGTTGTGCTGATTGTTTGTGAACCAGGCTCGATTGTTGCATCTGGAGCTGCAATTTCAGCAACATCACCACCGCCAGCATAGGATTTAGTCATATATGGTGGATATTCTTCTGGTCCAGGTGATTCAATTATATTGGTGATCTTGCCAAGTTTGATTCCTGCATCACTGGCAAGCTGCTGCGCTTGTTTTTTTGCATCTTCAATTGCCCGATTTCGCGCCTTTACCCTAACTTTTGTCATATCGTCAACGCTAAAAGATACTCCCTGAATCTGATTTGCACCTGCCTCGGTCAGTTTGCTAAGAATACTTTGAACTTGATCAAGTCGATGCGTTTTAATCGATACAGTTGCATTTCCCATATATCCATCAATTTTTTGGCCATTTTCATAATTGTAATTTGGATAAATATTGTATTCGGATGTTTGAATATCTTTCTTACTGACAGAGAGATCTTTGAGCCCGCTAATAATCTTATTATTCACTTCATTTATCTCCTTTTGAACAGTGGCGACATCTTTTGCAGCGCTTACTGTGATTCCGGCATTGATTGTTGCTGTATCCGGTACAACCTCAACTTTCCCTTCGCCGGTTACACTAAACTCTGTTGTTGGATACGCAGAAGTAACCTTCACTGGATATGAAATATCAAGCTGCTGAACAACACATAGCCCGACAATCGTAATAATAACAAGTACAGTATATGTTGAGACAACCTGTAGATTAATTTTATTAAGAATTGTATTCATTATTTTTTCTTACGTTTGTATAAATATGCGCTTAATCCAAATATGCTTATCATAACAACCTGACATGATATACAAACAGGGCAAACAACATGCAGTTGGAACAATTCAACGTATGCAAGATATAAACAGAAAGCAAGGCCAAACGTCGCCATACCTAAGACGAGTTTGTGATTTTTTTTGAAAGCGGCAAAAAGTATAACAATATATCCGATCAATCCATATAAAGGTGTTGGAATTCCCAGGGTTTTTGCGACTGGACCGGAAATAACAGCATCACAATTGACAAGACTATTAACATAACATGGTTGAAATGCAGGTCGGAACATTTGCTGCCATAAAAGATAAACAGAAAGAAGAACACCAATAACTGCGAGCGCTTTTATAATTTGATAGATTTTTTCTGTTTTCATTTTGGGAATATAATATGTAATTAAGCTGATTATACACCCTTGTAGGGCTTTCTGCTACCAATATAAAGACTCTAAACTCACAGTGCAAGTCCAGGCTTAAGAGCTGCCTCATGGATGAGTTTTTTTAGAGCGGGCAAATTCAGATTTTCCAACTTCTTAAAACGTATACAGCTTTTACCCACACTTACTTTTCCAAGCTCATCCTTATAGCTTTCTGCAAGATATTTTCCATCTTTAATCGAACATACATAAATGCTTATATAATTTTTCTGGTTTGCCAATGATACGATTGGCCAATCCATAATTTCTTTTTTGTAGCTTTTATACTTGAATGACCCATATCCGAGCATGTTGTATGCAAAATGAGGTTTTAATTCTGAATCTATTTTTCTGATAAAATCATGCAAAAAAATAATGGCTTCTTTTCTTTCATCAGGAACACTGTCTATATATTCTTCGACAGTTTTTGCCTGTACTTTCTTAAACATGTTCATACTATAAATATGAAATTTTTTTTGTTAATTTATTCCGGTTCTTTGTAACCTTGCATCAATCATCGATCTCATCGAAAATGCCAAGCCGGTATTTGAAATAATTAAAGCCCCAATGATAATTATTGCAACTATAGCCTTACCCAGTCTTCCAAACCGTAAAATATAATCAAGAATCAAAAAAGGTAGCGTTACTGTTAATAGTAGAACACCGATAATTCCAAAAATTGACTTAATATCCGCTCCTTCTCCAATAAATCCGGTGACAAAAACTAAAAATGAAGGAATCAAAATTGCAGGAAGTACATTAACAGCTGGCCACCACTTTTTTTTATCCTTAAGTAAATATTTAATAAACAAAGAGAAAATATAGATTGATGCGGCAAGCCTAAAAAATACAAACACGATAAAATCTCCAAACGTTGGTATGGCAAAAGTCGCAAGTACTGGCGAGGCTAGAATAACGAAAAAAATAGAACACATTATCAGCGTGGAAATCGCATAGATTTTTTTTATCATAATCTGCTGCGGAACTAGGATTTGAACCTAGACTAAGTGTTTCAGAGACACTCGTGCTGCCGTTACACTATTCCGCAAATAATCTGCACCAATTCAATTTCAGAAGAGCCTTTCAGCTAGGCTTATTCTAGCATTATAGTAAGTCTTTAGCAATAAAATGGTCACCGTTCAGGGAAGTTCAGAGAAGTATGTGTCATAAAAAAAGACTGCATTCAGCTCCTTCACATTTATGCTGTGGATCTTCCTTATGATTTTTCATAATTTTTTCATATTCTTCCAGGTGTTGCATTACTTGATCAGGAGTAACAGCATATCTGAAAACTCGATACTCCTCTTCCCGAACTTTCATATTTCGCCAAAACGCATCCATAATATTCCTCCAAAATGCTCCGTAAAATATTAGCGGTTTGTGGTGTCCAAAATAGAGCTTTGCAATACTCCATGCCATTGCAAATTCCGAAACAGTTCCTGTTCCACCATTAAATATTACGAATGCATCACCCATTTCGATTAATTTTTGTGTTCGATCAATATAGTTATCCTCATGAAATTCCTCATCAGCTATTTCCAAGCCAGACTTGCCTTCAAATGATGTTGCAGACTTCGGTGTATAGTACACAACGCGTACTTTTCCACCTCCAGCTTTTGCACCAGATGTTGATGCATACATGACACCAGGACCACCACCATTAATAACTAAACGACCACTTTGTGCAATTAATTTAGATGACTCATAGGCACCAATATATTCATCATCCGTTTCAGATGACATCGAATATCCAAATATAGATACAGACTTAATAATCATAGATGAGTGAAAGCGTCAGTTAACAAATTTATAAATTCTATCCATAACGTGCTCTAAATCAGGTTGATTGACAACCATCGCGTGAATTTCCTGAATCTGATGCAGCTTAGCTTGATTAAGATGGGTCTTTTTTATCCTCAATGTTAAATCTTTTAACGCATTCATGTATGCAATAAAGGCTTCATAAGGCGATTCATAAGGACTGAAATAGGCATGAACATCTCCATCTGAAAACCATTTCGTACACATATAATAAAAATGATCAGACGTTTGCAACAATCTCCAATCCTGCATAATCTCTTCATCTTCAAGTAGCTTAATTTCCTGCTCAAGCCCATATATTCCTTGTATTGCTGATTGCTGCATTTTATTCCCAACCCATGCAGTAAGATCACGATCAGTATCTGCCCATGTCAAGATATGTGGAACATTAAGTTCTCCTACAGGCTCATATGTGTCGATAATTTCTGATGGCGTCATAAAGTTATTATCAGGATTTTTCATGATTTCTTCCGGAAGTTTTTCCAAAAAACTAAAAACTCCTGTTTCTTTCCATTGATGTTCTCCAAATGTCTCATAATCCATAAAAAGATTCACTGTTTGACCATCTCCATTATGTGCCGAAACCCATTGGGCAAACTTTTCAGCAGTTAGAGGCCATCCAATCCAATTTTGCTCTGAAAAACGGAATGCGATATCATCTGATAACCGATAATTTTTCAATAAAACTCGAATGTGTTCGGTATTCACTGGCTTATATACAAAGTTAGGACTTCTCCAGTCAAGGACTTGATCCCATCCTTCTGTGATAATTCCTTTATATCCTTTATCATCGGCCCATTTTGCAAGTTCATTGTTGTAAGCAAGCTCTGTGTTGGCAAATACTCGTGGCGTCAATCCAAATAAATCTTTAATTTTCTGTTCATGAGCTTTTACCTGTTCTTCAAACTCATTCCGAGCATAAAAAAATGACAAAGTATGGAAATATGTCTCAGCAAGTATTTCAACACGGCCGGTTTGAGCTAACTTTTGGAACGACTCAATCACGTCCGGGGCATATCGTTCAAGCTGGTCAAGCAAAACTCCAGTAATTGAAAAGCTGACGCGGAATTCTGGATGTTGTTTTAAGAGTTTTAGGAGTAATTCATTCGTTGGACGATACGATTTTTCTGCAACCTTTTTGAGAACCTTCTCGTTATTTATATCCCGCTCAGACGTATCGTTAAAATAATGACTATCATTACCAATATCAAAGACGCGGTAATTCTTGATTCTGTATGGCTGATGAGCTTTTAAATATAAACAGACTGACGGCATTGTAATAAGCGTGATCCTAAACTATTTTTCCGATCAACTGCTTATATACATTTATAACTTTTTTTGCGGCAGCTTTCCAGTTTAAAAGTAACGCCTGATCTTTGCCGTGCGAGGTGAGTTCGCTCAACATCTCCGGATGATCCAAAGCACTGATGATTTTATTCGACATTTCGTCAATGTCCCAAAAATCAACCTTAAGTGCATGAGAAACCGTTTCAGAGACGCCGGATTGTTTTGAGATTAGAACTGGTGTATTGCGAATGAGTGATTCTAACGGGGCAATGCCAAATGGTTCTGATACCGAAGGCAAAACATAAAGATCAGCAGACGAATACATCGCGTCAAGATCATCCCCTCGTAAATATCCTGCGAAAAGTACATGATCAGAAATGCCAAGATCGGCTACCAACTCAATCAGTTCATGTTCCATTTCGCCTGAACCGGCCATAACGAAAATAGTATCGTCTCTGTAGTTAAGTACTTTTTTTGCTGCCTTGATAAAGTAATCAGGCCCTTTGTGCATACTAAATCGTCCAACATAAAGCACAATTTTGTATCCATGTTTTTTTAGATGGAGAATTCGAGGCTCTGGGTAATCATTTGGCTTTTCGATATAACGAGGTACTTCAACACCGTTATACACAACATCAACCATGCCTGGATCGACACCGTAATGATCAACGATAATATTTTTTGTATAGTTCGAAACCGCAATAATTTTATCTGCATTACCAAAAGCTTCTTTCTCAATGTCATATACCTCTTGATTAACGTGTCCACCGCTTCGATCAAATTCAGTCGAATGAACATGTAAAATAAGCGGTTTACCGGTCAGCTCTTTCGCACGCATGCCCGCCATGAACGACAGCCACTCATGTGCATGAATAACATCATAATTCGCTTCATTCACAATATTTTCAACCAAATCTGCATAGCGAATAACCTCCGAAAATAGATCTTCTGCATATATGCCCCCACGGTAAAATAATCGACGCTGTGCATATTCGCTTGCAGTAACATATGGGGTCAATAGACTATTCACCGCTTTCACCCGAATATTTTGAACTCCTGCAAAAAGCACATGAAGCCAATCATCATCAATATCGATATGACGAGGAAGAACAAAGGTGAGATCAACATTTTCAGACACTAACGACTTACACAACCCATGACAGGCAGTTCCTAAACCTCCACTATTATGAGGAGGAAATTCCCAACCGAACATCAAAACTTTAATATTCATACATCATTTACTACAGAGATACAGTACATACATACTAATATACTCCAAAAATTATGCAGAGGGCAAATACATCTTGCAGATATCAAGCTCTTCGAGCCTCTCGAGATACATTAAAACAGTGAGAACAAATTCTGCATGGCTCCAGGTAAGGGGCGCAGCAGACAATTGTTTACCAGTTAATGGATCGAGCTGTTCAGACAATACTCCAGACGGTAAGGCATACTTTTGCACCCAGTTCAGCCATTCAATGACCTGTTTAAAATCTGATTCCTGTTGTGCTGTGCGAATATAATATTGAGCTAACCATAAAGAAGTAATTATCCATGGATTACCAGCACCATTGTCTGATGTTCGATAATACATATCGCGCTCATATCGGGCTATTCCTCCAATCGGACTGTCTGAACGCTCTAATTTTTTCTTAACAGCTTCGATTGAACTTTTTATTCGGGCATCATTGACATCAAGAACGTTGAATGAATACGCTGCAAATACGGCTGAGATATCAAGTGTCGTATCTTTTTCAATCTGATGTTCACGGGAAACCGTCATTTTAATAAAATATCCACGAGATTCATCATAGAGATTTTCAAGAATAGCGCTTCGAACATGTTGTGCTTGGCGGGAATACTTTTCATAATGATTATGTTTGCCAAGAAGCTGGGCAAATTTTGCTGAACTTTCAAGCCCGGAATACACGGCACATGCTGTAAACGTACTTACACAAAAATGTTCTTCCCATAAATCATAACTGGGCTTTGGTAAACCATTCTCTTGAATATAAGCGCTCAAGAATTCTGCTGCTTTCTTTATAAGTGGATTGTACAAATCTTCAACAAATTCAAGATTTTTTGAGGTTTCATAATAATTCCATAATGATCGAAGTACAAGCGCAGTTTCATCTTCCTGAATGGGCAATTCCAACTTACCATGATGGACCCACGGGTGCCATGAACTTCCAAGCGATTCATCAGATCGATATTTATGCATAAAATATCCATCATCAGTTATGATATTACGGCAGAATGTATAAAACCGTTCAGTGACATGATAATATCCAGCCCGATCAAGAGCATAGGCTGTTAATGCACCGTCTCTCGGCCACATATAACTATATGTATCTCGACCGCTTTTCAGCATATCAGAATCTGATGAAGCAATGATGGCACCTCTATTATCGAAATGTGAACGGATAATGAGGAGTGATTTATTAAAAAGGCTGACAACCTCAGGCGATAATCCCTGAAAATTATATTTTCGCGTATGTATCCATGCCTTCCAGTAATTTTGCGTTGAGCGAACTAAGTAATATGGCTCTTTTTCAATAACATAGTTATTATTATCGACTGCCTCGCTCATTGATCTTGCAGCCACGATCCAATAATACATAATATGCGTTTCCTGCTTTTTTATATGAAAGGTGAATCCAACAGTTGAATCTACAAAACCATGTTCAATAGGATTCTTCGATAGTACTCCATCTTCTGCATCTTTATACGTCCCTTCGCGACCTTCTATTCCGAAAAGCCCAATACTATAATCATCAATCCCAAATGTATTCTCCTTAAGTGCATTTATGATGAATACCCTTCTGCCTTTGTAATGAATAAGTACGCTGTTAATTGGATCAAAATATGCAGTATCACCACGATGTGACTCATATATTTCAAATTGTTGATTTATATACAGTTTTATTTCGCGGTCTTCATTGAAAAAATTTGTAATCCCAATTTTCCTGATATAAATATCTTTTTCGTTATAAATAGTGTCTTCAAGGTGTAATTGGATTCCTAATCCCTCGTTCCGCGCAATAACAACAGCCGTCATGCTTTCTTTTTCTGAGGTGATTTGAATATTCCAACTGCCATCATCAAGCCAGGAAAATGCACCATTAACATAAACCCCAACTTTATGAAAAAGACGCCCACCTACATGATTTTCCAGACCAATATAGGGAAAATAAAGATCATATAGCTGACCATATTGATCAAGACCAACAAGTAAATTACCGTTACTGAGCGTGAAAGACTTTGGCATGCTACTAATAGACTAACTTATTTCCTGACAACCTGCATGACTTTCTGAACAATGTGAGGCGCAGAAATTTCTTCAAAGTCGAGAAGTTCTGCGGGTTTACCGCTTCTCGGTGTTTTGCGAACCGCGAGTGAATAAATTGAAGCTGTAGATGATTTTAGCGCTGATGAAACTGCTTCGCCAAGCCCTCCCTCTTCAAAATGATCTTCAACAGTGATAATCACTTTCGTTTCATGTGCAGCTTTCTCAAGAGCTTGATGATCGATTGGTTTAATGCTGTATAAATCGATAACTCGTGCAGAAATTCCTTTTGATTTAAGCTCATCGTAGGCTTTTAGCGCCTCATAGAGAGTGATTCCAGCTGCGACAATCGTCACATCATCTTTTTCACTCGATCGAAGTGTTTTGCTTCCACCTATAACAAATTCGTCGTTTTCATTGTAAAGTGGTTCTGTATCCATGCGGGTCGTTCGCATATAAGATATCCCTTTATGCCGAGAGATTTGTGCAACTAATTTTTCTGTAGAAATATGATCTGCAGGATATATAACTGTACTTCTTAAGAGTGTTCTAAACATGCTTATGTCTTCCAACCCCATTTGACTTGAACCATCTTCGCCAATAGAAACTCCTGCATGTGATCCGACAAAATGAAGTGGAACATTATTATATTGAGCGATTCTGATTTGATCGTATGCACGCGTCCAAAATGAAGCAAACGTAGAAGCAAAGACTATTTTTTTACGGAGTGCGAGTCCAAGCGCGACTCCTGCCATATTCTGTTCAGCAATAAATATTTCAAAAAAACGCTGTGGAAAATACTCCTTCATAAATTCTGAGTAAGTAGAATTGCTCACCTCCGCATCAACAACAACAAGATCAGGGTTTTCCTGTGCAATTTTTATAAGCGCATGACCGTATGCTTTTCTTGTTGCGAGTGTCTTTGTGTGGTCGTCTGGTTGTAACGGAGTTGCCAGCTTTACATCGCCCTGTGAAGGTGGTTTGTTTTCAGGTTTTATGATTTTTCCGCGAATATTATCATCAATATCACCTAATTCCTGAAGTGCTTTCTGCAATTCGTCGTTCGATAATGCTTTGCCATGCCAATTATCTTTATCCTCAATAAACGAAACACCCTTGCCTTTAAGTGTCTTTGCAATAATCATTGACGGTTTAGCGCTTTTTTTTGCCTCTTCATAAGCCGCGGTAATTTCCGAAAAATTATGCCCATCTATGACCATTGTTTTCCAACCAAACGCTTCAACACGTTTTTGATATGTCTCAGTATGATGTCCGAGCATTGTTTCACCACGCTGCCCGAGCCTGTTCACATCCAGAATACCGATTAAGTTATTCAGTTTATAGTGCGATGCAAGCTGTAGAGCTTCCCAGTTTGATCCTTCAGCCATTTCACTGTCACCTAATAGCACATAGGTTTTGTATGGAAGTTTATCAAGATACATCGCATTCATCGCCATTCCAACACCAACAGACAAACCTTGCCCCAACGATCCGGCTGACAGCTCTGTTAATGGAAATTCCATTGATGGATGACCCTCGAGTCTGCTGCCAAATTTCCGGAGCGTTTGCAATTCTTCACCTTGAATAGCACCGGCTGCCGCCCATAAGGCATATAAAAGTGGCGACGCATGAGCCTTAGAAAAAATAAGTCGATCATTATTTGGATTGTCAGGATTATCTACATCATATTTGAAATATGGTGAAAACATAAGGGCTGTCATCAATTCTACAGCTGAAAGTGATGATGTTGGATGACCAGATCCGGCTGTTGTTGTTGAAGTGAGTATGTAAGATCGAATCAATCGTGCAAGTTTTTCATAGTCGTTCCCATCTGTCATGTTTTTACTATATCACATTCCGACCACAGCAGTCTGAGAAACATTCACCCATCCGAGGCCAATTTCCGTTATTCCATTGTTGGTGAGAATAGCATGGTGAGGAGGACTGCTCCACCACATATCAACAGCTTGAAGCGGCGTTCTGGCTCCACAAGCAACCGTTTCACCATATGCCCGACCGGTGTACCCAGCATCTTTTGCGCGTTGAAATGGGTTGGACCCGTCAGTACCATTATGACCACAGAAATTATTTTGCGACATATCAACGCTTTGCCTTCGTGCTGCCTGCGTTAATTCATTATTCAACCGAACATCTTTCAGCCCGACATCTCGTCTCCTTTTGTTTATTTCGTCAATTGTCTGCTGTTCAAGGCTGGCGTTACCTGATTCAGGTGGGCGGTTTGATGTTGGCTGAGGCGCTCTTGTTGGAACCGTTGTGTTTTGTGGTACCGATGTAGCTCGTGGAATGTCTGTGGGGCCCGATGTCGGATTCTGCTGAGATCTAGTAGGAAGTCTAAAAATTGATGTTGGCTCTGGGATACTTGTCGGCTGGTTTTGTGTTGTCGGAAAAACCCGTGCAGTTGGTAATGGTGAAGGACCTTGTCCAAATATCCACGGAGGGGGCACATGAGCGTCGGATTGTTTTTGCTGAGTTTGTGATTTCTGATAAGAACTTATTGCCGAAGCAATTTTCTTAATCTGCTCAGGAGCTTTCTTCACAGCTTCGACGGTTTTTTGAGGCAAATGAACAACATCATCCTGAAAATCAGAACGAATAATCGGCATTGGACCAATAAATACATGCGTTACGAGATAATACGACGCAAAAAAACCGAGTATCTGTGACCCGATCAACTTTACGTATTTAATTTTATTGATGTTCATACATTATCGACATACTTCTAAGCATACACATCTATTATTCACGCATGCAGGGTGCGATGAGCACAATTGTTTTTTGCTTTCAGGGCAGGATGTTTTTGAGAAACAATCGGCTTCTGATACACATGCCATGGTATTTGAAGCACTCGGAGTTTCCTGCTTTGTTAATTCCTTTGGCTGGGCAATGTCTGATTGCTCTATCGTTCCCGGGCAAATTTCATACGGGAAGTTTGTCGAAAGTTTCTTACAGGATCCAATATCATATCCGCAATAAGGCTCCATAGTGCCCCATCGCTCAATAAGAATTTCACAGTTATTTGTGTTTACTAAATATTCAAGAGCACCCTCAAAGCCCTGAACGTAAATATAGCTTTTACTGACTTTACAGTTAGCGAGTGCAGCTTCTAAACAAGAACGTACATTCTCTATAATGGCTGAATTTGAATTCCCCGGGGGGATAAGACCACACGATACTGCATCGGTGTTTTCGTATCGCTTCATCAAATTAGGATTTTTTCCGACTCCGGAACATCCTTGCGTCATGGCCTGAGTAGGATTAGTTGATATTTTCTTGCTATCTGGTGTTATCGTATTCTTAATGATATGTGTTTCCTGCATTGTTGCTTTATGTGATGAACTAAACAGAAAATATCCACCCCCTACTAATACGGTTAAAGCCAAAAGTATGGATGCAAGACCAAGCGTAGAAAATCCAGCGCTGCTGTTAGGCATATATTTTCATTCTATCAGAAGAGCTGCGCATTAAAACCATCTGATCGTGTGAGGAGCATGTCTTTTGTTAGCATAGCGAATTCAAATTCAAATGCGTTCTGGAGTTTTTGTGGCGGTACTAAAAAAAGACTTGTTGCCAATCCATCTGCAAGTGCTGCATTTTTGCAGATTACCCATGATGCAATAATCATATCCGGCGATTTCTTTGTTGTGGGATCGATAATGTGATGATATCCTCCCCATGTACGACGATTGCTGCCTGAACTACATATTGAAAAATCACTCCGAAGTTGTACAGTACCAATAACTTGTGTTGCATCGCGAGGATGCTCGAGCCCAACGGTGATGAAATCGTCGGGTTCTGATGAATAAAAAGCTATATCGCCACTTCCATCGATCATAAATCGTTCACAATTTTGAAGCTGTAGATAGTGTGAAATTTTTTCAACGAAATATCCTTTTCCGAGCGCACCGACATCTACAATAACCGGCCTTTCCACGATTACTTTATCAGGTATCACGAGTTGAATAGTATCATCAAAGTCAGGTATATCACTTATTTCATGCGGGGAAAAAGAATAATCCATATCATATCCGGCATCTGCAAGTGCCTGCCCGATCAGCGGCGTCATTCTTTTTTCTGATGCAGAGAAAAACCGTTTATATAGTTCAAGCATTTTAAATAAATCATGCGGCACCGTATATTCTCCTGCTTTTGAGAATGTTTCAAGGATATATGAATGTTTGACGAATCGAGAATATAACTCATCAAAGTGAGTAGACATGGATTTAATATGATTTTTGTGCTCCTCTATTTTTTGAGAAGAAGAGGACTGCCATATCGATATTTTCCACCATGTGCCCATGGATTCGTAAGAAAAGCTATGGGGTTGCGATTTAAGATTTTGCCTGTTGTTTGATTTGGTCGAGAGCATTTTCGAATCCGTTTGGTGTAAGGCTTGAGCCTGCAACGACATCGAGATCAATATCGTCAATTTTCTTTCCAATTACAAGCTCCTTATATCCTGATTCAAAAGCCGCCTGCATTTTTTTACTTAATTCAGCTTTGCCAAGTTTGTCTAATGATGATTCTGTAATAATTCCATCCTTAAGTGTTACTGTGACGCCTATTTTTTCTGTACCGGGAGGGGCTTTATACGAACCAACAGCGGTATATTCTCCATCTTTGTATTCGGAGGAAGAAGTTGTATCAGCTTTTTCAACTTTTACGTCATTTTCCAGATTATTTGTTGATTCGGTTTGTGCTTGTGTTTGTGTTGATTCCATCGATCCTTCCTTCTTTGGTGATTGGGAATTTCCAAGTAATTTGAAAGCGACGAATCCTACTAAGCCTAGTGCGACAATCCCAATTGCTATTTTTTTTGAATCCATAACAGAATTAAGAATAAATAACGTAAGCAACAGTATACACTATGTGAGTTCGTTAAGCAGCTTGACTTACTTCAGCGGCAGGTGCTTCAGCGATTGGGGCTATTGCTGGCGTAGCATCCGGCTGATTAACGTCGGGCATTTCACCTGAAACAGGTTCACGCGCAGGGTTATTCCAACCAGCGGCATGTTCGTGTAGCTGTGCAAAAATTCCAGCAAGTTCAGGGTCTGAGCCTGTAACATCAGGTGCAATACTTGCCACTGTATCTGGGATTGAGGCGGCCGGTTGTTCACTTCTACCTGCCACATCTGCTAAGATTCCTCGTGCTGGTTCAGCTCCTGATGTTGTTGTTCCAGTTGCTGGGGCTGTTGCTCCTCTTCTCTCTGCTCGTCGTGTTCTCCATCGATCAAGAGCACCTAAAGCATTCCTAAACATTCCACCTAATTGTTGTAAAGCAGTTTCCGGATTATCATCAAGCTCCATAAGTACTGGTGCTTCTGGCATAGGTACACGAGGTGCTTCGGTTCTCTTTTTCGACGGTAAACCATCCTCATCAAATTTCGGCAATCGATCAAGAGGATTTTTTCCAGCCAATGCAGCTGCGCGATCCATCGCTGCATATGGATCAGCTTCGAGATCGGCAGCGGTTACGTATCGATTTGCTCGCGCTCTATTTCTGTCGGCTAATGATGGCGCTTCAGATCGCTGATATTGTGGATCTGATTCCCACCCTTGGTCTTGTAAAGCTTGGGCCTTCATATCAAGATTAGCCTGTCTCCATGCTCCAGCTGCTTCTCTCGAACGAGATGCAGCTCTATCAGCATCAATTCTTGCTTGTTCAGCCATTCGTCCTTGTAACGGGGCACCAATCGAAACACCGTTTTCATCACTCATACATATAACAATACTGTAGGTATTGATAAAAAGTCAAGCAGATTCGGAATCATACTTAATATAGTAGAATAACCTCATGAGTACGACGACATCATCACACGATATAAAAGAACGAATTGTTGACCTTCACATACATTCACATCACTCCCGCGCGACAAGTAAGCATCTTAATATAGAAGAACTGTATACATGGGGCAAAATTAAAGGCATCAATGTCATGGGGACTGGAGACTTTACCCATCCAGCATGGTTTGACGAGCTATATAAAAAACTTGAGCCTGCAGAGCCGGGATTGTATAAACTCAAAGATGAGTTCGCAGAAAAGCAGGATATGCTTATTCCGGCAATATGCAAATCAAACGAGATCCGCTTCCTGCTTTCAGTTGAAATTAGCAACATTTACACCCGTGGCGGTATCGGACGACGTCTACATAATATTGTTATCATGCCTGATTTTGAAACAGCTTCTGCACTTAATACCGCATTCACTCGTATTGGTAATATAAAATCAGACGGCCGGCCAATCCTTGGATTAGACTCTGAAGAGTTACTTAAAATATCTCGCTCTATAACTACGGACTCACTTTTTATACCAGCTCATATCTGGACTCCGTGGTTTGCGATGTTCGGATCAAAATCAGGATTTGATTCAATTGATGAGGCATTTGGCGATCATGCTGAATATATTTATGCTGTTGAAACAGGGCTATCATCAGATCCATTTATGAACTGGCGACTTTCGCAATTAGACAACATTACATTGGTTTCGAATTCAGATGCTCATTCACCTCAAAAATTAGCCCGAGAAGCAAATATTATTAAATCACAGCTTGATTATTTTGATATTATCGATGCAGTTAAGACAAATGACAATCGTTTTATAGGAACAATAGAATTTTTTCCACAGGAAGGAAAATATCATTATGACGGGCACCGTGTTTGCAATATTAGAATGAAACCGTCTGAAACAAAAAAACACAATGGTATTTGCCCTGTCTGTCATAAACCACTCGTTGTGGGTGTTGAAAATCGAGTAAGTGAACTTGCAGATAGAGATGAATCATACACTCCTAAAAAACATAAGACTGTCGAATATATCGTACCACTCATCGAAATCATTGCTGAAATTAAAGGAGTTAGCAGCACGTCGGCAAAGTCAGCAGTTACCGAATATGAAAAAGTTATTGCCACATTCGGTGATGAATTCACTATTCTTCGCCATACCCCAACAAGCGAGATGGAAAAACATGGCTTTGAAATGCTTGCTCGTGCGATTAATAAATTACGAAGCAAAGATATAGTTATTAAGCCGGGATATGATGGAGTATTCGGCACCGTAAAAATATTCAATGAAAGTGACAAAGATGTCGTCAGAAGTGGACAAATAAGCTTACTGTAGCATAATGAATCTTAATTCTCAGCAACAATATGCAGTTGAATTACCCAATGGCCCTATATTGATTATTGCAGGACCGGGAACGGGCAAAACGCGAACGCTGGTTTCGCGCATTCTTCATCTGATAACTGAAAAGAATGTTAATCCGGAATCCATATGTGCTTTAACTTTCACAACGAAGGCTGCAGAAGAAATCAAAAACAGATTACATCATATTGTCGATAAAGCGTCTACTGTGAACACATTTCACGGATTGGCCTATTCATATATATCTGATGAATTCGAAGGAGTGCAAATTGCAACAGATATCCAGCGCTCTTCTCTGGTAAGAGAGCTTAAAATCAGTACGTCATCAGCACGAGACGCGTTACTTCTGCTTTCGCAGCATAAACGTCTTCAAGCTTTAAAAAAAGATATTCTTAATCAATGGGCCACACGTATTGATCGATATAATAAAGCATTGCAACAGCTCGAACTCATTGATTACGATGATATCCTCATTAAATTTTATGCGAAGTTACTTCAGGATTTGGATGATACAAAGATGCAATTCTCTCATGTTCTTATTGATGAATTCCAAGATACAAATGCCCTGCAATATGAATGTTTAAAGCTACTACGACCGGTTGATAATAATTTTTTTGTTATTGGAGATCCTCTTCAATCTATTTATGCTTTCCAAGGCGCACATCCGGATATTTTTAATGAATTTAGAACAGATTTTCCACAGCATTCCGAGGTTTTTTTTGAAACAAATTATCGCTCGACTGCTGAGATTGTCCGTGCAAGCTCATCGTTATTTCCCAAAATGGCTTTACCAAAATCTTTGCCTAAATCTGATGTAGATCAAAATACTGTGCATGTCATTCAAACGATCGATGAATTTTCAGAAGCTCAATATGTTGCTCAAATGATTGATGAATTAATTGGCGGTTCAGATTTGATAAAAGCATCAGAAACTTCCTCAAAGAGGAAACACGATTCACACGAAAAATTTGTGCGTTTTTCAGATATTGCAGTGTTGTATCGGACTCATCATATCGGTAGACAAATAGAAGCAGCGCTAGAAAAATCATCAATTCCATTTCAACGAGTTGGAGGGAATTCGCTATTTGAACGACCGGATATTGAGAATATTATTAATGAGATGGAAAATATTTATACAGAGGAACCCGATTCTAAAATCAAATTATCCGAATTTCTTGCACAATATGAAAATAGTGGTGAAGATGAAGACCGCATTGAATCAAAATATATTAAGGAGTTGCGAAGTTTACTTATGAACTTCGATCGTTTTGAAAAACCGCTCGAGTCATTCTTTGCTTATATCCGTCATATAGAAGAAACTCACTATTACGATGATCGCGCAGATCGAGTCACTCTTTCCACATTACATGCTTCAAAAGGGCTCGAATTTCCTTATGTTTTCATTATTGGCTGTGATGAAGGTATCATTCCTTTTTTCAAAAAAAAACACTCTTCAAACAATCCTGCAATTAATATCGACGAAGAAAAAAGACTGTTATATGTTGGCATGACGCGTGCAGGTCAGCAGTTGCATATACTTACAACGCAGTTTCGTCATAAAAACATACAGAAACCATCCCGATTTTTGAAACAGTTGGAGGCTTCAAAATTTTATCTGACTAAAGATCCCGCAATGCAACAAATAATTCAACAACGGAGGCGAAGGCAGGAGAAGAAAAGTCAGCTCAAGCTCTTCTAATTTTCGAATGAAACTTTGTATACTGAGTATATGAAGTTCTTTGATCGATTAATTGCAATAAATACGGCGATTGTTGGCTTTGCGATTATTGTGGCATTGATTTTCCCATCAGCACACCTGCCAAAACTACCCGACGCACCAATACATACGATAACAGTTGATCGAAACGAACCTACTGTTTCTGTGCCGCACTTTCAGGCACCATCTATTAATTTTAAGACGCCTCAGTTACCTAAATTAACATTCAAAAACCCGTTTGCAGAATCAGAACCTCATATAGCTGGCGTATTTGCAGAAGAGTCTGTTGAAAATACACGCCCGATCGCTTCACCGACATCAACTCCAGCACCCACAGCAACACCGATTCCGATTGCAGATCCTGTCTCCATAGAAATACCCAGCATTGCAGTATCTGCTCAAATTGTTCGTGTCGGACTTACAGAAGAAAACGCCATGGAAATTCCTCATGATTTTGCTTCGGTTGGTTGGTACTATCCAAGCGGAAAACCCGGAGAAGATGTTTCTGCAATTCTTAATGGCCATTACGACGACGCTTCCGGTCGACCTGCAGCATTTTATAATCTAAAAAAACTTACAGGCGGTGATCAAATAATAATAACAGCAGCCGACGGTAAAAATTACATTTTTAATGTTGACGATGTATTTAGCCACCCGCTCGAAGCGTTTCCTCATGATCTGCTGTATGAAGACCTTGATGGACAACAATTAAAATTACTTACCTGCGACGGCGTCTGGAATGTACTCAATAAAAACTACTCTAATAGACTCGTCGTTGCAGCTCATCTTGTAGAAGTTCGTTGATAGTACATGCTATTTGCTCATATACAACGCCTTCAGTTCGGGAGAAAACTTTTCGATAGCATATCGAAGCATGGTTCTGGGCATATTTTTATAGTGTTTTTTTAAAAATTGCTCTTCAACTTTTTGATCAACATTTCCTACTTCACGCAGCATCCATCCAACTGCCTTATGGATTAGGTCTTCCTTGTCGTTCATTAATATTTCCGCAATTTTCATGGTGTCTTCAAAATTTCTTCGCGTAATAAAATAATTTGTTGAAATGATTGCAATACGCCTTTCCCATAAATTACCTGTGCGGGCAAACGCATAAAGAATTTTTTTATCTTTATCATTAAGATATTCACCGACGACCTGTCGCGCCGAAGAATCAACAAGATCCCAGTTATTAATACGATTCCTATGCGAAATGTAAAAATCAAACAGCTCCTTCTTATCACCGGGATTTTTTATCTTTTGATAGCGCTTCACAAGAATAAAAAGTGCAGTTAATCGATGTTCGTGGACTTCGCTCTCAAGTAATTTTTCTACTTCATTGATTTCCAAATCCTGAAACATTCGTGCTACCTCTCGCTGCTGGGGAACCATAACACCAATAAATACATCTCCTTCACCATATTGACCTTTGCCGGTTTTAAAAAAGCGCTGCAGTGCTGGCCCCTTTCCTTCTTCAACCCGCGCAACGAGTTCTTTTTTCACATCGTCTGCAGTCATATGAGCTCTGTTCATGGTCTATACTATATCATATGAAGCTCACCATCATTTCCGGCAGTCACCGACATCAATCACAGTCCAGTAAAATAGCCCACTATATCCAAAGAGAAATTGAACACACGAAACTCTTTGATTCAACGTATATTTTGGATTTAGCAGGCAATCCAATCCCATTTTATAAAGAAAAATGGAAACACGATGAGGAGATGGTTAATGTCTGGCAGCCATATCATGAACAGCTCGAGTCTTCAGATGCATTTGTGATTGTCTCGCCAGAATGGAATGGCATGGTTCCAGCAGGTCTGAAAAATATCTTTTTACTCGCTAATCACACTGACCTTGCGCATAAACCGGCTTTGATCATCACTGTATCCTCTGGTAGAGGCGGTGCATTTCCTGTTCAGGAACTTCGTTTGTCAACATACAAAAATTCATTCATCAATTACATTCCGATGCATGTAATTATTAGAAAATGTGAGGAAGTGCTCAATTCGGATGAGCCTGATATGAATAGCAAAGAAGATCAATTCTATAGAAGCAGAATAACGTATTCTCTCAAAATTCTTAGGGAGTACTCACAAGCTCTTGTTCAAGTACGTCAAAGCGGTGTTATTGACGTTGAAAATTTCAAGAATGGAATGTCGTAAGGATCTATTAATATAAAACCTTATCGATAATAATCGAATCTCCTCTTACTTCAATAATGCGTGTTATAATGCCATCAAAGCTTACTGTTCTTTGATCGAAGTCAATAAATACATCTTCATTACTTAATGTTCGTGCTGTGCCTCCTAAAACCTTTCCTCTAATTAAATGTCTTTTCATAAGTAACTGCAGAGCAGTTTGATCATTTTTATCTTCAAGCTGCTGTAATGCTGCACGAGCATTATCAAACGCTTTATTTGTTGGAATCAATAAGGTAAATGATTCACCTTTTTCTTCATGTAATTCAGTTAGGTTACTCTTGTTAACATAGCTGATATATGTTTGGGTCTCGCTCTCAGGAACAGATGAAGCGCCTGCTGTATTATCATTTTGTGGAGTGACAGATGATTTTGCAGAATCAGCTTTTGTTGACTCAGGTTTCTTCTTGAATAATTTTTCCTTAATGCTATCCCAGAAATTTTTTGAGTCAGAAGGCTGCTTCTCATTTTTAGTGATAGTAACAGTAGGCTGATTAGATTTACTGAGTTTATTTTTAGCTGAATTGAGTAAAAACCCACCGATTAAAGCTACGGCGAGTAAGCCTAGAAACATGCTAAGTAAAATTGGTGCAAGTCTATCTCTGTCTTCAAACATAATTATAGGCAATCACTTATATTTTAATTAAAAGTGATTTAGGCTTGTATTATAGCACTTTTGAGAAAAAAAGTAAATTATAGAAAGTTACTATGAGATTAGTCGAAGAATGAAGAAAGATCAGTGATTTTTATTCATCTTCTTCGCTATTGTCATTAGGAGAATCATTCTGTATCACGTCTTTAAACTCGGATTTCACTTCTTCTATCTCATTTTCGATTTCAGCAAGACGTTTTTTAATAAATTTGGCTAACTCAAATGAACGACGAAGTTGAGGAATGCTTTTTTCCAAATCAATATCTCCACGCTCAAGCTGGCTTGAAATTTTTTCGAGCTCTTCGAAGGCTTGTCCCAGAGTTACATCGTTATCTGTCTTAGTCATAATTTGTGATTGTGGATTCAATTGTACCATGTGCCAACTGTGTTGATATAACTTCTCCAGCTGATATTGAAGACGTTGATCTTAATATTGATCCATTTTTTGTTTTAGTAATAGAATAGCCTCGCTTCAGGACATTGGTATAATCAAGTGAATTCAATAAACGGACTGTTGTATTAAAATGCTCACGTTCCTTTTCATAAATACGATGCACACCATTCACTGCCTTATGAAGCGATTCATCTACAAATTCATCACGCATCCGAACTCTATGTGAAAAAAATGAAACACTATGAAGAAAGTCCTGCATAACTCGATGTAATAAAGCACGATGGGTATGAGTAATACCAGACAACACATTCAGGACATGAAACATACGCGATTTTTTTCCAAGTAATTCTTCGTTGAATGTCTTGAGGATAGATTGAGTCATGTAATTTACATCACTTAAGACAAAACGCTTCTCCCTAACAAGCAACTCTGCTGCATTCGAAGGAGTCGAAGCACGAATATCAGCGACCAAGTCAGAGAGAGTTATATCGCCCTCATGACCTACCCCACAGACAACCGGCGTCCGTGCTGAAAAAATAGCTCGAACAACATTTTCGTCATTAAACGATTGCAGATCTTCAAGGGATCCTCCGCCACGGGTTAAAACAATGGCATCAAGATTATGATCATGCGAATTAAAATATTCAAAAGCTGAACACACTGATCGAGCTGAATCAATTCCTTGCACCTGAACAGGATAAAAGAAAATCTTTATTCCTCCCATGCGTTGCTTTAAAATTTTTACAAAATCATTGTAGGCTTGAGAATTTTTTGCAGTAATTAAACCTATACGCTCCGGAAATGCTGTAATCGTGCGCTTTCTTGCAATATCAAATAACCCCTCTTTTTCAAGTTGAGCTTTAAGTTTTTGAAATGCAATACTGAGAGCACCTTCACCAGCCGGAATAATATCATTAGCCCACAAACTAAATCTGCCTGTTTTCTGATATAAACGTGGTGAGCCATAAATTCGAACGCGCATACCTTCCTCAAGAGCTCTCCATCCTGAAATTTTGAAAATCATTCCAAATATTGGCAGACTCGCGGATTCATCCTTAATCGTCAGCGACAACCACTTATTTTGACTAACTTTTATTTCACTGATTTCTCCTTCTACAACAACATCTCCAAGTAACTGGAGGTGTCGATAAATGAGTTCGTTAAATTCACTGACTGAAAAGACGGGTTCGTCAGGCTGTGCAGCTGTGAATATGGAGAATTGATCAAGATCATCACTCATAATTGAATGAAGTATATATGAAAAGTGAAGAAAACTTAAGGCATAGCAGTTCGCTTACTTCAAAGAGCAGAAAGTAAGCGAACTGCCATAGAGTCAATTTAGCGGTTTAATACCACCATGACCAGCCGCCACAGAAGCAGCTCCACATCCATTGCCACCAACAAGGTTTGACCACGTGACACATAGTATTTTTGTGCGTAAATGTATAACCACAAACACTATAGCAAAAAATGAATTCAATTAAAAGAAGATAATTGCTTATTTTATGAGTTATTCTTTTGTGGGTGGACAGAGAAGCATGAACACCCTTTTTCAGCAAGAATATGCTTCTGTTCTACTAATGTATGGAGAAAAACTTTCTGGATGGAACTACCGACCGCTTTGCTTTTATCGAGAGGTGTTTTATGTGAATATCCCCTCCGTTGCATTTCATCAACTAAATCATCATGTCTATTATAGAGTGCTGCCAGCTTTCCTTTCCATCTCAAAGTCTCAGGATGTTTTGAGTACCCTAATTTTTTTTCAGTGAGTATTGCCCAAAGAGCGTGCAATTCTCTATGTTCTCCTAACAAATGTTGACGACATAACTTCCGTGGTTGTATATCCCAGATTCTCATAATAAAGAGAAGGCCAATTTATGATTGCGTAGCAAGAATATTGGTAAGACAATGAATACCACCACCCGACTTGTTGAATTCACTGACATCGAGCTCAATAATACTAAAACCCATGTCTTCAACTTTTTTTCTGAATTCAGGCAAAGCCTTTTGGCAAAGAATTGTAGAACCATGAACAACACTATTCGCAGTGAAATAATCCAAATCTTCCCTGCTGAATTCAACTAAATTGGGAACTGTTTTTTTAAGCACCTGTTGTGAGTGTGTATCAAATGCAGGTGGATAGTAAAAAACTGTCTCAGAATCTAAAGGCAGCAAACATGTATCAAGATGATAAAAATAAGGATCAATAAGTTTTAATGAGATAACCGGCTGACCTAATATTTCTTCAATATACTGACGCGACTCTTCTGAAGTTCTGAATCCAGTTCCGACAAAATAGCGATCATTCCAGAAATGAAGCTCCCCATTACCTTCAAATGAAAGCTTCTCCGGTAAAAACTTGAGTTCATATCCCCTGTCTTTAAACCATTGTCTATAGACATTCTCTTCACCCTTTCTCTCAGATTCAGCGAAATTCGACATCAAGGCTATATTGTCTTTTACGACAGCCTGGTCTGCGGTAAATACCATATCAGGCAGTCCCTCTACCTGATCAATAATCTGGACTTTTATACCAAGCTGGCTGTAAGCATCACAAAAAGCCTCCCATTGCTTCATCGCTAGACCCTGATCAATTTTCTGGTCTTTCATCCACGGGTTAATGACGTACTCGATCTGAAAAAAAGTTGGTCTGCAAACCAAAACTTCATTAATAATACTTCTCATAGTATGATTTTGATTTTACGGTTTCCCGCATGATTCACTAAGCTTTTCAGCTTTAATAATGTCATCTTTGGTAACACTCATCTTGCTGAGATCGACATCTTGAGGAGCATCGCCAACAAGAACAACAATACTGTCGTATGCAGCAATTGGTGTGTTAAGTATATCAGATGTTTCTTTGCCATTAAGGTATCCTGTTATGTGTTTTGTTGAGTCAAATGAATAATTCAAACTCTTGAATAGGTCGCCCCATTTGAACCCATTTGCATGCACATGAACAACACGACCGTTCCCATCATGCAAATGTATTTTATTGTCATCGTCATTATCGTCATGTTCTTCTGTTGTACATGGCTTTACACTCATATATTTAAAATCTGAAAAATTTACTTCCGTTCCATCTACATACACTTTAAAACCGGCATGGTAGTGCACCTCTTTTTCCTCAACATTTTTCCCTTTATAAACCATTTCATATCCAATCAAGCCCAAGAATGCTCCAATGCAGAGGAACGTCACAGCAAGAAAGCGCGGATTAATGCTCTTCAGATTTTTGATATTTTTTAACATACCATATTTTCTCACAAATTTTTCTGAAAGAAAGAGATAGTTCGTTGCATTGCAACAGCAAAATTTGTTCCAGAAATATTATGCCCTCCTGATGTATATTCATACAATTCATAATTTTTCCCTGCTTTTCTTAATATATCAGCAAGGTTTCGGCTATACTTGATTGAAACTACATCATCATCGACCGCATGATGAATTTGTACAACAGTTTGAAAATCCTGAAGATAGTTTGTTGCAGGTACACGCTCCCAGAAATCACTTGATATACTGAATTCACCATATGTATTGAACAATTCCTGCCTTCTTCGTTGTCTATTACTATCTGAGGACGGGGGACGATAACTATTATCATTAATTCTATACTCCTGCAGGTCAGAATAAGTGTAGACTGCTCCAGCCCATATAGCGGCAGCGGGAACATTTTTTTGAGCTGCTAAACTTCTCAATACAACATTTCCTGCCATACTATGTCCCCACAATCCTATTCTATTTTTATTGATGAAATCAGCAGATTGTAATGCTGAGTATGCGTTCAAAGTATCAACTATGTAATCACCAGAATAATATGCACCGCTTGCTTCACCCTCTGAATCACCGTGTCCTCTTAGATCAATCTTCAAAACAACAAACCCATTCCGCGAAAGATAATCAATATAGTCCACGTATCTCTCTTGGGTTTGATATAGTGTTGGAGGGATATAACCATGAATAAACACAATTGCAGGCCATCCTCCTTGCGGAGTTTCACCTTTAGGAATAGTGAGCAAAGCATTTATTGTGTAGCCATCCGAGAGATAGTGAGTGAGATAAGAAGTATATGCAGAATGAGTTGCAAGGATTGTTCTTTCACCGAGGGAGCTTGAATATGTTCGCGATTGTAAATAAGGGATAGTTATGTCTTCAAATGGTTGCGGTGTCTGTGATAGTGTTTCAGGTGTACGATTTAAAAATTGAGAAACCTGCATCGTTACTGATTGATTTTTAGTACGAAGAATATAAGTACCAGCAAAAAAAACTGCAATGATACAGATGACAAAGAATATTAAGGGTGTACGTTTTTTGTTCAACATCACCATAGTATAATAGCAGTAATGAAGCGTGAAATACTGGTTGAAATTATCCTCGCATTGATCATTATTCTGCTCATTGTTGCTATTCGGGAGATTAGATCTGTTAAATCAGAATTAGAGCAATCCCGAGCAACCCAACCTTTTCCATCTGTCGAAATAACACTCATACAAACTCCTACCCCACAAGTAATATCGCCAATCACCACAACATACCCGCCAATCACACAGTACACACAACAGCCAGCGGGTTGTTCTACTGACAAAGATTGTGGAGGGTCATGGTGTACCGATTCAGAACCGTCAAATTGTTATGAGGAAAAATGTATCAACTTTGTATGTACAACGATTCAGACAGGGTGGCATGGAACACCACAACAGCAAATGCGTCAGTAAATCATGAATCATCTCAGATTAATACATTCGTGCGTATTCTTCTGATATTTTCCTCATTTCATTAAAGATAATGAGATTAGACTCTATAACACCTGTTTCCGTGTAGTCTAATTTGTGTTCCCGACAGAATTTCTTCACATATTTTGCAATCTTATAGAGATTATTCCGCGGTGAATTAGGAAAAAGATGATGTTCAATCTGTAAATTCAGACCCAAGTAAACAAAATCAACAAAATCGTTATGCGGAATATTGCGGGCTGTAATAATCTGATGTTCTAAAAATGAAAACTTAACATCATCGCCCAGCTCAGGCATTCCCTTGTGATTGGGTGCAAATACATTAAA
>CAZKVU010000004.1:39016-70963 GCA_964556475.1 uncultured Gammaproteobacteria bacterium | reverse complement strand
TGCGGAGAGGGCGAGATTCGAACTCGCGGTCCCTATTCAGGACAAAGGTTTTCAAGACCTTCGCACTAGGCCACTATGCGACCTCTCCAAAATTCGAAAGTACGAGTATTTTACCTTATTACAGCAGATTATTCCATAAATCTAACAGTTAGCAAACGAAACAAAGCCTTACTCAAAGTGCGATATAATATAGATATGAATTTAAAGCAATTTATTCATGAAAATACCCCTCTTATCTCAAGCGTATTATCTGACTACTTCGAAAAGAAAAAATTGTCTGTTCAGGATAGTTTGTCGCGCGAATCAATACAAAAGCTAAGCGATTTTACAACGAAAGGAAAGATGCTTCGGGGAAATTTTGTATTACTATCACACGAGATGTTTAACGGTTCTCAGAAAGATGCTGCGATCAACATTGCGGCGGCTCTTGAAATTAATCAGTCAGGGCTTTTAATTCATGATGACATTATGGATAACGATCGGATAAGAAGAGGAGACAAATCGCTGTTTGTAAAATTAGAAGATGTTGGAGAAAGTCGTCAAACATTGAACTCACGACAGTATGGTTTAGCAATGGGAATTCTGCTCGGGGACACTTCATTTTTTTTAAGTTATCAAATGTTGTTGGAGGCAGAGATACATCCAGGCATTATTCAAAAAATTACATCAGCGTATACACGAGAAATGCTGACAGTTTCTCATGGGCAGCTCCTTGATCTTGATTTTGGTCTGACCCCATACAATCCGACCAAAGACGAGATCATCACGATGTATCGGCAAAAAACTGGTGGATATACATTTATTTTACCTTTTACACTAGGTGCAATTCTTGCGGGTGCCTCAACAAAAGATCTTGACACTTTAACTGATTTTGGTGATGCACTTGGCACAGTTTTCCAGATCGTTGATGACTATATAGGACTATTTGGAAGCATGGAAAAAACAGGAAAACCTGTTGGCTCAGACATCCGAGAAAATAAAAAAACGCTTATTCGTCACCTATTGTATGAGTATGCCACTGATAGTGAAAAAGAAATTCTTGAGGGCGCTTTTGGTAATGCCGAGCTATCTGAAGATGATATCAAAAAAATTCAGACAATTTCACAAAATCACAACATCAAGAGCCAAATTTATATCATTGTAGAAGAATATACCGCAAAGGCTCGATCGGCTATTGAAGCTCTTTCTGTGACTAAGCAATATAAAATCATACTCAATGAATTAGTTGATTACTTGATTGGAAGAGACTCATAATGAATGAATCTGCATTAATTGCTTTTCAGAAAAAAATCCTTGATTTCGGCACAACAAATTTCAGGAGTATGCCGTGGCGTGAAACCGAAGACCCATATGCAATACTTGTTTCAGAAATTATGCTCCAGCAAACTCAAGTTGATCGTGTTGTGGCAAAGTATCAGGAATTTATGAATCATTTTCCGAATTTGAGAGTGCTTGCACATGCTCCATTTAATCAAGTATTGCAGGTTTGGAGTGGCTTGGGGTACAATCGTCGTGCACTTTCATTGCATAAAACTGCGCAGGTTATCCATCAGCAACATCATGACAAAATACCCGCTTCTATCGATGAGCTCGTCAAGTTTCCTGGTATTGGTCATAATACTGCTGCAGCAATTATGGTGTATGCATTTAACAAGCCAGAAATTTTTATAGAAACAAATATTCGTTCTGTTTTTATTCATGAATTTTTCACAAATAAAGATGAGATTGAGGATAAAGAATTATTGTCACTGGTTAAAAAAACGCTCGATATGAATAATCCGAGAATATGGTATTGGGCCTTAATGGACTACGGAAATCATCTTAAAAAACTTCATAAAAATCCTTCTCGAAAAAGCAAACACTATGCAAAGCAGTCCTCATTTGCAGGTTCTAATCGGCAATTAAGGGGAGATATACTTAGAATTTTGCTTCAGGAATCGCTATCTCTAGCAATGCTACAAAATCAATTTGATTATCCGCATACGCAAACACAGGATACTATTCAGCGTTTAGTAAAAGAAGGCTTGATTACACAAGACGAGAAAGGTTTATATTCGGTATCTTCATAAAGCGTTTTTCTTCGCGTATTCTCTTATCAAATAAGCTGCTGCCAAAACGAATTTCACGTTTGTCATAAAGAGGGTACAGCCTTTTAAGTCTTTCCTCCAATGAATTATTGTAAGTAAAAAGTGACTGTTGGGCTTCTGTTACTTTCTCCAGATCATGAAGAGTGCAGCCGGTTGCTCTATAGGGAGTATTTTTTTTATATAATCGTTCAAAAGCTCGTCGAACAGGTTCACGGATAAGAAATGGATACTGTGTTTTATGAGGAAGTTTTACATCAATAGAATGATAGGTAAATTTTTGAGTTTTTAAAAATAAAGAGAGTTTACCGACCTGATAATCCAATCGACGTGCTTTTAAGAAAGATTTTTCAACATGTTCAAAAATACGAGCCTGCAGTACATAAAAGTCAGTTGTCGCAGGAACAACAGTATTGCTCCGCATAATTGATTTATATGTTGTTTTTTTATCGGTATTTAATGTATATATAGGTTTGCCGTGCAGTTCGTACCAGATTTCAACAAATAATTTATTAAATGACTTTTTAATGACTTCCAGGGGTTCGTTATACAAATCAAACGCGGTGTGGATGCCGAGCGCTTTCATTTTTGGAGCAGTACGATGACCAATGCCCCATACATCCGCAATATCTGTGGTGCGCAAAAAATTAATAAGGCCTTCTCCGTGGACCATTGCAAAACCTGACGGTTTATTATAATTTGAGCCAATTTTAGCAAGGCATTTGGTAAGAGCCACACCTGCCGATACAGTAATGCCGAGCGATTCTTCAATCTCATTTTTCATGCGCTGTCCAATTTCTGCATATGACATATTGAGTACTGAAGGTAGTTCGGTAATATCAACAAAAATTTCATCAATAGAGTAGCGCTCTACAATAGGACTATACTCCAGAGCGATTTTAATCATTCGTCTACAAAATAGCTCGTATGTTTCATAATCAGATGTCACAACCAGACACGAAGGACACAGCCTTTTTATTTCATGGACAAGCATTCCGCGCTTAATGCCATATTTTTTTGCTTCGTACGATATTGCCGTGGCAATACCGCGTTCACGTCCAATAACAACGGGTTTCCCTTTTGTTTCAGGATGGGTAGCCTGATAAACCGACGCAAAGAAAGCATCACCATCAATATGTAATAACATGTCGAGAACATTTTAGTGAACGTGTGTTCACTTTTCAAGGAGATCTTTAATGAGGCGAATGTCGTTTAAAATTTCAGTCTTCAGAGCATCAAGAGAATCAAAATTTTTTATGTCACGAATACGATCAGCAATTTCAAATTCTAATGCTTGACCATAAACATCCTGATCGAAATCTAATATATGTATCTCAAGGACATTCTGCGTTTCGTTTTTAACGAGGCGAGGACCAAAATAGAGAGCACCCATATAGCTTTGCCCTTTATAGTAAACCCAGGCAGCATAAATACCAGTCTGATAATTATCTGGTATAACATCTGGATCAAGGTTAATCGTAGGAAAGCCAATGGTGCGGCCAATTTTTTCACCTGTTAATACAGTTGCTTTCAACCTCATTTTTTATATTGTGAGACATGATAAATTGAGAAGGCGAGAAGAGCAATACCAAAAATCTGTGTGATTGACAGCGGATTGCCGAGGAGATATTGGATAACAATAGCTGATGCAGGCCAGGTTAATTCTGCAATACTGCTTACTCGGGCAGGGGTTTTTCGAAGGCCATAATAATAAATGACCAATGCTACGAGTCCACTTGAAAGCGTAATCATCATAAGTCGAACGAGCTGAGTGGATGTCAGAGTAAACAATGCTTCTTGCTGTCCCATCGCAAAAATAAACGGCAATGCAAAGAGTGGAACAAACAGAAAGCGTAAAAATGAAGCGGTTATAAAATGTGTTTTTTGAAGGACAATTTTTGAAAATGATGTTGAAGATGCCCACATCATTCCGGCGAGGAGTGCAAATATTCCTGCCATCACAGTGGCCTGGTTTTCAGCAATATTAAAGGTAAGGTTTTTAAAAGTGATGAAATATGTTGAAACTATACCGATACCTGCGTACATAAGAAACTTTCGGGAGACTTTTTCTTTAAGGAGAAGTGCGGCACAGAGAATAGCCCAGATTGGCTGTGTTTGTTGCAATAACGGGACGATTGAAAATTCAGCAAATTGCACTTTTTGAAGTGCAGCTGTATATAAAACAGTTCCGAGGAATCCAGAAAAAAGGCCGATAACACCTACAGCCATCCATTCTTTTTTTGTCAGTTTTTTTATTTCACTTCGGTATTTATATGCAAAAGGCGCTAATAAGATGGCTCCGAGTAAATGCTCCCAGAAAACAACAACTGTTGGGGGTAATGAATAGAGCGAAACGCGAAGTAATCCATCAAGACTCCAGAGAAATGCTGCAAAAGCAATAATGTACGCTCCTTTGTTCATAATGTTCTTCATACCTTTTCAAGTATACATAATGCATTATTGAGATCAACATGGTTTTTGATGAAGGGTACGTTGTCTTGTTTTAGCCTTCTTATTTGTTCGAGTGGTCCTCCAGCAGCATAGCCGGATGCAATTGAGCCGTCAGAATGGACTACTTTGTAGCAAGGGTATGTATCTAGGTGCTCGTTATTATGTAGAATTTTGCCGACCTGTCGAGGGTGAATATTAAATTTTTCGGCAAGAACTTTATAGGTTGTGACTTGGCCTTTTGGGATGAGTTGAAGGGCTTTGATAAGGTTTTGTGCTGTTTCTTTCGTAATTGGCATGCGAGAACATTACTATACCAAGGCAATAAATACAAGAATAATTTATTACTTTTCAGCGATCATGCTGATTTCTACTTGTGCTCCAAGGGGGAGTTCTTTTACACAGACTGTTTCACGGGCAGGATAAGGCTCTGACATATAGCTAGCATAGATTTCATTTACTTTTCCATAAATAGACATATCGGTAACATATATAGTTGTTTTGACGACATTTTCGAAAGATGTGCCCCCTTCTATCAAGATCGCTTGCAAGTTTTTCATGATCTGATGAATCTTTTCTTCTAGAGTTCCTTCGAGCATTTTTCCTTCCGGTGTGAGACAAATCGAACCTTGAGTAAAAACGAATCCATTTGAAATAATGGCTTGCGAATGTGGACTTTGACCTGGAGACGGAGCATTTGCTGTGAAGATTTTTGTTTTCATTTTGCTAGATTGTCTAGATTATAAATTATTTGTGCTCGCGGAACAATTCGGGATTTTTAACGGACAAATGTAATGTTGGATTTTTGCCAGAATATTGGTATTTAAGATCTGGGAAATTTGAATAGACAAGACTTTCAAGGTTTACAGTGTCGCCACCTTTTTTAGGACTTCCTGTAAGTACCGCTTCCTTATCATCAAAACCCATACCGGGATTGTACTCTGAGAGGAGTTTGAAGACATTGATAAAATCGTCGACTTGTTTTTCGAAGTCGTGATATTGCAAATAGATCACCCTATGAGGCATCATTCTAGAAACTCGTATTCGCGAATCCATAAGGATAACAGCGATGCGATTAAACTTAATGGCTTTTTCTAATTCAACACCAAAACCTGTGGACGCAGTAAGGTTATGACCAACGAAATAACGAGCACCAACAATTTTTTCTGAATCAACAAGATAAATTTCCTGTGGCAGAGTAGTTAAATTTTTATCCGGCGAAAAAGGAGCAGATCCTGGATCATATGCCTTTATCCCGGAAGCTGCTAATACTTTATTCATTAAAACTGACTGTCTATTTCCTATGTATTCTTTTATTTCCTGAGGTGTTTGTGTTAGGGATATTGGACAATATGCAGCTAATGGATCCTCTTGAACATGCGATAGTCCATCTTTTGACAAAAGATCATCTATATATTGTTGTCTGCTACTACTATCTAATAAAATTCGAAGTTTATTCGGCATTACTTAAGATTAAAATAACCTGGAGCGGCGGACCGGACTCGAACCGGCGACCTTTTCCTTGGCAAGGAAACGTTCCACCAACTGAACTACCGCCGCGGTAGAATGTATTATATCATAGGTCCTTTAACCACACATTACCCACGTGCCCAGTATGAACCCATGTTTATTTTTGTGGCAAGGCTCAGACTCGAACTGAGATCTGACGCTCTTCAGGCGCCCGCCGTGACCATCTTGGCTACCTTGCCTATCGCTGAATAAGTATTATACAATGCTCCGCACGATTGTGGGCGTGGATAGGATCGGACTATCGGCCTCGTTTTTATAAGAAACGCGCTCTAACCACTGAGCTACACGCCCATGATGAAATTATATCAGATGATTAACCTTAGACATTGTTGTAGTTGTTAGAGATGGCCTTAATTGACATAAGTATTTTTTCAATCAGGAGGACTTCACTAAAATATAGGCTGCATGTACCATGCTTGAATCCCTCATGATGTATTTGATTTAGCAAAGTTGGCTTGATATAAGGTCTGATGAACTGGCTTTGTGGAATTTTTAGGCTGTTACTCCAATATTTTATTTCATTTTGGATATTCATGTCCTGATAAAGATGCAAACATACCCTAAGTTTCTTTTTTGAAATTTTGCAAATTTTTGTAAGCCAGAATAAATAAAATTGCATCATCGATGGATCGGTATTTGTTAGATTTATCTGACCTTTTAAATTTTTCTTCCCTTCTCCCCAGTAGAGGAAAAGACCTGCGATAAAAAGCTCCCTTTGAGACAGTGGTAAGATATTACAAGCCTCTAAATAAGTCTCATGTATACGTCTCGATCTTTTCTTCTGCATAGTTTTTCTGAAGTTCTCAATTTTCCTTTCTCGAATTTTTAGTTTCGCAAATTGTGCTTCATTTAGTTCGATTTCACCCAACCAAAGACTCAGTGTGCTCTTACTCACTTTAATTATTTCCTTTATCTGAGAATAACTCAGCCCTTGCAATCTCAATTGGATTACTTGTCTATATTTTTTACGGTGAGCCATTGAAAAGGTATTATAGAAAACGAAGATTAAATTAAAGTTAAAAAATCAATCTTGCGCACCTGGCAGGAATCGAACCCGCATCTTAGGCTCCGGAAGCCCACATTCTGTCCATTAAACTACAGGTGCTGGAAGAACAACAGAAGTATAGCACCTAGAGCAATTCGATAAATTGCAAAAAGATTGAGCGTATTGTTTTGTAGGTATTTTAGAAGCCAGCGGACAAATACTAATGCAAAGATAAACGAAACAACTGAGCCAACGATCAGTAATGTGACATTTGCTCCATTAAGAATACTCGGATCGGTCTTAAGTAAATCCAAAACTGATGCTGCTAGGATTGTCGGAACAGCAAGTAAAAACGAATATATTGCTGCATCAGTACGCTTATATTTCAAAAAAATCATGGAAACAATCACAGCACCTGCGCGTGAAACACCCGGGACAACCGCAAGACTCTGACATAAACCAATAATCACAGCATCTTTAGCCGACATTTTCTCGATACCCTTTTCCAGTTTTAGTTTTTTTTGCGCTATAAAATATTCTGCGATTAAGAATAAAGCTCCTACACTAATCAGCGCGATTGCCATAAGTGAGTTTGACTTAAAAAATACATTCTTTATGATGTCGTGCAAGATAAAACCAACAATTGCTGTAGGTATGAAGGAATAGAGAACACGTGTAAGCACCTGACGGTGCTTCAATATGTATTGTATGTACAAAAAAACAACTGCAAGAATTGCCCCAGCCTGAATAACAACTTCAAAGAGCCCGGTAAACTGATTTTGTGGAATCCCTAGAACAGAACTTAACAGAATAAGATGTGCTGTTGATGATACTGGCAAAAATTCAGTAAAACCTTCGACAATACCATAAATTCCTGCATCCAAAATTGTCATGACTTTATTCTACTTGATTTATACACGTTTGAGGATTACATTATTCATATGAAATTACCAATCATGGAATACGCTTTTTCTCTCTTTCTTGCAATTGTTATTACTTTTTTTGTTGGTATATCGGTAGATGTCGTTTATCCGCAAAAAGTTCACTATGAAAATGGACCATCAGCTCCTGGAGCATCTGATATGAATAATTCATACCCTGTATATGAATACGACGCGACTCGAGAAATGAATGTTGGTTTAATCTGGTTGGGTATTGCTGGTCTATTTGCAGTTGCCGGATTAACAATGAACAAAAAATACTCAATTTTTAGTCAAGCTATGCTTGGATCAGCAGTCTTTTTAATAATTGGCTCATTTATGAGAGGTGGCATGGGTCCAAATATTAATCAATATAGACTCGCTTCAATCGCTGTTATTCTTGTTTTGACTGTTTATTTCGGATACCGGAGATTTCTTCGACAGCCTTCTAAATAGCCTTGTGTGATAAAATGAAAGCATGAAAGTAGCTTTGGTGCACGACCATCTTATGGAATTCGGTGGGGCAGAAAGAGTTTTTGTTGCTTTAAAAAAGATTTTCCCTGATGCTGATGTTTTCGTTTCGGCATATGACAGGAACGTTGTCGAAAGTAACATTCCGGATTTTATCTCATGGAAAATCCATACCTCATGGGCTTCTCATATTCCTTTTTTCAAGAAACTCTATTCACCGTTACGATTTTTGGCCCCATACATCTGGCAGTCATTTAATTTTTCAAAGTATGATCTTGTTATTTCATCTTCGGGCTGGTTTATGTCAAAGGGAATCATTACAAGACCGGAAACGAAACATATCTCATATATTCACCATCAACCACGATATTTATATTATTACGAAACCGCAGTTGAATGGCAAAAGCATAAACTCGTGAAGATATATGCGCACTTTATTAATCATTTCCTTCGTATGTGGGATTATATTGGCTCTCAAAGGCCTGATTTACTCATTGCAAATTCACAGGAAACCCAAAGGCGAATTCATAAATTTTACCGAAGAGAGGCGATTGTTATATATCCTCCTGTATCAATTCCTTCTGATGTCGATCTGGACGATCGCAAGGGAGATTACTATGTTACTCTTTCCAGACTCGCTCGTGCGAAAAATATAGACCTTATTATTAAAGTGGCAAATCATCTCAAGTTGCCTCTAAAAGTCATTGGAAAAGGTCGTGATGAAGAATACCTCAAATCACTCGCTGGCGATTCAGTTGAATTCATTTCCAACCTTTCAGATGAAGGCTTTGCAGATCTCTATAGAAATGCCAAAGCATATATTACAGCCTCTGTTGACGAGGAGTTTGGTATAGCGCCTGTAGAAGCGATGGGTTATGGTGTGCCGATTATTGCATATGCCTCGGGTGGATTAACCGAAACAGTAAACCCTCATAAAAATGGATTACTTTATTCTGAATTAACCGAAGAAAGCTTAACAGATGCCATTCATGAATTTGAAAAATTATCTCACTCAGAGTGGTTGCGCATGAATCAAACCGCGCGCGAAATGTCACAAAAATATACTTTCGAAAACTTCAAGGAAGCAATGCTTATTCGTAGCGAATCGCTTCTATCGGGGAAAGATTAGCAGCCTTACGGGCAGGAAACACTCCGAAGCCAACTCCAACCGCAGTAGACACTCCAACCGCCAATGCAACAGAGGTAAAATTAATGACAGCAGGGAAGTATTGATTGATAAGCAAGACAATTCCACCTGCTACTGCCAAGCCACCAATACCTCCAATCAGTGAAATAAGCACTGATTCGGTGAGAAATTGCATAAGAATATCGCGCTTAGTTGCTCCAATTGCTCTTCGAATTCCAATTTCCTTAATACGCTCCACAACCGTCACGTACATAATATTCATAATGCCGATTCCTCCGACAACAAGCGAAATAGCGCCAATTAAAACAAGAATGTTATTAAGAACTCCGAAAATAGAAGTGACTGCATTGAGAATTTCACTTTGTTCTACGACTGAAAAATCACTGTCGTCGTATCTTTTTAAGAGTGCTTGTTCGACATCTTTTTTTGCAACTGGTATATCTTCTTCACTTTTTACTTTCAGATAAAAGTATAAAAATGTTTTATTAGGGTTGAAGGAAATTGCCGACGTATGTGGCAGATAAATATAAGAATCAAAATCTGGTCCGCCAAGCCCTCCGCCACTCTTTTTTTTGAGAGTTCCGATGACTTTATATGTTTGTGTATCTAATTTAATATTTCGACCAACAGCTTGTTCTGGTGAATCGAATAATTTTTCTACAATTTTTGGTCCAATGACCACCACTTTTGCTCTTTTTGTAACATCTGCTTCTGTAAACAGCTTTCCTTCTTCAGCTTCTAATTTCCTAATTAAAAAGATGTTCGGAGTAGTTGCAAAGATGTCGCCAATTTTTGACTTTGATCCATAGGATGCTTTGACAGTGCGGGTAAATACAGGTGCGATATATTCAAGCGTACGTACTCGCTCAAGCGCTCGTGTGTCTTTACTGTCAAATGTCTGTCCTAGTCCTGTTGATTCCCCACTCCTGAAGCCACCCGATTCGTCGAGCACTTCTCCAGGAAAAATAATCAGAAGGTTTGTTCCAAGACTTTCAAACTGACTTGAAATAAACGATTTTAAGCCGAGCCCAAGGGCCATAAGCAGTACAACTGAGGCAACACCAATTAAAATTCCTAAAGAAGTCAGCGCGGTTCGAACTTTATTACGCCTGAAATCTTCAAAAGCTGATTTTGTAACAAATAAAAGTAGATTCATGGTTATTATTGAATTTCGCCATCTTTCATAACTATTTGGCGTTTTGTTCTCTCGGCAACATTTTTGTCATGCGTAACAACAATAATCGTTTTTTTATCTTTTTTATTAAGATTCTCAATTAAATCAAGAATAATTTCACCGGTTTTGGAATCTAAATTACCTGTTGGTTCATCTGCTAGAATAATACGAGGATCAAGGACGAGCGCTCTGGCTATTGCAACACGCTGTTGTTCACCGCCCGATATTTTATTTGGATATGACTGTGATCGATGTGCGATATTAAACCGCTCCATAAGTTCTTGTGCTTTTTCTTTAGGATCAAATGGCAGGATACCCCGATGGTAAATTGTAGGTAATAGAATATTTTCAGCAACAGTCAGTTTATTTATCAAATTAAATTGCTGAAAAACGAAACCGATCGACTGACTGCGTAATTTTGATACTTCATCATCAGATAATTTGCCTGTATCCACATTATCAATCAGAATTTTTCCCTCAGTAGGCTTATCAAGGAGCCCAATGAGATACATAAGGGTTGATTTTCCCGATCCGGATTGTCCAAGAATTGAGATGTATTCCTGATCTTTTATTTCAAGATTGATGTTTGTAAGAATAGTAAGTTCCTCATCACCAAGAGAGAATTTTTTATAGATATTCTGAAGTTTAATCATAGATCACATCACCCTCCTTCAGACCAGAAGTAATTTCAACTTTTGTATCTGACTCGATGCCGGTTTTGACTTTTTTCTTCATTTTCTTTTCCTTATCTGTATAGACATAATTACCATTGCCGTCTTCATGAAGATAATTGAATGGTACATACATGACATTCTTTTTTGCTTTGGTGATAAAGGTGACGTCTCCAGTCATTCCAAGGCGGTATTTAAGATTGTCATTCGGTCCTGTGATGGTAAATCTAACTTTATACACCGTACCTGACTCATCCTCCTTTGGTGAAAAAGAAATTTGGGAAATTGTTCCACTGATTTTTTCATTAGGGTAGGCATCGAGTATAAGTGTGCCTTGTTGGCCTTCTTTAATTTGAGTTAATTCTGTTTGATCTGCAGTAACTTCAAAGTAAAGCGTATCAGGATTCACAACTTCAAAGTAAGCAGCTGCACTAATATTCATCCCTGGGTGAAGGTCATTTGTATTCGTTACAACTCCATTAATTGGTGAGTATAAATTGGCGAATTCAAGTGCGACATTTTGTATTTCCACATCAAGCACGCTATTGTCCAGTGTAAATTGAGATTTATCAAGAACTCGCTGCACTGCTTCGCTTTTTACAACATCTTTATTATCAGACTTTGTTTGGTCAAATGTCCATCGTGTTGTGAGATAATCGTTAAGATCTTTTTTGAGCTGCTTTTGCAATTGTCTTTGGTCAAGAGAAGCTATAAGTTTTCCTTTCTTAACAAAATCACCTTCTTGTACTCCAACGTATGTAAGCCTTCCACCAGTTTGAAATGGTAATTTAGCATAATCTGACGCTTTTATTTCTCCAGATAAGACGAGTTCTTCTTGAATATTGGATTTTTTAACAGAAAATGATTGGACATCTTTTAAGGCATCGGATTTTTTACGATTATTGAGGAAGAATATGATAAGAATTATGACAATAACACCAGCAACGATTTTTTTATGTTTCATTATTTTGTCTATTGTGGCCTTAAACATAATCAGGTATTATACCTGAACAAGCCTAAAATAGCATTATAAATTGGTATAATGAGGAATCTGGTGCGGTGGCGAAGTGGAAACGCTTCGGTCTGCAAAACCGACATGCGCGGGTTCGATTCCCGCCCGCACCTCATATCGATCTACATAAATATTGACCATTCGGTTATTGGAGCAGCGTTCGTCAGCATAAAATTCCACGCAAAGGCATAAACTGCAGGGAGTACAAAGATAAGAACGATCAAGAATTTTCTTGATGTGAAGAATTTTTCAAATGTAATAAGCGCGATCGGCAGAAGAGGAAGTGAATAGCGCGCTATATCGCGATGCTGTACCGAAATTATTGCAATAAAAAAGATTGTAGCAAAATAGAAAAAAGCCAATTTTATTCGTTGATGTTCCTCACCAAAAACAACTTTACTTATTTCGAATTTGAAAAATTGCACCAATCTATCAAAGGTGTGGAATGAATCTCCTGCCGGCACAAGTTGCATTACGGTTAGACCATAAAAGAGATAGATAAATACTACATCCTCAAGCCAGCCAGTCCCAACCCACAACGCTTGATAATTAAATGCTTGATACGGAGGGAAAAGTAGATGAATATTATCACCAGAATGAAAATATGCCCAGAAATCTCCAATTTGCTGTTGATAAAAAAAGCAAAGCCCTACAAAAGTTAACGGAATAAGTAAAAACCATAACCATTGTGACTCGAATTTTCGAGTGCGTTTATACTCAAACATGGCATAAAGAGCATACGCGAAGAATAGTAAACCGCCAGGTGATTTGGTCAGAATGCTTAAGGATCCTGCTATAGCTGATAGAGCATATTTTTTCTTTGCAAAAAAGAATAGCGATGCAAGGATTAAAAGTAAAAAGAGTGGTTCTGGCGATCCTACTGATCGAGCAACAAGGAGTCTGGGGGTAAAAATCATAAAAACAAGGGTGAGTATGAGCGGATTATTGCTCAGGCTTAATTTTTTTACTACATAATAAAAGAAATTAAACAAGATGACTGCGGCTATGATCGTTGAGAATAGCATTGCATTGGTGTATCCAACTAACGGAGCAAGGGCCCGAATAGTTAATGGATATAAAGGAAAATGAGCTGAAAAATACACGGGAGATAATCCGAGAGGGCTCGCCTGTGCAAGTTCATGGCTTTTGTCATACAACGTTTTTGCCGGAATTATATACAGTGGTCCATCCCAGTTTTTTCTTACCTCGTCAAACGTTATTCCAGTAGTTTCGATACCGTTAATTGAATCAGATCTGAGCAGGAAAGGAAGCCATAAAATGACCGTGGAAACAATACAAATCACAGTGATAAAAACATGCTCTTTATACTTTCTGTATAATAGTTTCATACGTGGATGCTCATGAAAAGTATAGCACAGAGAGTTAACAAAATAGTAAAGCACGAACTTAAAGATCCTTATTTGAGGGCATTTCTTTTTTTGTGGGTCATTGGCGCATTTATTCGACTGGTTAATTTTCCTGGCTTCGTCACCTTTCTAGGCGATCAGGGTCGGGATGTTATCATTCTAAAAAGGATCGTAACACTTGAACACCTGCCAGCCGTAGGTGCAACCTCATCTGTTGGAGGAGTATTTTTGGGTCCGTTTTATTATTATCTTATTGCTCCCTGGCTATTACTTTTTAATTTTAATCCAATCGGTCCAGCTGTAGGAGTGGCAATCCTGTCGCTCATTTCTATCATCGCAATTTATTTTATGGCGAGAGATTTGTTTAATAAACAGATCGCGCTTTTTGTATCTATCTTTTTCTTGTTTACTCATGTTATTGTTGAGGCAGCTCGCTTTTCCTGGAATCCAAACTTGCTACCGTACTTTTCATTCTTTACCTTTTATTTTTTCATAAAAGCGCTGAAAACAAACAAAAAACTACTTTTTTTTGCAAGCGGAGCCTTCTTATCAATGTGCATGCAATTACATTACATAACGCTCGCATTGTGTGCACCACTTGCACTCGCCGGTGTTCTGTCAATTTTTCAGACAAAAAAACCACTCAAGCGTATTCTAAATTTGATGATTCTCTGTGTTGGGTTTATTACAATCTCAGCACCTCTTATTATTTTTGACATTCGTCATGGACTCATAAATTACCACAGTTTCACGAGGGTTGTATTTAACAGCGATGGCAGTGGCATATCATGGTTTGACATGAAGGGGCTTATGCTTTCATTTGCTCAATTTCAGAGTTATCTCGTCACCTTGAAAATTAATGAAAGTGTCGCATTTATTACTTTCTTAGCACTATGTGCACTTTGTGTTTATTCGTTCAAAAAAAATAAGAAAATCGCATTTTTATCACTAACATTTATTGTCGGTTTCTTTATGACGCATCATTTTACTGGTCAAAAATTATCACATTATTTTGGCGCGTTATATCCTTATTACTTTGTGATCGTCGCATATGTGCTTTACGAATTCTTCTGGTCTAAGAAATTGAAAATTATCATTCCAGTTGTCCTTGCTGTTTTCATGTTGCTTCAATCTCATATGTATTATTTTTTGTATGGCACACCTAATTATCAAATTAATCATGCCGAACATATTTCCAAAGCAATTTATGATCATGTCACATCAGATTTATATCAGGTTTCAGGTATCCCAGATTATTATGACGACAATACTTATCGTTATTTCCTGGAGCTATGGGGTAAGCGTCCGCTTGCAAAAGATAGCTTAGAGAAGGGAACTGAAATGTTTGCGGTGTGTGAACGCACGTGCGAGCCATTAAAAGCTCCTCAATGGAGTATAACGTTCTTTAATCCTCATAAAATCGTAGGCCAGTGGGAAGTTGAGGGTGTTACAATATATAAATTAACGAACTAAATTCATGACAATTTCACTGATCATTCCTTGCTACAACGAAGAGATTAATATTCAAAAGGGTGTGCTCGATAGAATAGGCAATTTTATTCTTGAAAATAAGAAATTCATTGAGGTTTTAATTATTGATGATGGATCCACAGATAAATCCGCACAAACAATTCGAGACGTGTATCTCCATAAATTTTCATTTTTTAGACTAATTGAGAAAAAACATCAAGGGAAAGCACTGGCTGTTATTGAGGGAATTAAACGGGCGAAAGGGGAATATGTTATTTTTTCCGATATTGATTTAGCTACACCAATAGAAGAATCTCTTAAAATAATTCGCGAGTTTGAAACAGGTGAAAAAGTAGTTATAGGGTCACGGGAGAAAGAACGTTCTGGCGCACCAATATCTCGACGCATGCAATCACTTGGGCTTGTTCTCGTGCGGGATTTCTTCATTGGGCTTAATGGTATTGTTGACACACAATGCGGATTCAAGGGTTTTAAGACTGATGTGGCTCAAAAGATTATTTCCAAGCTCCAAGTATTTACAGAAGATAAGATTGCAAGCGGATCATCAGTATCAGCAGGTTTTGATCTTGAATTTCTCTTTGTAGCACAGAAACTGGGATACAAGATCGTTGAAGTTCATGTTGCCTGGCGTCATGCAGAAACAAAAAATGTATCTTTTGTAAAAGATTCAATTGAAACGGTTAGAGATATTGTCCAGATTAAACTCAACGATATTCATGGCAAATATGCGTAAGAATCTATTTCAGGTCGCTATTCTTATTTTTATTATTTTCGGTCTTGTTTTCAGAGCTTATCAAATGCGTCATGTTGCATTTTATGATTGGGATGAAGGGTTTTATGCTGAGGTTGCCCAGGAATTGATTCATTACAAAAGTTTCCAGGCTCGTTTTAACGGGGATATATGGCTTGATAAACCAGCACTATCTCATTATCAGTTAGCTGCAATCTTTGCCGTGACGAATGATAGGGATCATGAATTTTATGGTCGATTATGGATGGTTGGGTACGCTGCAATAATGCTCGGATTTACCTATTTACTGAGCAGGAAGCTTATGCGTCATTTTTTTCAGGAGTCACTTGATGGATTGACTCATATACATCGAGAATTTATTTACCTTATTCCCGTATTGATAACTGCTTCAACACCACTTTTTCTTGAAAGATCAACCCAGATTAATACAGACACAATCTTAAGTGTCGGGTGGCTTGGTTACTTCTTAACATACGATAGATTTTGGTGGAAGTTGTTTTTCATTTGTTTTGGTACGTACTCAAAATCGCTTGTAGGCTTGTATCCTCTCGGTTTTGAAATCCTTAATACAAAAAAAATTCGTTTAACCAGGCAAAGTATTGTAAGAGCAGCAGCGCTCCTTTTGCTCCCATTAGCGTGGCATATTTACAGTTTTGCTCGGTTCGGACAAGAATTTATTAACGCCCATGTGTACGATCAGGTGATTAAAAGAGTGATGGTTCCAATTGAGCTGCATTTTGGATTTTCAAAATTGATGCTTTTTGGAAAAGAGTATGAATTCGGAGAAAAAATTTTCTACCCACTAACTGCATTGTTGAATTTTAATGTGTTAAGTATTGTTATTGCTCTCGGTTTCGTACTTATTCTGAATGATATTTTTGATTTTAAAAAGAATAGATTACATATCAAACCATTGTGGAGCAGATTAATGAAAGTTTATCACAGTGATTCCTGGATGAATTACCTCATATTGTTCTCTGCAATCCCTTTTTTTACGCTGCTCATGGTATCTAAAAGTAAAATTTCATGGTATTTCACAACCATAATTCCACTTTTTTCACTGGTTGTACCCTATGCATATATTAAATTGAAGAATCCGCTTATTAGAAAGATATTGGTCGTTATGATTGTCGGAATATTTTTATATAGATTTATTCCACAAACATATGCTTTGAAAATAACATCTAACAATATGAACGACAGAATTAAGTTGGGTAAGTGTATACATTCATTATCAGCGAGTTCAGTAACGCAATTAGTTGATGCACAAGAAAGACAAACACAGAATGTACTTGAAGCAGCCCATCTTGATGCAAAATCTTCATTTATTCATGGAGGTTCAACATCGTTCGTGTATTACTCTGACAAAAAAATTCATTTTTATTACAAAATTGAAGACTTCAATAAGCATCTTCAGGAGGATAATTTAGTTATTGTATCTAAGGATGATCTGACAAAGCTTGAATTACAAGAAGCTGCAGATATTTTGAAAGGGTATAATAAAGTTACAGAGTGTTATTTTGGTGAGTGGGAAGTATATTCCAAGAAATAAGTATGTTTAATGTTTTCGACTATATATCAGCAATTAAGAAACTCCTTACCCGTACCGATTTTTTAATACTACTCGGATTAGTCGGACTATTTTTTGCTACTCGACTATTTAATATTGATAAATTTCCCATTTTTTCTGATGAAGGAATATATGTTCATTGGGCTAAAGTAGCATGGAGAGATGCAAACTGGAGATTTATTTCTCTTACAGACGGTCGTCAACCATTGCAAACATGGGGAACAATTCCATTCCTAAAGTTATTTGCTTCCAATGCACTCCTCGCCGGTAGACTTTTTTCAGTTGCAACAGGCTTTTTCGCACTCTCAGGACTGGTTGGTCTCTGTACTTATTTATTTAATAAAAGAACAGCTTATATTGCTGCTTTGCTCTATATTTTCGTACCATATTTCCTGTTTTTTGATCGTATGGCCCTGGTTGATTCGGCGGTTAATGGATTTACCATATGGTTATTCTTTTTATCAATCGTTTTAGCACGGACTCGAAGGCTTGATGTAGCACTGATCCTGGGCTTTGTTGCAGGGTTTGGTATGCTTGCAAAATCATCGATGCGCCTTTATGTTGCGCTTATGTTTTGTTCGAGCATTTTCTTCTTATATGAAAATCACGAAGGAATCATGCGAATTCTACTAACAGCAAAAAAGAAAATTATAGGTGATCAACATAAATGGAGAGAGATGATAAACTTCACCATTTTATACGGCGTGTCAGTCGCGATTGCATTTCTCATTTACAATGTTCAGCGACTTTCTGCGTATTTTCATTTTGTATCTGAAAAAAATAAAACATTTATTTTGACGTTTGACGAGTTGAAAGCTGACCCATTTAATTATCTTTCACACAATATTATCAATGTCCCATATTACATATTTTCTGAAATGGCATATGTTGTTCCTATTCTTTCAATTATCGGGCTTATACTCTTATATAGGAAGAATAAAACGATCGCAATTTATTTACTAATTTGGATCACTGTTGCATATCTTGGGATTTCGACAGTTGCTCGAGTACTCTTTCCGCGGTATGTTTTATCGATTGGAGGACTTTTGCTTATACCAGCAGCCTATGCAATCGCACAATATACAAAAAAATCAACATTGATTATTGTGAGCGCCCTTATCGTATGTTCCATTTCATATTTTAATTACACTATTTTACTTAAGCCCGCATCCATTCCTTTCCCGGAAATCGATAGGGGTCAGTATTTAGAGGGATGGCCGGCCGGATGGGGTGCCCGCGAAATTGTGTCATATGTTCGCGAAAAGTCACCGAATGCAACAATTTTAGCCGAAGGAACATTCGGTATGGCAGGCGATGTGCTCGATACATTTTTATTACCAACAGACACCATAGCACTATCGAGCTTTTGGCCGCTGGATGAAAAGGAACTGTATGCAAATCAGGAATTGCTTAAAACAAAAGATGTGTATGTTGTTTTTTCACACCGAGATGAATTTCCTTCCGAATGGCCGCTTCAGCTTATACAAAAATATGAAAAACCTTGTATGAAATCCAGACTGCTTCCATTTGACAAGCTACTCGGTAATGATCCAGCACTAAAAACATGTGACTCAGCACTGTATCTTTTCAAACTTACCGATTCTCAAAAATAACATGCATAAAAAAATTGCATTTATCGCACTTTTGCTGGTAACAATTTTTATTTTAGGAAGAGACTTAAATCCTCTAAAAAAGGAAATGTTTACCTTTCATGACCAGACGCAGATTGGTAGAGCACTTGGATTTGCACAAAGCCTGAAGGCAGGCCATATTCCTCCACGCGTCGATCCAAATTTTTCATTCCATATGGGTTATCCGCTCTATAATTATTATGCTCCAACAGCTTATTGGATAACATCGATTCCGATTCTTTCTGGAATATATCCTGTTACGGCAATGAAATTGAGTTTCATGTTGAGTATGGTCGTTGCATGTATAGGCATGTTTGCATGGCTGAGGAACAGGTTTAATTTCTGGGCAGCAATTATGGGTGCATTGATATATGTCTCATCACCATACATTGCCGCGGAAATTTTCATACGTGGAACTATCTCTGAGATGTGGTTTATTGCTTTGCTTCCATTGTCACTCTATTTACTTGATACGATAGACAAAAAGGTAACTCCACTAAGATTTATATTGGCAACCTTGATCGCATCGTTCATGCTGACTTCTCATAATGTGCTCTCATTGGTGGGACTATTAATTCTACTTGCCTATGCATGGATACGTTCAAGTAGGAAAGGCCTACTGATCGTGGTATTAGCGCTGCTCCTAAGTAGTTATTTCTTGATTCCTGCTTTGGTTGAGATGGGTCAGACATACGCTGTTCAGGTTGCTTCACAAACGAAGTACAGTGATCACTTTCTGTGCATTTGGCAATTGTGGACGTCTCATGGATGGAATTATGGTGGATCAGCAGAAGGCTGCCTCAATGACGGGTTTTCGTTTAAACTTGGGAAAATCAATATTATTCTAGCAGGGTTTGGGTTGATATATGGAGCTTATATACTACTGAAAAAGAAAAAACATGCTTTTGAGAAAAAAGAGTTTCTTGCAATGCTGTTACTTACAGGCGGATCATTATTTTTGACTTTATATGTATCCTCGTTTATCTGGCGAATTTTCGAACAAGTTCTTAAAGTTTTTCAATTCCCTTGGCGTCTCCTCGTATTCGGTCTATTCGGAGCGGGTTATTTTTCAGCTCTCGGCGTTTTTTTAATAAAAGATAAAAAGTACTTCGTTCCTCTTGTACTCATCGTTTCTGTTCTCGTTATCGTCTTAAATGGGAAATACTTTGAAAGAAAAGGAATATCATATTTTGATTATCACGAACAATACCTCAGTGAATATTATCAAGTAAATAAACTTGCTTTTAATATTCCTGAATACCTGCCTCGGAGTGCAAATGATCGAGTGTGGAATTCTATGGGTACGTTAGCAAATCCTCCACGATTTCTCTCTCATTATATTGAGGTTAGAGACAAGCAGTCACAGGCAGTCCTTCAGAATGATCCGTACCACAGAATCGTCCAAACAAATTCAAAGGATTTTTACGTTAATATCCATGCAGCGCCATATTGGCACGTATATGTAAACGATGCTGAACAACTAGATACTGAACTTGATCCACTTGGACGACCGCATATTGTTCTTAATAATTCTGAAGGTGCGTCCCCAACAACCATACGAATTGATTATAAACAAACCATTCTGGAGAAAATCTCAAACATCATTTCACTGGTAACTCTGATAGTATTGTTAATACTTGCATACCGATATGGACGAAAAAGTAGTAAAGAAAAATAGCATCATCAGCGTTTTGAGTCTTTTTTTTCAGAGTGGTTACTCTGCGGCTCTTGGATTTGCAGCAAACATTGCCTTAACAATATTCCTCGATCCGAAAATTTTTGGTATTTACATCACAGTCCTTTCTATTATTGCTTTGCTCAATTATTTTTCTGACATAGGGCTTGCCGCATCACTTATCCAGCGGAAGGAAATAGATGACGATGATGTCAAAACAGCTTTCACTATTCAGCAGGCGCTCATCATAACAGCATTGACGCTTGCTTACTTCGCAACTGATTTCGTTATGTCGTTTTATAAACTACCGCCTGAAGGCAAAATACTATATTGGTCTCTACTTGGATCATTTTTTTTGTCGTCGCTCAAAACTATTCCGTCTGTTTTTCTGGAGCGTAAGATTCAGTTTCAAAAGATTGTTTTGGTTCAGATTGTTGAGAACACAGTGTTTTATATGTCGGTTATATTTTTTGCATGGCAAGGCTTTGGACTTTTGAGTTTCGCATATAGCGTTGTTGCACGAGCTATTATCGGGGTAATACTTATATATTCACTATCATTCTGGATTCCAAAGATTGGTTTTTCTCGGAAAAGCGCTCGACACCTTTTGTCTTTTGGAGTTCCATTCCAATCCATGTCGTTTTTAGCATTGGTAAAAGACGAGTTTGTCAATCTTTTCCTTGGTAAAGTTATTGGTTTTGAGGCGCTTGGCTTTATCGGCTGGGCAAAAAAGTGGGCAGAGTCGCCTTTGCGTATTATCATGGATAATGTCAGCAGGGTTATTTTCCCTGTTTTTGCCCGATTTCAAAAAGATAAGGACAAACAGAAAAATCTTATTGAGAAGCTGCTTCGGTATCAAACGCTCATTATGTTTCCAGCTACAATTGGACTCATTATTGTAATGCCATATTTAGTAGAAATCATTCCAAAGTATCAGAAATGGAAAGCTGCTTTGCCTCTCTTTTATATATTTGCCGCTTCTGGTTTTCTATCAAGTTATTCCACACCATTTATTAATTTCTTTAATGGTATTGGAAAGGTTAAAATCTCGTTTGCCTTTATGTTCTTATGGACTGGTATGACCTGGGTACTTATTGCACCATTAACACATTTATTGGGTATGTACGGATTCCCGACTCTTGTGTTCATCCTTTCATTGAGCTCGATTATTGTTGTATATATGGCGCGAAAGGAAGTGAAATTTGACATATTAAGGCAAATAAGCCCGTTTATCATTTCCGGCACCATAATGGGTATGTTTTTATCAATTGTTGGAACATATTTGGGTCTTCGTCATTATCTCGGTATACTAGTAGTTATAGTTCTCGGCGCAGTTTCCTATTTTGCACTTTTGAGATTAGTTTTTAAAATCAATATTACCGAAGAAGCGTTACATATTATGCGAAAAGAATGACAATCACTGCGATTACTGTTGTTAGCGGAACAGACAGTTTGGGATATCTTCAGGAATCACTAGAATCCTATCAGGATTATGTGGATGAAATCATTGTTGCAAATAACACGATGACGCAGGAGCAACTGGATTTCGTTAAAAAAACAAAAGCAAGAATACTTCCGATTCATCATGTTGATTATGTTGAATTAGCACGGGAACAAATGCACAAAGAAGCTCAATCGGAATATATTTTGGTTGTTGATCCAGATGAAATGGTGACAGGTGGACTTATTGATGAATTGAAAAAATATGCTCAGGAATATGATTATGTACGAATTCCCAGAAAGAATATTATCTTTGGTAGATGGATTGAACATTCACGCTGGTGGCCTGATTATCAATTGAGATTTTTCAAAAAAGGATCTGTCACATGGTCGACCCACCTTCATTCAGTCCCAACAACACAAGGTAAAGGAATTGATCTTGCAGCATCTGAAGAAAATGCAATAACACATCATAATTATGATTCGGTTGATCATTTTGTGACAAAGATGATTCGATATGCAAAAGCCGAAGCGGCTGAGAAAAAAAAGAACGACTCATATTCCCTTTCAGTAGCGATTCATGCAGCTCTTGATGAGTTTGTCAGCAGATATTATTACGCACAAGGATATAAAGATGGTATTCATGGCTTTGTGCTGTCAATTCTACAGATGTTTTATCCTTTCTTTGTGTACTTTTATTGGTGGGAAAATAATAAATATATTGATGAGAAGTCCAATATTAAATCTGCACCTTACATATATTTTAAGAATGGATTGCTGGCTGTTTTGCACTGGAGCAAAAAAGATTTAAAGAGTAGGTTGATCAATAAACTTCTTAAATAAATATGGATGATCTTGCTATTGTTACAACAAATTTCAAAAATTATTCTGTGACACATGCTCTGCTTAAGAGCTTAAAAAAATCACGTAATCAGAGTTTCAAAATATTTATCGTGGATGTTTCGCCAGTACCTGAAGAAATTGTTGAGGAGAGTTTGAGTATAGATGTTATACGTGCTGAAAATAAAGGATATGCATACGGCCTAAATGTTGGCGTGCATAATGCGATAGATCAAGGCTATCATTATTTTGCATGTATAAACAATGATGTCGAAGTACATGAAGACTTTGTAGATAATGCTTTACAAACAATTAAATCACACCCTTTATCACTTATCGGAGGAAAAATTTATTACTACCCAGGGTATGAATATCATAAAGAGCGATACACAAAGGAAGACTTGGGAAAAGTTATATGGTATGCAGGTGGAGTTGTTGATTGGAATAATGTATTTACGAATCACAGAGGCGTTGATGAGATAGATAAGGGTCAATATGACGCTTTGGAGGAAATAGACTTCGTGACAGGCTGTCTCATGATGTTTGATAAGCAGCTATTCGAAACATTAGGTCCGCTTGATGAGAAGTACTTTATGTATTTTGAGGATGCCGACTGGAGCATGAAAGCAAAAAGGGCTGGATTGAAAGTATATTATGATCCATCGGTAATTTTATGGCATAAAAATGCTCAATCAACTGACGGGTCTGGATCGGAATTCCATCAAAAATATCAGAAAAAAAACCGATTGAGGTTTGCTTTGAGATATGCACCGCTACGATCTCGAGCGCACGTTTTCAAAAATTATCTTCTTGGTCAATAAACAGTTTTTATCATATACTGAAGGTATGAAGGCTTTAATTATTTACGCAACAAACTCCGGAGGAACGCGCTTCGCAAGTGAGTTTTTGGCTGCACAGCTTTCACATCATAATATTGAGGCAGAATTAACGGAGGCCTGGGAGGCTGAATACGGTGATCTCAAAGAATTTGACCTTATTTTGTTTGGAACAAATACGTGGTTTTATAATAACAAAGAAGGTCAACCACACAAATGGTACCTCGACAGGCAGGAGGAAATTGAAAAGACCGATTTGTCCGGCGTAACATGTGCCATATTTTCCCTTGGTGATTCATCCTACGCACAATTCTGTCAATCTGCAGATGGACTTAAGGATATTCTGAGCAAAACAAAGGTAAATATTCTCGAACCCCTTTTGCGCATTGATGGATATTATCGTGACGAAAAAGCAAGTGAGTTACTTCTTTCTGATTGGCTTAAATCTATACTTCAGGCGACGAATCCAGCTGCGATTTAGATAAAGTAAAAAGATTCCATTAATGATAATAAACGCACCGATTATGTTATGACTCATTGTCAACTTGAAGGTGTCCCATTCACCAAGGGCGACAAATGGATAATAGGAAAGAAGTAAGCCTAGAAATAATAGTGAAAAATCTTTCATACGTTTGCCAAGGTATGGAAGTAAGATGAACAAGTTAAGGAAGTACCACGGGTATGGTCCATTCTTAAAGCTGACAAGAATAAGAACAATAATGAGTCCGGCGATAGCAAGCAGGTTATTTCGAGTTAATTTTTCATGAGGTTTTCCAGCAATCAGTAAGGGTAACGTAATATATTTAATTCCACCTGAGACAAGCATGAGGAATTTTCCAAGCTTATTTTTATTCTTGTACATCATATAGATTCCTGCGATCGAAATTCCGATGGCAACAATATCATTATGATTGTTCACCAATGCTTCAATGATGATAAGCGGGTTTGTCGCGAAGAATAATGCGCTCCATTTGTTAATTTTATTCAAGTAGTAAAGAGCGATTAGGTAAAAAGTCGCGAAGAAAACCTTGAACAATATAAATGTTAAGGAAAATTTTGAAAAACCAATTAATGATGGGATGAGCAATAGCGGTAAAAATGTTGGTCCATAAGGATATGTCACATGTGTCCAATGCATAAATCGAGTCCACTCGTCATGTGGATAATCGAGTGCACGCATGAGATACGGGTTTGCATGATAATGAGTAACAATTTTGCCGGTAAACATGTAATTAAAAAGATCATGAGACAACAGCGGATATGCAAAAATCGTAATCAGTGCAATAATAAGACCTATTCTCATAACATCAAGTTTCTTTTTTGACCGGATGAAATATATATGGAGCGCAAACAGTAAAAGTATGCAAACGATATATATTAATGCAGACATTGGGCGATTATAATAGCCCAAAACAACCATATTATTTCTGAATATTTCCCAGAGCGGATGTGCTATAAGTGTAAGATTCGGATCAACCAGCGCATATGTATAGATTGAAAAGAGAAGGATAATGGTGAAATATACAACGAGCATGCTTTTATTATACTTCACAAAGTTGCCACATCTTGTGGCAGAAAACAGTTAAATGAGCGAGAAACTTCAACAGCACTTTGATATACTCATAACACATGAGCACAAATGACAAGACTCTCGGAGTGGTTATTACTGTTTATAATGAAGGCCAACATATTCAGGAATGCATTAAAAGTGCTCAATTACTGACGGATAATATCACTGTAGTCGACACACAAAGCACAGACAATACGAAACAGTTAGCACTCGAAGCAGGAGTTCAGGTTTATTCATATCCATATTTGTCTTATGTTGAACCCTCGCGCAATTTTGCCATAGAAAAAGTAGATGCCGACTGGGTACTTATTCTCGATGCGGATGAACGTATAACACAGGAGGCAGCAGATGAGATTTTGAAGACAATTGGTACTACTGACAAATCTCATTTTCTAGTTCCACGCAAGAATATAATGGCTCGAAAAAGGTGGCTACGCTATGGTGGTTGGTACCCAGACAATATAATAAGACTTATCTTAAAAAAAGACTTTGTCGATTGGCCTAAAGCTATTCACTCTACCCCGCAGATAAACGGTGAGCCTGGAATTCTTAAAAATCCGCTTATTCATTATTTTCAGCCCTCATTAGAATTTGTTGTGAATAAAACTGCTACCTACGAAGATATTGAATCAGACTTGCTTTTTATGGCGCACAAGAAAGTGAATACAATCGTGCTTTTTAGAAAATTTCTCGGTGAATTATATAGAAGATTAATACTCAATAGGGGATATATGGATGGTACATACGGAATTATTCAATCGCTTTATCAGGCATTTTCAAAAACGATTACCTATATTTTCCTATATGAAAAGTATGAAGAAAGTACTGCTGTATAGTCCATATTTACATATTCTGGGAGGTGGTGAAAGGCATATTTTATCCATTCTCCAAGTATTTGATAACGCTGGTTTTGATATTGACATCGTATGGGACGACCTAACTATCCTTGATCAAATTGAGAAAAGGCTCCATATGTCATTTAAGCATGTACAGATTATTCCTAACTTTTTCTTGACTTCATCGGTTTTGGGCAAAATGCAGAAAACTCGGGAATATGATTACCTATTTTATGTAACGGATGGGAGCTATTTTATTTCAAAAGCAAAACACAATTATATTTTCGCTATGTATCCACAGGCAGATCTTTACGATATGAAATTTATCAATAGGCTAAAGCTTTTCAACTTTTCAATTATTAGTAATGGGTCATTTACAGCTGAATATATTGATCGATGGTTTGGAAAAAAACCTGCAATCATTCATCCTTACATTGATAATGAATTCCTCAAGTTAGACATGAGTAAAAAGAGTAATACGATTCTATCAGTTGGCAGATTTTATGATCATTTGCATTCAAAACGGCAGGATGTTCTCATCAAAGCATTTATTAGGCTGCGAAAAAAATACAAAGAATTTTCGAGTTATTCGCTTGTACTAGCAGGAGGAGCTGATGAAGCTGATCGTCAGTCATTAAAAACATTAATGAGTCTTGCGAAAAAGGATTCTCATATTAGGTTTGTTGTTAATCCAACATTTGAATCATTATTAGACCTTTATGCGGAGTCGCGGATTTTTTGGCATGCTGCAGGCTTTGACATAAATGAAAAAAAAGAGCCATCTAAGGTTGAACATCTTGGCATAACACCATTGGAGGCGATGGCGTCAGGCTGTATTGTTTTTACACATAACTCGGGTGGCCCAAAACGGTTAATTTCCGAAGGCGAAAACGGTTTCCTTTACGATTCGATTGATGAACTTATTCACAAAACCAACGAATATATATCAAGCAAAGACGAAAGTTTTTTCAATGTACAGCAAAGCGGTCGAGCTTTTATTAAAGAAAGATTTTCGTATCAAGCATTTGAGAAAGATGTCAAAGATTACTTTAAAATATAACTATGAAGTACTCGGTCATCATTCCTGTATATAAAAACAAGGAACTTTTCTTGAAAAATCTTCATCACAATCAACAATTTTTCAAAGGTCATGAAGTAATCATTGTGGATGACTGTTCACAGCAAAATATAGCTCAAGAAGTTAAACAGAAATTTCCCGACTTCATTATCATAGAAAATGATAAAAATATAGGTTTTGGACCTACTATGAATAGAGGTGTTCAAAAAGCCACGGGTGATATTCTCATGTTTCTTAATACAGATGTTGTATTAAAATCCTCTTTTAATCAAGTGTCTGAAAAGTTTGAAAAGGATGCTGATTTATTCGCCATTACATTTGCTCAGCTGGAGAAAAATGGAACCATTACAGGTAAAAACAGGATGTTTTTTAAAAATGGATTTGTTCAGCACGATAAAGCTTCTAATACTCAAACAGGTCAGAATTCATGGGCAGAAGGTGGAGCTTCTGCAATAAGGGCCTCCATGTTTCGTACGTTAGGCGGCTTCAGGGATATATATGCGCCATTTTATTGGGAAGACATTGATGTGTCGTACAGAGCATATAAGCAAGGATGGCATATTATATTTGATCAAAATTATGTTGTTGAGCACCATCATGAGTCAACAATTGGAACCTTTTTCTCAAGAGCTACCATAAAGAGAATAGCTTATCGGAATCAGCTTTACTTTATCTGGACAAACATAACTGATATGACTTTGCTGGCACAGCATATTATAAATATTCCACTTCATTCAGTACGAACGATGATACAAGGCGATTTTACATTTATTCTGGCTTTTGTAGAAGGGTTGTTGTCATTGCCAAAAGCATACGCGACACGACGCAAAAATCAAAAAAACACACGAATGAAAGATACTACTGTTTTTGCTACACTTAACTATGAACAAATATGATCAGAAATCTTTTTGTTGAAAATAAAAAAGTCATTCTTCTACTCCTTGTAGCAATGTCCATATCAGCATTTCTACATTTTTATAAAAGCACTCAGGTCCCGGCATGTCTAAATAGCGACGAAGTTGCATTTGGATATAATGCTTTTTCGATTCTTAAAACCGGTCGAGACGAATTTGGCAGATTTATGCCTTTGAGATTTCAATCATTCAATGATTACAAACTCCCACTATATACATATCTATCAATACCGTTTGTTCAGGTTTTTGGATTAAATGATTTTTCAACTCGACTTCTTAATAAAGTGCTTGGTATATTGCTTGTTCCAACTGTATATATCATTGCCTTAGCTCTTTTTAAAAAGAAACGTGTTGCTTTATTATCTGCTTATCTTACAAGTTTGGCTCCTTGGATTTTTATCATTTCCCGGCACGCACATGAAGGAGTATTGTTGGCATTTTTCTTATTGTGGGCACTTTATTTCACAATTAAATATAAGGAAACCTTTAAACCAGGATCTTTGCTCGCTGCAGATATTTGTTTAATATTGGCGTCTCATTCATATCACCTTGGGCGGTTTTTTGTAGTTGTATTTTTGCTTTATCATATTGCCATAGTAGCCCAACGGGTTGGCAAAAAGATAAAGCAGCATTCAGGAATAGCTATTCAGTTTATTACAATAACACTCGTATTATTAGTAGGTTCAATCGGAATTGATGCATTATATGGAGCCCCTCGTGTAGGAAAACTATTTTTGTTTCAGGACAATGGTTTCAAACTCATTCTGGATGAAAAACTCCGCGAGGATGGCAATTTTATTCTTCATAATTACGTCACTTCAGGAATTGTAGATGTGACTGATCGATATTTCGAGCAGATTACTCCCGAATTCATGGTTATCAGTGGAGATAAAAATCCGCGTTTTGGCATGGAAGGGATTGGATTAATAACACCAGTAGAATATTTATTTGTGTTTATTGGAATATATTTTATGTTCAAAAATAAACATCAGTATCGCTATCTGCTTTCTCTTATTTTGCTTATGTCTCCCCTTGCAAATGCCTTGACCTGGCAAGATAGATCATTGATTAGAACATATTTCATGATCTTTCCGATAATTTTTATATCGTCTTATGGATTTTATTCATTTATTTCTGGCCTTTTGCGGTACAAACGGTTAGTTGCGGTATGTATTTTTGCTGGGTATATGTTTTTCCTTGCTCAGAGCTGGGATATGTATTTGTTTCATTACTTTAAGAGAGCATTGACTGCTCGATCATGGCAATGCGGTTATAAAGAAACAGCACAATATGTAAAAGATAACTATGATGACACAAAAGAATTCTATATTACCCTTAAACACGGTCAGCCATATATCTATCTGCTGTTTTATAATCAGATTGATCCTCGAATTTTCCAAAAATCACTGCAGCTGACCGATCCTGACAAATATGGTTTTACACAAATAAGAGCTTTTGATAAATACAAGTTTTATATGTCGAGTCCATTTGATAAGAAAGATGTAACCTATATCGGATATCCTGACGATTTCGATTCAAGCGTTGATCCCTCCAAGGTCACGCATGTTAAGTTCAGAGATGAAGAAATGTTTTGGATTGTCGATAACTAGATCTTCGCAGTTACTACAAATAAAAGAGAATCGCTATATTGTATAAAGCATGAATGAGGATAGGTGCGATAAGACTTTTCCTTTCTAAAAAGACGAATGAATTGACTAAGCTTAAAATAAAGTCAGTAGCAAAGAAAATCAGGAGTAAATTTCCAGAGAGCTTCAAATTGGTAATGAGAATGGGAATATGAATAATCAGAAAAAGAAGGCTTGAGCAAAAGGCTGCACTATAAGCGTTTCCCCATTCTTCATATAATCTCTTGAGTACAAATCCGCGAGCAAATATTTCCTCTGCGATAGCTGTTGCAAACGTAACAATAACTGCAAGGAGGAAGTCTGGTGTTGAAAGTCTATTTATAATACTAAGGTTTCCAAACCTGATGTAGCTTGCAAACAGCGCAGATATAACGAAGATAGCACCCAACGATAATCCGGTAATTAAATCAGGAGATATTCTTTTTGACTTAAACCATAATTGTTCGAAGAAGGGCTTTTTTTCAACGCGACGTATGTAAAGGAATACGGGCAAAATAAAAACAAGTGGCTTTGCAATAAATTCGTCAAACCATTCAGGACTGTTGACGATATTAAAGCGATATAAACTCCAGATAATAAGAATGATGCCATAGGTATTCAGAACGCTCTGTGATCGTGATACGGTTTTTGTCATTACTTACATCATACGGCCTTTCCGAAGTGAAATCAAGTTAATTTCGAGGTTTATCATCTTTCCAGATAAAGTGGTTATACATGAAATATGAATAAGGAATAATAATAAAAGCTATGATAATTATCTTATAGATAATCCATGACGGAATTGAAACAAAAATAATTTTGTCTTGTTGATCCCCAAGTATCTTGAGAGCTACTAACATTCCACCCCACTGAATGAGTATAGAACCAGATGAAACAATATTAAATTCAACGAGCTTTCTCGCAATTGCTCCAACAGTCATTTCAATTTTTTTATAACTGAAACTCCAGAAATTATTAAGAAAAAAATTACTTAAAATTGCAATTTCTGCACTGATTGCGTTTGCATGGGGTTTGTAAAGTGAAAATTTATCAATTAATAGAGCGGCTACTCCAAAATCAATAAGTGCTCCAAATAGTCCAACAATGAAAAATTTTACAAAAGAAGAATGAGTCAATATAAACAGCAAATTATCTACGACGAATTTAAATGTTTGTATTTTGGATTCACCCACTTTTCGATCTTTGAAAACAAGCGGAATTTCTTTGATGATGAGTTTATTCTTCAGGGCTTGATCAACAATACCAATCTGAAAAGTATAACCATCAAGATGTTTAAAATGCTCAATTGTTTTTTTAATAAATGGGACGCGAATTGCTCTATATCCAGAAGTCCAGTCTGTTACTGAAAATTCCATAAATCCGAAACGCAAGACAAGATTATTGCCGAAATAAGAGAAGAATTTTCGATGGATTTCCCATTCCTTTGGAATAGAGCCACCTTTAATGTATCGAGATCCAATTACAAAGTCGGCACCATTATCAATCTCTCTAAAAAAAGATGGAAGGAGAGATGGTTCATGTTGACCATCTGCATCCATTTCAAAAATAATATCGGATTTCAGATGCTCAAAAACGTAGGTGAACCCTCGAACATAAGCTTTTCCAAGGCCCTCTTTTTTACCAGAAATAAGCAGCAACTTAGAATATTTCTTTTGAAGTTTTTTAACAGCATCGGCAGTACCATCAGGAGAATTATCATCAACAATTAAGATTGATGTATCCCATGTATCTATCTTCTCAACGATTTCAAAAATTGCTGGTATAAGTTTGGTGATATTCTCTGCTTCATTATATGTCGGAATGATGATCGTTGCTTTTTTCATGAACGGAAGTAATTAATAGTATGTTGTATTCCAGTTG
>CAZKVU010000004.1:15503-38916 GCA_964556475.1 uncultured Gammaproteobacteria bacterium | reverse complement strand
GATCGTTGCTTTTTTCATGAACGGAAGTAATTAATAGTATGTTGTATTCCAGTTGCAATATCAACGCGTGGTTCCCATTTAAGCAATCTTTGTGCCTTAGAAATATCTGGTTGGCGTTTCAGTGGATCGTCTTTTGGTAATTGCTCTGAATCAATAATATTACTTGTTGAATGTGTGAGTTTTTTAATAATTTCTGCGAATTCCCTAACAGTATGTTCATCAGGGTTACCAAGATTAATGATTTCACCATTCAAGTTATCTGCGAACATATACGCTGTTATTCCATCGATAAGATCATCGATATAGCAAAGTGATCGCGTTTGAGAGCCGTTGCCGTATATTGTTATTGGCTCATTTGATAGTGCCTGAAGAATGAAATTGACGATCATGCGCTTGTCTTCACGCTGCATGCGTGGACCATAGGTATTAAAAATTCTCACTATCCTGGTGTCGAGTTTTTTATCACGGTTGTAATACGCAACCAACGTTTCGCCAAATCGTTTTGCTTCGTCATACACTGAGCGAGGTCCTGTCGTTGACGAGTTACCATTATATGATTCATTTTGCGGGTGAATCATCGGATCGCCATAAACTTCTGATGTCGAACTAAACATAAATCGCGCATTATTTTTATGAGCTAATTCGAGCATATTATGTGTTCCAACAGTATTCACCATCATGGTTTCCATAGGGAGTTTGTGATAACTGATTTTACTATGATGGTTTGGCGAAGCGGGTGAAGCAAAATGAAAAACAAAATCAACATGTGGTAGTTCCGGAAGTGATAAGGTTACATCATGGTCTACGAATTGGAAATTTTCGCTTCCTTCAAGATGCTGAATATTTTTTTTAGAACCGGATATGAGATTATCAATGCAGATTACGTTGTAGCCATTTTTTACAAGGCGTTCACATAAATGTGATCCAATAAATCCTGCACCGCCTGTAATACATACCGTTTTCATACCACTTTTATTGTAGTCCATTTGTTAGCCCTTATCGTCCGATCGAAATATATGAAAATCCAAGTTTTGACATTGTTTCAGGATCATAAATATTTCGCCCGTCGATAATGCAGGGTTTTTTAAGTAGCTCTTTTACTTTATTAAGATCTGTTTGTTTGAATTCGTTCCATTCTGTAAAAATGACAAGACAATCTTTGCCGTCAACAGCCTCATATGGTTGGTTGACAAATGTAACTTTGTCCCCAAAGATAGCGCGCGTATTATCTTCTGCCTCAGCATCATAGGCTGTTATTGAATACCCATCTTCAAGGAGTTTCTCAATAGCATATATCGAAGGTGCAAACCGGATGTCGTCTGTATTCGGTTTAAACGAAAGTCCCCAAATTCCAATATTTTTACCAGGAGCATGTTCGATGATTTTATCAACAAAATTTATACGAGCTTGTTTATTAATATGATCGACCGCCTGTAATAATGACATATCAACATCATAGAGCTCACCTGTTTTGATGAGTGCTAATACATCTTTCGGAAAACAGCTTCCTCCATAGCCGATCCCCGGATATAAGAATGTTCTCCCGATACGATCATCTAAACCAACTCCATCAAGAACTTCCTCAACATTGGCTCCAACTTTTTCACAAAGAAAGGCGATGAGATTTGCGAACGAAATTTTTGTCGCAAGAATTGAATTGGAAGCATATTTAATAAGTTCTGCAGATTCCAACCCGACAATAACTCTTTTGCCCGGAAGTGGACTGTGTACTTTAAGCAGGGCATCAATAGCTTTTTGTGAGTACGAACCGATAACAACGCGATCTGGTTCAAAGGTATCACTCAGAGCAGATCCTTCTCTGAGAAATTCAGGGCACGAAGCTACATCAAAGTGTGAACCTTCAGGTTTAACAGATTGTATAAGCTCTTTTATTTTAGTGTTTGTGCCAACAGGAACTGTGCTTTTACACGATATAACAGTGTAATGCTTTCCTAGATTTTTCCCGATGTTTTCTGCAACTTTGAGAACCGATGACAAATCCGCATCGCCTGTCTCTGTTGGAGGTGTACCAACAGCGAGGAAGACAATTTCAGATTTTGAAATAGCCTCAGGATATTCATCGGTAAACGTAAGCCTTCCGGCTTTTAAATTTTTTTGAAGTAATTGTTCTAGACCTGGCTCAAATATAATTGGATCCCCTTTACGCAATCGTTCAAGTTTATCGTTACTTCGTCCAATAACATAGACAGTATTACCAAGATCAGCAAATACGCAGGCCGTTACAAGGCCGACATAACCGTGACCAATAAAAGTAATTGTCATAGAGTCTTATCATATCTTATGAGCATGAAAAAAACAATCTCAAGCAGACATCATGCGAAGTTTGAGCTGTTCAAGTCCTTTTTCAAATGTAGACATTTTAAAAAAGGTGTTATTTTTTGATTTCATAATACTTTTTTGTGGTCGAGCAGCCTTTCCATGATAAAAGCTATCATATGTTGTTGGAGTTACATACGATGTATCGAGACCAAACACCTTACCAATTGTATGAATAATTTCAAGACCGGATAGGCTGTCGGATCCGACGATATGGTATGTTTGCGGTGTAAAATGATGAATCAAATAGGCAAGCGAGTGTGCAATATCATCTATATATGTCGGTGTCATAATCTGATCTTCAATTCCCTGCAGCGGTTTTTTCTCCTTCAGGATATCAATCAGACTTTCAACGAGATCCTTTTTGTATTCAACATGACTGCCATACGGGTAATCAATGCGGACGATTAACCCTTTATCCTTGACTATTTTTTCACCTTCAAGTTTTGTTTCACCATAATAAGAAATTGGATGCGTAGGTGAATCTTCATAATATGGAGGGTTTTCACCATCAAAAACAAATCCTGTTGAGATATATATTATTTTCTTTCCTAAGTGCGCAACGGCATCATAGACATTTCGTGTTCCTTCAACATTAACTTTCCAGGCAATATCCTTTTTTTCCTCAGCCGCATCGACATTGGTAAATGCAGCAAGATGCAAAAAAACATCGAAATCGGCACTGCCAATAATTGATAATGTTTTATCTCTGTCGGTAATATCAAGCTGATCTTCGGGCAAGCTCACAAATTCACATGACTCAGATAATAATTCTCTTACACGGGTTCCAACAAGTCCGTCTAATCCTGTTGCAGCAACTTTAATTTTGGTATTCATAGTGGATAATGTGAGCAATCTTGACTTTTCTCCCTCATTATACGACAATCAATACATGATTGACACAAGTCAGATTTTGATTGTAGCAGCAATTACTGTAATGACGGTTCTTGTTACTGTGCTCGGAATTCAACTCATTTTTATTTTCCGCGACGTTCGTCACATTCTCAAAAGAGTCGATACATTTACAGCTGAATTAGAAAAAGTGGGAATTAATTTATCAGGTTCTTATACTGAAATAATTGGTTTTGTTGGTAGTATTAAACGACTTATGAGTATTATTGATTATGCCTCAGAACGAAAAAAATCAAAATAGTTCACCATTTGTATCAGGTGTTTTACTGGGCGGATTGCTTGGCAGTGCCGGATTGTATTTTTTTGGTACTAAAAAAGGCCGCGATGTGGTGAAGAAAGCGCTCGAAATGTGTGAAAACATCGAGGATATCATTGTTGAACATGAAAAGGATGTTAAACATAAGAAAAACGGTGAACACACAGTTGTGACTGATGTTGAAAACTTAATTAATAAAATTCAATCAATACTTCCTGAAGGAACTGAAAAATGATAGAAATTAACTTACCTCAAAATACCCTTGACATAGCATATTGTTTTTAGTATAGTATCAACACGCTGATGAGATACTTTTCCTAATCTCTGGCAAAACAACAAGATAGGCCGTGTGGGCGGTCTATTTTATTTTGTTATATATAAGTCAATACGATTTACCTCATGAAAACCGTTAAAACAAGCTCAAAAGAAACCGCAAAACGCTTATATGTTGGTAACACAGATAACTTAGAAGAAATAGACCTCATCGAAATACAAAAGAATTCCTGGGACAAATTCCTCAATGTCGAGCTTAAAGATATTCTTCATGAGTTTTTCCCCATTGAAGACTACACAAAGAAAAACTTTACACTCGAATTGCTTGATGTTTTTTATGGCGAACCACGATTTACCGAGGAAGAGTGTGTTGATAAAAAGTTAACATATCAGTTCCCGGTTTACATTAAAGTTAAACTTCATAACAAAAGATTAGGGAAGGAAAGAACACAAGACGTTTACTTCTTCAATCTTCCAAAAATGACAGCAAAGGGTACCTTTGTTATCAACGGTATTGAGAGAGGAGTTATTAGTCAAATTGTTCGTGCTCCTGGTGTTTACTTCACTGCTGAAGTTGACAAGACAACAGGTGCAACAGTTTACAATGCAGAAGTGCGTCCATACATTGGTGCATGGTTAGACTTTACAATCTCAAAGCATAACTTAATTGAAGCTAAAATCAACAAAAAGAGAAAATTCCACGCTACATCACTTCTTCGTGCCTTGAAAGATGCAAACGACAACCAACTTTTAGGTTTGTTTAAAGACCTTGATCAGGAACTCGTTACAAAGTTTATTGTTCCAACTCTTGAAAAAGACGGTACAAAAACAAAAGATGATGCCGTTCTTGAAATCTACAAAAAGTTGAGACCTGGTGAGCCACTTGTTATCACCACAGCATACGACACATTCAACAATCTTTTCTTCAACAATCGAAGATACACTTTGGCAGATATTGGACGATACAAGATGAATAGAAAGTTCAACATGGATCTTTCTCTTGAGAAGGATAATTTCGTTTTGAACTTGCAGGATATTGTAAACATCATAAGCTACTTAGTGAATCTCACATCTGGAAAAGGTTCATTTGACGATATTGATCACCTTGCAAACAGACGCTTAAGAACGGTTGGCGAACTTGTCGGAATGTACGGCGTTCGTGTTGGTATGGTTAAGACTGAGCGTGATATTAAGTCTCGTATGAGTATGACCGGAACCGATGGCGATGTTATGCCATCGCAAGTTATTAACAGTAAATCTCTTGTTGCAACAACAAATTCTTTCTTTAGAACAAGTCAGTTATCAACTATTGTCGATCAAACCAATCCACTTTCAGAAGCAGACAATCTACGCCGATTAACCGTCGGTGGACCTGGTGGTATTCAAAAAGAGCGTGCATCATTCTCTATCCGTGATATCGCCTCTTCACAATATGGACGCATTTGTCCTGTTAGATCACCAGAAGGACCTAACATCGGTGTTGTGACCTATCTAGCATTGTATGCTCGTGTAAATGCATTTGGTTTTATTGAGACACCATATAAAAAGGTTACGAAAGAAAAGAAAGGTAATAAAACAGTAGTTAAAGTAACAGATCAGATTGAATACCTTCAGGCCGATGATGAGGAAAAGTACCATATCACTCACTCCGGTGTTAATTTTGATGATAAAGGTTATATTACAGATGACCGCGTTGCAGTACGCTATAACGGCGATGTAACTGAAGTCGCAACTGATCTTGTTGATTATATTGATATCTCACCACGTCAAGTTTTTGGACTCGCAGCTGCGCTTATTCCATTCTTGCAACATGATGATGCTAGCCGTGCTTTGATGGGTAGCCACATGATGTGTCAAGCTGTGCCACTTTTGAAGCCAGATTCTCCATTGGTAGGTACCGGTATGGAGTCGACGGTTGCTGCAACATTAGGAAGAACTGTCAAAGCACAAGAAGATGGAACTGTTGAGTATGTTGATGCAGATAAGATTATTCTCAAAGGAAAATCAGGAAAGAAAGAGTATAAACTTGATCGATTCGTTAAAACAAATAAGGACGTTGTATTTGATCAGAAGCCACTTGTATCACTTGGTCAAACTGTTAAGAAAGGTGAAGTTATTATTGATGGACCAGCAACCCATAATGGAGAATTAGCAGTCGGTCAGAACCTCGTAGTCGCATATGCATCACTTGATGGTTTAGGTTATGAGGACGGTTTTGTTATCTCTGAGCGATTAGTTAAAGACGATGTTCTCACGTCGTCTGTTATGGAAGAATATGTGGCTGATTTAGTCGACACAAAGCTTGGCCCTGAAGAGCTTACTCGAGACATTCCAAATGTTCGTGAAGAGATTCTTGCGAATCTTGATGAGAGTGGTTTGGTATTGGTTGGAGCTGAAGTTCAGGCAGGCGATATTCTTGTTGGTAAAGTTGCTCCAAAAGGTGAAAAAGAACTCAGTGCTGAAGAAAGATTGCTCAGAGCTATTTTCGGTGAAAAAGCAAAGGATGTAAAAGATACATCGCTCCGTATGCCATATGGTAAAAAAGGCGTAATTGTTGATGTAAAAATTATCGATACAAAGAAAGAGCCAAACGAGCTTGATCCAGGTATTTTGAAGCGCATTATTGTTACTGTTGCTGAGATCCGAAAGATTAAAGTAGGTGACAAACTTGCAGGTCGCCATGGTAACAAGGGTGTTATTTCAAAGATATTGCCTGAACATGACATGCCATATTTAGAAGATGGAACACCGGTTGACATTGTTTTGTCACCTTTATCTGTGCTTTCACGTATGAATCTTGGTCAGCTCTACGAAACAATGCTTGGAATGGCTGCAATGAAGAAAAAGACAAAGTACGGATTAGCAGTATTTGAAAAGATGAGTGAAGAATTTGTCCAACAAGAACTTGAAGCTGTTGGCATGAAGGCAGATGGAAAAGTCGATCTTTATGACGGCCGAACAGGACAAAAATATGAAAAACAAGTCTTGGTTGGTATTGGATATATTCTGAAACTCGTTCACATGATTGAGGATAAATTCCATGCACGATCAACAGGACCATACTCATTAGTTACACAACAGCCATTAGGTGGTAAATCACAAATGGGAGGTCAGCGTTTTGGAGAAATGGAAGTTTGGGCACTCGAAAGCCATCAAATGCCATATGCACTTCAGGAAATGCTTACCGTCAAATCTGATGATGTTCATGGTCGACGTAAAGCATTTGAATCGATAATCAAAGGCACTGATATTCCAGAAGCAACTGTTCCGGAATCATTTAATGTCTTGGTAAAGGAATTGAATGCACTTGGGTTAGACGTTAAACCAGTTAAGTAATAGAAAATCCTATGGAAGAAAATAAACATCAAAAAGACTTTAGTTTAGGAGACTTTTCAGGTCTCAAGCTTACGCTTGCTTCCCCAGATAATATTACAGACTGGTCATTTGGAGAAGTTTTAAAGCCAGAAACAATTAACTACCGTACATTTAAACCTGAAAAGGACGGTTTATTTGATGAGAGAATTTTTGGTCCGACCAAGGATTATCAGTGTTACTGTGGTAAATATAAAGGAATTCGTTATCGAGGAATTGTTTGTGACCGATGCGGTGTTGAAATCACCAATAGCTCAGTTCGACGAGATCGAATGGGTCATATCAAACTCGCTTCACCAATTTCACATATCTGGTATTTCAAAGGTGCGTCGTCACCATTAAGCAATCTACTTGGCATAACAGCGAATAATTTAGAAAGAATTATTTACTATGCTTTATATCTTGTTAAGGATGTAAACGAAGAAGAGAGAAAGAAAGCCTCAGATATGGTGAAAGAGTCACGCGGTGAAGAACTTGATATCCTCAAGAATTGGTTAAAGCAGGAGGAGGACAGAATTAAAGAGCTGGAAAAGAAAGCTCAGGATGATGTAAAGAAAAAAGTTAAGAATAAAGAACAGCAAGATTTAACTGTCAGTGAAGTCCAGTTCAAATTCAGAGAAAAATATACTGCTATAACACAGCAATATAACGAAAAGAAAACTGAAAAAGAGATTTTCTACGAAAGACTTTTGAAAGTTGTTAAAACAGCAATCCGACTTACCACTGTTGAGGAAGAGGATTACCTTTTCCTAAAACAAATCGGCGCACATAAATTTATGTCCGTCGGAATGGGATCAGAGGTTCTACTTGAAATCCTTGCAGATATTGACCTGAAGGAAGAATATGCAAATGTTATTAAGAGGCTGAGCAAACTCAAAGGTGACAAAAGAACAAAACTCCTTAAAAAAGCCCGCTTGCTTGAAGCATTCATGAAGTCAGGTGTTTCACCAAAGTGGATGATTATGGTTGCACTTCCGGTTATTCCTCCGGATCTCCGACCAGTTGTCCAACTTGCAGGTGGTAAATTTGCCACATCAGACCTTAATGATTTTTATCGACGTGTCATCAATAGAAATAACCGACTTAAGCACCTTATTGAATTAGGTGCACCTGAGATTATTCTTCGTAATGAAAAAAGAATGCTTCAGGAGGCTGTTGATTCTCTTATTGATATGTCGAAGTCACGTGGTGCCCGACGTCGTACAGTCAGGACCCGTGCTTTGAAATCACTATCTGACATACTCAAAGGTAAGCAAGGACGTTTCAGACAGAATTTACTTGGTAAGCGTGTCGATTACTCAGGACGATCAGTTATTATTGTTGGTCCTGAACTGGGTTTGAATCAATGTGGTTTGCCAAAAGAAATGGCAATCGAACTATTTAAACCCTTCCTTCTGCGCGAAATCATTATTCGAGGCTTAGCACAGAATATTAAAGGTGCTCGTTCGTATCTTGAAACAAAAGATCCGATTATTTATGACATCCTTGAGGAAATAACAAAAAATCATCCTGTTATGTTGAATCGTGCACCAACCCTGCACAAATTATCTATTCTTGGATTTTATCCTGTATTAACTGATGACTATGCAATTAAATTGCATCCGGTCGTTTGTGCAGGATTTAACGCTGACTTTGACGGAGATCAGATGGGTGTCTATGTTCCGCTATCACAGAAAGCAATAGAGGAAATTGAGAATAGAATGTTGCCTGAGAAAAATTTCTTGAAGCCTTCAGATGGAAGTCCAATTATGGTTCCAAATAAGGAAATGGCCTTAGGTTGTTACTATCTTACGACTGTTGATACCAACTTCGATGATTTTGAAGATAAAGAACTCAAATATTTTGCACATTCTGATGAAGCGCTTTTAGCTTACGCGCAGGATAGATTGAAATTACGACAGCCAATCCTTGTTCGAATGGACAATAGTATTATACGTACATCCATTGGCCGCATTTTGTTTAATCAACAGCTTCCTATTGAGATGCAATACATGAATGAAGCTGTGACAGCTGGAGATTTAAAGAAACTTGTTGTACGAGCAATCACACTCTTTGAGAACAATGATCGTATGGTTGCTAATCTTATTGACAGACTTAAGCAGCTTGGTTTCTGGGGTGCAACAGTTGCAGGAGGAGTTTCAGTTTCGGTCTTTGACTGCTCTGTTATTGCTGATAAAAATGTTCTTATTGCAGAAGCAGAACAAAAAGTCAGAACCATAGAAGAAAATTATTACAAGGGACTTATTACCGAGGAAGAAAAGAAGCGTTTGTCAAATAACGTCTGGATTGAAACAACAGACACTATGGCAAACAGGACATGGGATATTATCGAAGAGGAAAATCCGGTAAAGATTATTATCAAGTCAGGAGGAGCCCGTGCAACAAAAGAACAGCTTAAACAGCTTTCTGCCATGAAAGGTTTAGTTATCGATCCGCTTGGTAAGATTATTGAAGTTCCAACAAAATCAAACTATCGCGAAGGTTTATCAGTCATTGAATACATTATCAATGCACGCGGTGCTCGAAAAGGTCTTATCGACTCAGCTCTTAAAACAGCAGATGCAGGATACTTGACCCGTCGATTAGTCGATGTCGCTCATGATGTTATCATTCGTGAAGAAGACTGTGAGACCGAACAGGGTCTTGAAACTTCTACAGAAGGAACTCGTGGCGATAAATTCATTGAAAGAATCCGTGGTAAATATGCCGCATCAGATATCAAAGGTAAGAATGGTAAAGTGATCGTGAAGAGAAATGTACTTATTAGCGATGATGAAATAGATTTGATTAAAGAACACGAGGTCCAATCAGCAGTCATTCGTTCGCCTTTCTACTGCCAGACCGAGTATGGCACCTGTCAGAAATGTTATGGAATCGACTGGTCAACAAGTCAGATTGTTAAAGTTGGTACACCGGTTGGTGTTCTCGCAGCGCAGTCTATTGGTGAGCCAGGTACTCAGCTGACCATGCGTGTCCGTCACTTCGGAGGTATTGTTATCGCTGACGTTACTCAAGGATTACCCCGTGTTGAAGAACTTTTCGAGGTTCGTACGCCAAAGGTACTATCACCAATAACAGACCTATCAGGTAAGGTAAGTGTTCATGAAGACACTGATAGAGATGTATATGTTGTTAAAATAACATCAACTGAATCAGGCGGTGAGATCAGGGAATTCCTTATCCCAACAAACAGAAAACTTAAAGTTAAGGATGGTCAGCTCATTGCAGCAGGTCATATGCTATGTGAAGGTTACCTTGACATTAAAGATGTTCTTTCAATCAAAGGTTTGAGAGAAGCTCAAATGTATCTCTTAAATGAGATTCAAAAGGTATATGAGTCACAAGGTATTGCTATTCATGACAAACACTTTGAAACCATTATCCGAAAAATGAGCGATAAGGTTGCAATTGATAACGAAGGAGATACAAAGTTTATCGTTGGAGAAGTGACATCAAAGTATCAATTCGACCGCGAAAATAAGAAGATTATGGCACAAGGTGGTCAGCCAGCAATAGGACGAGTGTCAATTTTGGGCATTACCAGAGCAGCAACATATTCGGACTCATGGCTGTCTGCAGCCTCATTCCAGCACACAACAACCGTTTTGACTGAGGCATCAATCAAAGGTCAAATAGATAACCTTGTAGGATTAAAAGAAAATGTTATAATTGGAAGATTGATTCCGGTTACTGCACAGCTCTTGGACAAGTATTATGGAGATAATGAAGTAGTCCAAGCCGCTGGGGTATCCGATACTCAACAATCTTCTGCTGAGAGTGATCTCGCTGAAAAGGTCGCAGAAAAGGCTCTTGAAGACGATGTTGTTGAACAAATCGTTGAAGAAGATCCAAGCGACGAGGAACTCATGAACGAATCAGAGGATGTTGATGTCGAAGATATGCAGGAAGTAGAAGAAGTTGATATTGAGAAAGTTATTAACTAAGCATTATGCCAACAATTAATCAATTAATCAGAAAGAAAAGAAAGGCTAAGTTGAGAAAAGCAAACGCGGTTGCTCTTAAGTATTCGTTTGACAGTCTTAAGAGACGCCGTTCGCCACATTCAAGCCCTCTTAAAAGAGGAGTGTGTACTGTGGTTAGAACAATGACACCTAAGAAACCGAACTCAGCTTTGCGAAAGGTTGCAAGAGTTAAACTTTCAAATGGTACTGAAATTACAGCGTATATTCCTGGAATCGGTCACGAACTTGCTGAACACTCTGTTGTTCTTGTAAGAGGTGGTCGTGTTAAGGATTTACCTGGAGTTAAATATCATATTGTCCGTGGCGTTTATGACTCGACTGGTGTGCAAAATCGTGGCACCTCTCGTTCAAAGTATGGCGCACGACAAGCTAAAAAATAATACATTACTATGCCAAGACGAGGATATAAAAGACAATTAGTAAAAAACGACCCACTCTATAATAGTTTTGAGGTCGCAAAATTAATCCGCTATGCAATGGTGGATGGAAAAAAATCTGTTGCTGAAAAACATGTTTACAAAGCTCTAGAAATGATAAAGTCTGAGAAAAATGATCCGGTTACAGTTCTGGAGGTTGCTGTTAATAATGTTGCCCCAAGAAAAGAAGTCAAGCCACGACGTGTTGGAGGAGCTTCATATCTCGTTCCAATTGACACAAGACCGCAGCGTAAATTATTCCTCGCATTAAACTGGATTCTTAATGCAGCAAATGCTCGTTCAAATAAACAGTACGAATCATTTGATAAAAAACTTCATGCTGAATTAATGGATGCTTTCCAGAATCAGGGTGAAGCCGTTAATAAAAAACTCCAAGTTGAAAAACTTGCTGATGCTAACAAAGCATTCTCGCACTTCAGCTGGTAATTCGCATCGAAAACTATGGCACAACAGCAGAAAAGTATTGTTACAAAAAATAGAATTGTTGATCCGGATAAAATCCGTAATATTGGTATTATTGCGCATATTGATGCAGGTAAAACAACAACAACTGAAAGAATACTTTTCTATACAGGTCGATCATACAAAATAGGCGATATTGACGACGGTGACACACAGATGGATTGGATGGAGCAGGAAAGAGAGCGCGGTATTACCATTGTATCTGCCGCAACAACCACATTCTGGAAAGATATTAGAGTAAATATTATTGATACTCCTGGACATGTCGATTTTACAGCTGAAGTTGAGCGCTCATTGCGCGTTCTTGACGGAGCAGTCATGGTCTTTGATGCTGAGGAAGGTGTTCAATCACAATCTGAAACAGTTTGGAGACAAGCAGACAAATACAATGTTCCACGTCTTGCTTTCATTAACAAGATGGATAAGATCGGTGCTAACTTCGAAAACACACTTGATGATATCCGTAATAGACTTGGTGCAAAGCCAGTCCCAATGGTTTATCCAATTGGAGCCGAATCTGAATTCGTCGGAGTTATTGACCTGGTCACTATGAAGGCGTTCGTTTGGGGTAAAGATGAAAAGGGAACAGAATACGATATTACGGAAATCCCAGATGATCTTAAAGATATTGCCGAGAAAAAGAGACAAGAGCTTATTGAGTCAGTCGCTGAAAATAGCGATGATTTATTAGAAAAATTTCTGGCAGGCGAAACATTTACTGAAGCTGAATTGAAAAAGGGAATTAGAAGCGCGACAATTGCCTACAAAATAGTTCCAATTTATGCAGGAACATCTTTAAGAAATAAAGGCGTTCAGCCTGTTCTAGATGGAGTTGTCGATTATCTCCCATCACCAGCAGATCTTAAGGAAATTAAGGGTATGGACCCAGAAGACGAAACAAAAGAAGTTGTTCGTCAATTATCAAAAGAAGATCCGCTTTCAATGCTGGCCTTTAAAATTCAATTAGATCCACATGTTGGTAAGCTGACATATGCACGTATTTATTCCGGAGTTCTTGAAGCAGGCTCATACGCCTACAATGTGAACAAGCGTAAAAGAGAGCGCATTGGACGTATTATGCTTATGCATGCAAACCAGCGCGAAGAAGTTGATAAAGCCTATGCTGGTGAAATTGTCGGTTTAATCGGGCCAAAGGATACAGGAACTGGTGATACACTTGCTGATGAGTCAAATCAATTAGTACTTGAACAAATCAGCTTCCCAGATCCAGTTATTTCCCTTGCTATTGAGCCGAAAACAAAATCTGATCAGGAAAAACTTTCATACACTTTGCAAAGATTATCTGATGAAGATCCAACATTCCAGGTTAAGGTTGATCATGACACAAATCAGACAATTATTTCAGGAATGGGTGAACTTCATCTTGAGATTTTAGTTGATCGTATGAAGCGTGAATTTAGCATGGATGTTAATGTCGGTAAGCCTCAGGTGGCATATCATGAAACCATTGCTAAACCTGCTCAAGCAGAAGGTAAATACATTAAGCAAAGCGGTGGACGCGGACAATACGGTCATTGTTTCATCAAGGTTGAGCCATTAGGTCGCGGTGAAGGTTTTGAATTCGTAAATGAAATTAAAGGTGGTGCAATCCCAAGCGAATATATTCCATCTGTTGAAAAAGGTGTTCGTGAAGCCATGGATAAAGGTGTACTTCTTGGATACCCAATGGTTGACATGAAAGTATCACTTTATGACGGCACATATCATGATGTGGACTCATCGGACATTGCTTTCAAGATTGCAGGTTCAATGGCTTTATCTGATGCAACAAAGCGAGCAGGTCTTGTTTTACTCGAACCAATCATGAAACTCGAGGTTACCGTTCCTGAAGAATTCATGGGAACCATTATTGGAGATATTTCAAGTCGTCGAGGTAAAGTTCAAGGCACAGATAAAAGGGGACAATCAGTTGTTATTACGGCATACGCACCATTATCTTCATTGTCAGGTTATGTTACAACGGTTAGATCACTCACAGAAGGTCGTGGTATTCCATACATGGAGCCAGCCCATTACGAAGAGGTACCGCAAAACATTGTTGAGCAAATGAAGTCAGAGCGAGTATAAAATTACTGAGCGCTTTGTAGTTTCACTTCCCGCTTGTAGCCTCCAAATTGATCAAGATCCAGCATTATATTGAGTTCTTGAATACCAACACCGTCTACAACTGTATATTCCACAATATTTAATTCACGAAAGTTCACCTTGATCGTAATAGCATTTCTCTTTTCGCCTAAAAGATTGACGGTTTTGACATCTGCAACAGTGTAGTCGAATGATAATTCTGCTGCTCCTGCAATACTCGCAGCAGAGCTAAGGCTTGAAGTGCTTTTCCATGTATCCCCGACCTGAATAGTGTTTTTATTTGGTAAAAGTTGCAGCTTATTACCGAGAATTTCAGCTCCAACTCCCTGTTGTGTACATGTTATTGAATATGTATTTTCATTCGCTTTGTCATTATCCTTGTTTTTGAGATGGTAAACGTACCCGGTGTTAGTTTTTGAATCTAGGTTTAAAATAAGATTTTCGTATAAGCTATCGGTTTTGGAGCTATTCGAACTAAAGATATCCAATTTGATCGCATCCTGTGTTTTAGAAGAATAGGTGAATTGCTTGAACTGTATATCACCGAGTAGAGTAGAGGAGCACGGTATTAGTTCATCTGGAGTGGGTGTCGGGGAAGTGATCGGCTTTGCTTTATTCACATTTGCAGACACTTGCTTTGAGGCATCGTCTCGCGGTTTAAAGATATCTCGAATTGAAATAATGACAATCCCAATAATAGATACAGCTATAACTATATTGAGAAATTTTGTTGACATAATTTCATTATACTTAATTAATCATGCTCATCAAGAATATACCAGCATTAATTTCGCTTTTTCTACTCATACTACTCCTTATATTTATTCCACCATTTAATATATTTGTCATTATTTCAGCGGCTGCCTTATTTTCAATGACTATTTTTTTTACATCACGCAATTATGTATCAAGCATCAATGCGGGTTATCTGACAATGTTTCTCGGAGTTATGCTACTTCTCCATTTGCTACAAATCTTGACAATTTTTAATGCACTACTATTTTGTGCATTTACCATTTCTTCATATCTTGTATTGTTCAAAAAATGGTAGATTGATATAATATAAATATAGATCTTTATGACAAGCCAATTAATAAATGATAAGCATGTAAAATCCGTCTGGTATTATCGATATGTTGAAATGCTCATACCGATACTCGTATGGGTAACAATAACCATGCCTTTATGGCTTTCTCCGTTTAGACCGGCAATTGCATCATATCTAATACTCGCTTACTTTATTTATTTTCTTTATAAGTCTTTGAAGACAATGTATTATGCGACGATTTCGTTCCAGTTGATGAAGAGAGCTGAACGTACTGATTGGAGCGAAATGATAAAGGATTTACCAAGTAGAGATGATGTGGAGCACTTTTTTTTGATTGTTACTTATAAGGAACCAGTAGAAAAATTGGGCCATACGATTCAGGCAATTATTAATCAACATTATGATCCAAAAAAAATCCATATTGTTTTGGGGATGGAGCAGAGAGAAGGCGAAGCTGCACATGAAAAAAGTAATGAATTACATAAATTGTATGGACACAAGGTTGCTGACATGTTCACAACACACCATGTACTTACAGAAGGAGAGATTGTTGGTAAAGCCAGTAATGCAACATACGCCTGTACATTTATTTCAGAGATTGCACGCCAACGAAACTGGAAACCTGAAAACGTTATTATCACAGTTTGTGATGCAGACAGCATACTTCCTGCTGATTATGCACCGTATGTAACCTACAAATTTTTGCTTGATGAGGATAGGAAATATCGGTTTTATTCAGCGCCGGTGCTCTTGTACAATAATTTTTGGAAATTGCCGCTGCCCATTCGCGTGCAGACAATGCTCTCTTCTGTTGCTCGTTTTGCCTACTTGTCACAAACTGAGGACTTAATTCAAATTTCAACCTATACAACAAATTTATGGCTTCTTGAAAGTATTGGTTATTGGGATACTGATATTATTCCGGAAGACTGGCATGTCTGGATGCAGGCATTTTTTACACTCGGCGAGAAGGTCAAAACGATTCCTATTTATATGCCTATCATCAGAGATGGTGTACTATCAACAAGTCTCATAAAAACTTTTAAGTCCAGATATTCACAGGAAAAAAGATGGGCATGGGGTGCTTCGGACATTCCGTATGCGATTGTTCGGTTTTTTAATAGTCCTCATATTAGCACAAGTGCCAAACTGAAAAGAATACTGTTTGTAACAGAGGTTCATTTTCTATGGCCAACTTCTTTCTTTATTTTGACCATAAGCGCATCTATACCTTCATTAGTAAATCCTGTTTTTGGACGAACAGTCCTTGGTTTCCTGCTGCCAAAATTATCATCGTTTATCCTAACAACATCGTCGGTCACACTTCTTGCTGTTATGTATATTGATTATAAACTTCGAGATCGAGTCAAAATTAAGACAAAGCTAAGTAATATGCCACTGTTACTCATTCAGTGGTACTTCTTGCCGATAATTTCATTTATTTTTTCATCGTTGCCTTCGTTGGAGGCACATACCCGGATGCTTCTTGGAAAGAAATTGGAGTATAAAGTGACCGAAAAGATTTAATCTACATCTTTTCCCCGCCAAAGACGAGGTTAACTGAAGTGGCTGTAGTTCCTATACCGACATGTGACCAACCCGTATCAAGTTGATTAGCGTCGTGGCCAGGGCTTTGTGAAAACACCCATTCAATCAAATGAGTACCTGTTAGAGCGCCTCCATAATATGAGTTTTCTCCTAATCTCATAAACCCGAGCTGCTCAAAACCATTTTCATTTTCAAGATAATTATTAAATCCCGCATGCCCGTCAACATTACTGATGCTTTTAAAATAATCCGCTCTTTGTTGAGCATAACCTGCGAGTTTATCATCCCAAGATAGTTGGCCTGATCCTTTTGCACTGCGGTAAGCATTTAAGGCTTGAAAGACTTCAGATGGGGAAGCCATATTACTGTCATTGCCAACATTAATAGTATATGTATGATCGCCTATTTGCTTAGCAACGCCCCATTCGGTAGTTGTTGGAACTGCCGAGGGATTTGGCTGCATATTTTTTTTGAGAATTCGTGCTGGTTGTAGGGTGATGCTTGGAGTCGGGAGCGGTGTTAGTGTTGGCGATATTGGTTGAGCCGTTCTATCAACTATCGTTTGCCTGCGATAGTCTCTTAAATCAGCTACGAGGTTTGATAATGAATCAGATCCGCCTGCGTAATTTCCAATAATAACGCCGCCGAATAAACCAATAATAACTGGAATGATGATTATCTTAATGAGATTATTCATAGATAGAAATGAGGATCATATACACGATTGCATTATATAGGATATATAGCTGAAAAACAATGAATTGAACTCAGTTATCGTGAAAAATTTATTTCATATTTTCACTGACTGCATCCCATGATACAACATTCCACCATGAAGCCAGGTAGTCAGCGCGCCTATTTTGATAGTGCAGATAATATGCATGCTCCCAAACATCGCATCCCAATATTGGTTTTTTCCCCTCCATAAGAGGTGAATCTTGATTTGGGGTGCTCATAATCTCTAATGTATCGCTATTTTGTATAAGCCAAACCCATCCGCTACCAAATCGGCTCATTCCTGCAGCTGCAAAAGCATTTTTGAATTCAGCAAATGTCGAGAAGTTTTTGCTAATAGCCTCCATCAATACTCCTGTAGGTTCACCACCGCCATGGGGCGACATAATTTTCCAGAAAAAGCTATGATTCGAGTGTCCTCCTCCATTATTACGAACAGCTGTTCTGATATTTTCAGGAACATTGTCGAGATGGGCAATGAGCTCATTAATATCCATTGCAAGAAGGTCATTGTGTCCTTCTAATGCGGTATTTAAGTTCGTAACATATGTTTGATGATGTTTATCATGATGAATCATCATTGTTTCTTTATCAATGTGAGGCTCTAAAGCGTTGAAGTCATATGGTAAATCAGGTAATGTAAACATAAGGTAATTTAAAAATTCTAACAAGCATATTCTATTTGTATCTTTCAAATATGTCAAACGTGCCATATACTGAATACATGTCATTGATTGGGATGGGTTTAACCGTCATTTTTTTTGTTGTATTGATTTGGCTTGTCAATAAAGTCTTTGACGTTCTTATTGCAGCTATCATAAGAAGTACAAAGACTAATCTTGACAACAGGCTCGCACCAATCATTCGAAGATTACTAACAATATTATTACTTGTTACTGGGCTTTATTTTTTAACGACCTTTATCCAGTTCTCTTCGCCAATCCACCTTTTCATTAACAGGTTATACATATCCGCAATTGCCATTTTTATTGCTGTTGCCCTTGGTGAAGTTATTAATACCGTTATGCACACAATTTTGTACGGTCACTTCAAAGGAAAAAAGGAAAGTATTAATGCAACGCTGCCATTTATTAATAATGTTTTCCGGATTATTCTCTATACCTCTGTTGGTCTCTTTATATTATGGCTGCACAAAATTGATATTACTCCAGCGCTCGCATCAGCGGGAGTTGTTGGTGTAGCATTGGCTTTTGCGGCTAAAGACTTTATCGCAAATGTTTTCGGCGGTATTTCTGTATTTTTTGATAAACCATATATAGTCGGCGATTATGTCATCATTGCTGATAAATATAGAGGCGAAGTTCTGGAAATTGGCATGCGCAGCACGCGCATTAGGACTCGGGATAACGTTCTGCTGACAGTCCCAAATTCTGTTTTAATAACGAATGCCGTAATAAACGAAACAGGTTTTGATCCTCGATTAAGAATACGTTTACCGATTCAAATTAGTTATCAGGAAGATGTTGAGCGTGTTGAAAAAATCCTTATAGATCTTGCACATTTCAGCCAGCATGTGCTCAAAGAGCCTAAGCCTCTGGTCAGATTTAGAGAGTTTGCAGATTCAGGCATAAAGCTGGAACTTCTTGTTACCATAGCAGAACCCGGGCAGAAAGGATTTGTTGTACACGAATTGCTTAAACTTATCTATCAGCGCTTTAAATCAGAACATGTAAGCATCCCTTATCCGCAAAGGGACATTCATGTCAAAAATGCATAAGAGCTTTTTGATATAATAAGCAAACGATGAAAGACACAATAAAGGTTGCTCTGAACGTTCCTGTACTCTATGTATTATCGCTCCTTGGCATGCTTGCTTTCTTTGTTATTAAAATAAACGTACTGCCGCCGCAGGTTCCGCTTTACTATTCATTGCCAGGTAGCGATCAACAGGTCGTACAAGTATATTATATTTTTCTCTTACCTATTTTCAGTCTTCTATTTATATCAATTAATTCATTATTATCATCCAAATTTCTAACTGACGAATTTCCGAGAAAAATCACCCGTTACATGAACTATTTTGTTATTGGCATCATGTTCTATATTTTTATCAGAATCATAGCACTTGTTTCATAGTATGGATATCATTAACCTCATCCACGCATTGTTTTCATCACTCATCATCACGACAGTCTTAACACCACTTATCATCGCGTTTGCCCATAAATTTCAGCTCCTTGATGATGCTCAAAAAAGGAAGCATCCGGCAAACACACATATTGGAATTGTCCCTCGAGCTGGAGGTTTAGCAATTTATCTTGGACTCCTCATAACAACAATCATATTTGTTCCTATCTCGAAGATATTAACAGGGATATTGATCGGGTCAGGATTGATCGTATTTGTTGGGCTATTAGATGATAAATTTGATATCTCACCGTATGTGCGGTTCTTCTTGAACATTGTTATTGTGCTCATTACTATATCTTTTGGACTGGGAATACCTTATTTTTCCAACCCACTCGGAGGTGTAATTCATTTGGACACAATTAAGTTTACTGTTGATTTCCTCGGTAAACACAGTTTTCTCTTATTGGCGAACATCTTTGCCTTGTTGTGGGTAGTGGCTTTAATGAATTTTGTTAATTGGAGTAGCGGCGTTGATGGTCAACTGCCCGGTTTTGTTGCTATTGCGTCGATTATACTTGGCTTGCTTGCACTGCGATTTAGTTCACATGATATTTCGTCAACAGCCGTCGTATTGCTGGCTTTTATCATTGCTGGGGCCTTTTTAGGATTCTTACCCTGGAATTTTTATCCACAGAAAATAATGCCAGGATACAGTGGAGGAGCATTGGCAGGTTTTCTGCTTGGTGTACTATCGATTTTATCATGGGGGAAAATAGGAACATTAATGCTTGTACTTGCTGTACCGTTTATGGATGCAATTTATGCAATTGGCAGAAGAATTACCCGTAAGCAATCACCGTTTAAAGGTGATGCTGGGCATTTTCATCATCGGCTGCTTAGAATTGGTTGGGGAAGAAGAAGAATCGCTGTATTCTACTGGTGCATTACACTTATTTTTGGATTTTCAGCGTTGTATTTTACTGGCCTTGAGAAAATTTTCGTACTTATTATTGCAGCGACTTTATTAGGATTTTTCATAGTTGTTACCGATGTATTATCTCCGAGTGTTCAAAAGCAAGAGTAGTTAGCGCGGTGTCGGAGTATTCACTTTGGTGACATATGTTGAAGACACCCAGCCTTCTTGATTTTCAAACTCAATTTGATACCAGCCGCTTTGTTGATCGAGGACGTCAAAAGTATCGCCGGGGTTTACTTTGCCAATTTCTTCACCAGCACTTGAAGGTTTTGAGCGGACACGAAGCCAACCTGTGGAAGTTTCATTAATGGTTACCTTAAAAAGTGCTGTCGTTTTTGACTTTGAAGGCGATGATGTTGGTGATGCAGGTGAAACCGATGGGCTTAATGTAGCACTTTTTGTCGCCTCAGCAGCTTTTTGCTCTGCCTCCTCCTTTTGTCTTTCTTTTTCAGCTTGTTCTTTGTCAATTTTTTTGTAGGCTGGGTCAACTGCTAATTTATATTCTGCAATAACCCTGAAATTTTTCTCAACTTTAATTTTCTGACTTCTCCTGAAGTATCCAGGACTATCAACAGCCAACTCATGTTCTCCATCTGCAACTTCTGATAAGATAACCGGAGCAATGCCTTGCTCTTCATTATCGAGATAAACAATTGCCCCGTCTGGCTCACTTTTAACTTCAATTTCACCTGTATCCTTTTTGGTTGGCTTTTTGTCCATTTTCTTGACGCTGAATGTTACACCTGAGGAAGACAGATCGTCAGATCCAAGTTCTCTGTTTATAAACGTTAATGTATTCTGGTAAACACTTACCTTCCCGGTCCATGTTGCAGATTCGCTTGCTTCCTGAGCATCGGGAATAAGTTTAATGACGTACTCGCCCATAGCTACAGAATCTTCATACGGTGTTTTTCCTACAGATTTATTATTGATGACAATATTTGCTGCTGGTGAGGAAAGAATTTTTATTTTTCCCTGTTTGACGCTCACTTTAAGATAAAGGAAGTACCCTCCAATGACGATTCCAAAAATGAAAAAAATGGTGAACAAATATGCTATCTTGCGTTTCATAAGGCACTATATTATAGCCCATAAACTCGAGACTTTCGACTATTTTTCCCTTGTACTATATAATAGTGCCATGATAGTCGACGAAGTAGAAATAACTGTCCAGGCAGGAAGAGGTGGAGATGGTCACGTATCATTCCGAAGAGAAAAGTTTATCTCTAGAGGTGGTCCTGATGGGGGCAATGGCGGACATGGTGGAAGCGTCATCTTTATAGGTGTTTCTGATCTTTCAGCATTGCGTCAATTCAGGTTTAAGAAGCATATCGATGGTAATAATGGTGCACCTGGTGGGCGAAAGAAAATGTCAGGGAGAGATGCTGATAGTATCTATATTAAAATTCCAATTGGAACCGAAATCACAGATCTTCGTACATCTGAAAAAGAAAGCATTGATATAGTAGGTCAAGAAATTATTATTGCAAGAGGAGGACGTGGAGGGAGAGGCAATTTTGAATTTAAGTCTAATGAAAATAAAGCCCCTACTCAACATGAGCCAGGAAGACCGGGTCAATTAAAAAATATCAAACTAAGCCTTCATTTTATTGCTGATATTGGCTTGATTGGTTTGCCCAGTGCCGGAAAATCAAGCCTACTGAATGCACTGACTCGCGCTGATGTAAAAGTGGGAGATTATCCATTTACCACACTTGAGGCAAACCTCGGGGAAATGGACGGCATTATCTTGGCAGATATTCCCGGACTTATTGAAGGCGCCCATGCAGGAAAAGGCCTCGGAATCAAGTTTCTTAAGCATATTGAGAAAACCAAAGCGCTGATTCATTGCATTGATGCAACAAGTCTTGATCCTATCAAAGATTATGAAACGATCCGATCTGAATTAGAAAAGTTCAATCCATCTCTTGTAGAAAAAAATGAGATTATTTTATTCACGAAATCTGACCTTGTAGATAAGGTACGAATAAGCGAATATACAAAGATCATGAAAAAATACAAACGGCAGATTTTAGCATGCAGCATTCTTGATGATTCGGGTATTGCTAAGATTAAAAATTTGCTTCATGAAATAGTCTAGCATGGCCCAGTATACATGTACTGCATGCGGATACGGATCAGCATCGTGGTATGGTAAATGTCCTCAATGCGGAGAATGGAATACATTTGAGAAAATTGAAACCCCAACAATACGAGGAAAAAAAGGAGTTGTTGGAAAAAAGATTGAATTTATTCCTTTATCAAAACTTGAAACATTGTCTTCAAAGAGAAAGTCTGTGGGAATACATGAGTTCGATCGCGTGCTCGGAGGCGGCTTTATTCAGGGTGAAGCAATTCTCATCGCAGGAGAGCCAGGTGTCGGGAAATCTACCCTCTTATTAAGTCTTATTCAGAATTTTGATACGGTATATATCTCAGGTGAAGAATCAGGCCATCAAGTGAAACAGCGAGCAGAGCGCCTTAAAATAAAAAATATCAACATTCGTTTTTCAAATGAAATTTCAGTTGAATCTATAGTAGCTTCGTTAGCAGGCGATATATCCTCTGAGTTGGTTATCGTAGACTCAATTCAAACTGTGTACAGCTCAAATATTCCTTCGCCCATGGGCAGTGCAACACAAATAAGAGAATCAGCATCTCAACTTGTTGACCTTGCAAAGCAACATAACAAAATTCTCATTATTGTGGGTCATGTCACAAAAGAAGGCGATATCGCTGGTCCTAAAACTTTGGAACACCTTGTAGACTGCGTACTATATTTAGAGGGGGAAAAACAGTCTCAATACCGCGTACTTCGTGCTCACAAAAATAGATTTGGGCCTACTGATGAAGTTGGACTATTTGAGATGGTAGAAA
>CAZKVU010000004.1:0-15403 GCA_964556475.1 uncultured Gammaproteobacteria bacterium | reverse complement strand
CACAAAAATAGATTTGGGCCTACTGATGAAGTTGGACTATTTGAGATGGTAGAAAGCGGGCTTCAGGCAGTTGATGATCCAACAATCTTTCTTGATCAAGAACATAGCCATGCACCCGGAAGCTCCTCAATAGCGGTTATAGAGGGAAGCAGAACACTTTTTTTTGAAGTTCAGAGTTTGGTTGTCAAAACATCATTATCAATACCGCGTCGGGTTGTATCGGGAATTGATTATAATAGATTACAGTTGTTGCTTGCAGTTATGAGAAAGTATATGAATGTTCGCTTTGATGAGTATGATGTATATGTCAATGTTGTAGGTGGGGTTTCTGCAAAATCACCATCAGCTGACCTTGGTATTGTTATGTCTATATTATCTTCACTTACAAACAAAGCCCTTCCTAAAAAAACAGTCAGCATTGGAGAGGTTGGCCTTCTCGGTGAAATCAGAAAAGTTAATGGTCAAAGTAAAGCGCTTAATGAGGCGAGGAGATTAAAATTTAACAGCATATATAGCTCGGAAAATATTAAGAAGGTTCACATGATTAAGAAATTGCTTGGGTCTGTATGATTCGAAATCATATTAAACATCATCATCTAAACTCATATATCATTGTTGCTGTTGGAGCGGCATTTCTTGTTATATCTACCGTGTTTATTTCCAATCCGACATCGATTACGTTTAGGTCTGAAGCTCAAAGTGAAAGCGAGCCAGTCTCTCTTCCACAAAACGCCAAAGCAAGCATTGATATTTCTGCAAATCAATTACCATCATGTGTAAAGAGAATTTCATATGTCGCTGATAATCAAGATGCCCAAAAGTCATGTCTGGTAAGTATTCAATGTCAGAAAGCTCTTACAAGCACTGTTCAAGGTTGCATTGTGTCGCATGGTGTTGCCAGCTGTTATCGTGAAAATGAATGCCCATCCTTGGCAGATTGGGTTAAGAATGCTCAACAAATATGCGGATGTTAATTAATCCGTTCTGGATTTGTTCTTGATTTCAGAAGCATATGCCTCATAAACTCCTGCTGCAATGAATACCAGCGTTAGTAAGAAAAACCAGATTTTTATCGGTATGCTAATGTGGAATAGCATACTTGTATATTCGAGGATGATCGGAGCGGTTGCAGCATGCATGCTGATCTGTAAAGTCTTTTTATAACTCAATTGACGTATAAAGAAAAGTTTTGCAACGACGAATACAATAAGTGAAGCAAGAATAAGATACAGTATCTTACTGATTAGAAGGAGCGTTGGGATAGTTAAGAGCAAAATAAACATGACTCCCCCAAGAATGATCCAATAATAGGAAAACAGCTCCTCAATAATACTTGTAATATTTTCAATAGTTTGGTGATTTATGGTAATTGGCCTCTCATCGCGATAGTTAAAGGTAATAGTCTGATCAAAACTTTGAATAATTGCTTTTCTTCTCATAAGGATAATTCGAGAGTCATAATCCTTAGCCATGCTGTCATTTGCCAGTGAATCAATCACGAGAAATCGTTTTGGAGAGTTGTTATTTTGATTAAAGATAATAATCGGTCTCTGCTGATTAGTGGTAAGAACACCATAATAATTAATATTGAGCACAAAATCATCCGGTAGCTGTCCGAGTGTTTTCAATACCTCATTCTTAAGTTTTCCCGGTTGATAGATTGGCAGAAAATGAAGCGGGTACAGTATGGTCAATACCACACTGACAATGAGCACTAATGAAACGATGTATTTGAAAGAGAACCAGAACGAAGTATTTTTTCGGACTGTAACATAATAGTTATCCGTTGGGAATAAAGAATGTTTTACTACATAAAATATGGTTCTCAATTGTTTCATATTTGAGCTGCTTATTACACATAGTAGTCATTATTTATATATTTTTCAATGGGTAGTAAATAGTGTTGCATTTTCCTTTTCAGTCTCGTATAATTCGAAAACAATCATACCCGCAAGCACATGTTTGTTGGGATGATTTTTGTTATTTATTTAGAAGTTAACCTTTTTAAGTTTAAACAAATATGGCAAAAGGAACATTTGAGAGGAACAAGCCTCACTTAAATATCGGTACCATTGGTCACGTTGATCATGGTAAAACTACATTAACATCAGCTATTCATCATGTTTTAGCTAAGTCAGGTAAAGCTGAAGTTCTTAAATATGAAGATATTGATAAGGCTCCAGAAGAAAGAGAGCGCGGAGTTACTATTAATATTAGCCACTCAGAGTACGAAACTGATAAAAGACACTATGCTCACATTGATGCTCCAGGTCACGCAGACTACATCAAGAACATGATTACCGGTGCTGCCCAAATGGACGGCGCTATTCTCGTAGTTTCAGCTCCAGATGGACCAATGCCACAAACTCGTGAGCACGTTCTTCTTGCACGACAAGTTAATGTTCCTTACATTGTTGTTTTCTTGAACAAAACAGATATGGTTCAGGATGCAGAATTATTGGATCTTGTTGAAATGGAAGTTCGCGACTTGCTTTCAAAGTACGAATACCCAGGTGACAAAGTTCCGGTTATTCGTGGATCAGCTCTTAAAGCTATTGATGGCGATGCTGATGCAGAAAAAGCAATCCTTGATCTTATGCAGGCAGTTGACGATTCTGTTCCAGATCCAGTCCGTGACACAGACAAGCCATTCTTAATGCCAATTGAGGATGCTTTTACAATCTCAGGTCGTGGAACTGTCGCTACAGGTCGTGTTGAGAGAGGTCAAATCAAAACTGGTGATGAAATTGAAATCATTGGTCTTGGTAAAGATACTCAAAAATCAACCATCACAGGAGTTGAAATGTTTAGAAAAACTCTTGATGAGGCACAAGCTGGTGACAACGTTGGTTTATTGCTCAGAGGTATTGAAAAGGAAAATATTGAGCGTGGCCAAGTTATTGCCAAGCCAGGTACAGTTACACCACATACTGAATTCGAGGCAGAGATTTATGTCTTGAAAAAAGAGGAAGGTGGACGTCATAGCCCATTCTTCACAGGTTACCGACCACAGTTCTACATTAGAACAACTGACGTTACTGGTGAAGTCACCCTTCCAAGCGGTGTCGAAATGGTTATGCCTGGAGACAACATTAAGATTAATGGTAAATTAATCTACCCAGTTGCTCTTGAAGAAGGATTGAGATTTGCTATCCGCGAGGGTGGTAAGACAGTTGGAGCAGGTGTTGTCACTAAGATTAATAAGTAATTTACTTTAACATTTACCTAGGGTGTTGGAGCTGGTTTGTCCAGCTCCAACAGTCTAACCGAAAGAAGCACATTTAAAAAAATGCCAAAAGGAAAAATCAGAATCCGTTTAAAGTCCTTTGATCATCGTTTAATCGATGAAACCTGTCAAAAATTAATTGATACTGCTACAAAGACAGGCGCTTCTTTTGTTGGTCCCATTCCGCTCCCAACGAAAATTGAAAAATACGTTGTTAATAAGGCTGCTTTCATTGATAAGGACAGTCGAGAATATTTCGGCCTTAAAACCCACAAACGTCTTATTGACATAGTTAACCCAACGAATCAAACCATTGATTCTTTGATGCATCTCGACCTGCCTGCCGGAGTCAGCGTTGAAGTTAAGATGAACTAAATCTTTCACTTTACTTTCTTTTTTTGTATACTAGGTAAACATGACAGAGCCTCAAACACTTGAAGAAGCTTTTAACATCATCTGCCAGGAATCCCTCGAAACATTTATCAAAAAACACAAAGATTACGGTAAAGAAAATATTTTGGAGATTGAAGAGCTTGGTATTGCAATTAGGGAAAGTGAAAAATTAAGTAGACTCAAAAATTTACTTCTTAACCATCTTAAGCCTGAAAACGAATCGCTTGATGAAACATGGGTTGATGTTGCAGTTTACGCTGTGATAGCGCTCATGTACCGCAGAGGATGGTTTCAAAAGCTGGAACTTAAAAAATAATCAAACCCTTGTTGCTATAATGAATGAATGACGTCGCATCAAGGCCTTACCAATGTTGAAGCTTCAAGACTCTTATCACAATATGGTGAAAACACCCTACCTCGTAAGGAAAGAATATCAGTAGTCCGATTATTCTTTAACCAATTCCTGTCTCCACTTATTTATGTTCTGATCGCAGCTGGTGGTATTACATTTGCGCTCGGTGATATTTCTGACGCTGCAGTAATCACCTTGGCCATTCTCGTTAATACGATAATGGGTTGTTATCAGGAGCTAAAAGCTGAGAAAGCTCTTGAGGCTTTATCTTCAATGGTTAATCACACTGCGCGAATAATGCGAGATGGAGAAGTTCAGGATGTTGCCACGCAGCATATTGTACCTGGAGACGTTATTATGATAGCTCAGGGAAATAAGATTCCCGCAGATGGCATCCTTCTTGAATCAATTAATTTCTCGGCAGATGAGTCAATGTTAACAGGAGAAAGCACACAAGTTATTAAGAAACAAGATAGCGAAGTATATATGGGTACAATTGCGCTAACAGGAAGGGCTGTTATGAGAGTCGTGAGGACAGGACAGTCAACACGCATGGGAACAATAGCAGCTGATTTACTTAATGCTCAGGAACCGAAAACTCCATTACAACTTAAATTGGATCAGTTGGCGAGAATACTTGCTTCAATCGTACTCATACTCTCAGTTGTAATTCTTGTGATTGGACTTTTGTTGGGCCGAACATTTTTAGAGATGTTCACGACGTCTGTGGCCGTTGCAGTTGCGGCGATTCCCGAGGGTATGGCAATTTCATTAACAGTCATTCTTGCTTTGGGCATGCAGAAGATTTTGAAGCGCAAGGCTCTAGTGCGAAAACTAGTCGCTGCTGAAACGCTCGGCTCAGTAACAGTAATTGCAACAGATAAAACCGGGACATTGACAGAAGGAAAGATGCGCGTTGTAACCACCGATGTGATTGACCAGGAGAAAGCTATGTATGCAGCAATTTTGGCTAACAACATTACCGGTCCTTTAGAAATCGCACTTTGGGAATGGGGATATTCCCTTGGATATGACCCGCAGAAGATTACGGATTCTCGAGTTCGTGAAGCTGAGGTTCCTTTTAATAGTGAGCACAAATACATGAGTGTTACTATTGATGGAAGCGTTTACTACAAAGGTGCGCCCGAAGTATTACTTCGAAAAATGAACATGGATGAACACACTGCACGAGAAATTCTCAATAAAACAGATGAGTGGTCAAAAAATAACCTGAGGGTTGTTGCATTAGCTCAATCTGATAAGGACGAAACCAATTTTGAATGGATTGGGCTTTTAGGATTAGAAGATCCGGTTCGTGAAAATTTAGCTGAGGTCTTTGATCAAACTAGATCTGCTGGAATTCGCATTGTTATGTTAACTGGCGATTATGCCGGGACCGCTGAAGCTGTGTGGAGGAAAACTCAAGGCAGTAGCGAGAATCCTCGAGTGCTTGATGGTGCCAGTATTGAAACAATGTCTCCAGCCCAGCTTCGTGATGAAGTTGTTAGAACAGATATTTTTGCGCGAGTTACTCCAAATCATAAACTTCGCATCGTTGAGGCACTTCAAAAGAACAATGAGGTCGTTGCACTTGTAGGAGATGGAGTAAATGATGCCCCTGCACTTAAGCGGGCAAATATTGGAATTGTTGTTGCTGAGGCATCTGACGTATCAAAGGAAACAGCTGACATTGTATTACTTGATTCGAATTTTAGGACGATTGTTGCGGCTGTTGAAGAAGGACGCGGTATTTTCGAAAATCTGAAAAAGGTTGTTCTCTATCTTATTTCAGATAGTTTTACCCAAGTTTTTCTGGTAATGGGCACACTATTATTAGGCTTGCCGCTGCCATTAACAGCTGCCCAAATCTTATGGATTAATGTTATTACGGATGGGTTACCTGCTATTGCTTTGTCTGCTGAAGCGCATGATCAGAAGTTATTAGAACAAAAGCCAAATACAGCGCAGCGGTCAATTATTGATGCACCCATGCGTACATTTATTGTACTTATTAGTATGACAACTGCAATCGTTGGCTTAATAACGTTCGTAATATACTTGCCAAAAGTTGGCCTTGATACCGCTCGAACAATTACATTTAGCGTTTTGGGCCTTAGCACACTTTTGTACATTTTTTCTATTCGCACATTGCACAAGCCGATGTGGTCTAAAAATCTTTTTAACAATACATTCTTAATTGTTGCTTTTATAGCTGGTTTTCTATTTCAGATTTTTGCAGTAGCATACGGCCCGCTTCAGACAATTCTAAAAACCAGATCGTTGAGCTTAACGTTGTGGCTGACAGTAGCACTTTATACATTTTTTGTGATTGCGATTATTGAAATTTTTAAGTTGGTCCTTCGTAACAGAAAGATCCTGCAAGTTAAGATTGACGTTTGAAAAAGGATGTTATATAATTCAACCTACATGGCAGAGATACACCACATGTCTGCAAGGTATAGTTAAATGACACAGATGGGAACTCCCAAAAGGACCCCTGTCTGGGGTCGTTTTTTTTGATTAAAGTGCGTATGATACAGAAGTTCATTTTAGGTACAAAAGGAATATCTACTCAAGTCTTTACAGACAACGGTATTCGTATACCCACAACATCTGTTCATACTCGCCCGTGTTATGTCGTTGGCGTCAGAACTAAAGATGCTGATGGCTACTGGGCAATCCAACTTGGATTCGGTCAAACAAAATCAATTAAAAAGCCACAGCAAATAACATTAAGCAAAGCGGGGATAAAAACCCCGCTTCGTTTTTTACGAGAGGTTCGTCTTGATGGACCAAATCAGAAATTACCATTAAGCGTAATCGAGGGCAAAAACAAAGGTGTTAAGGTTGGAGAAGTTGAGTTTCATGTTGGAGATGAAGTTGATGCATCAAAGTTTTTTGCTAAGGGTGATAAGGTTGAGGTTACGGGAACTTCAAAAGGAAAAGGGTTCCAAGGAGTAGTCAGAAGACATGGTTTTGCCGGTGGTCCTCGTACGCACGGTCAATCAGATCGTGAAAGAGCACCAGGTTCAATCGGAATGACTACAACACCAGGAAGAGTCTTCAAAGGTAAACGAATGGCCGGTCGAATGGGAAACGATACAGTTACGGTTAAGAATCTTGAGGTTGTCAATGTTACTGCTGATGGGGTTGTCTTGAAAGGACTTGTCCCTGGTTCAGTTGGAGGGTTGCTTATTGTTCGATCAGCTCATCAACTTCCTGTTATGGAAGAACCAGCCGCAGAAGTCGAAGAAAAAGTTGAGACCGAAACAACTCAGGCAGCCGAAAAAGAAGTAGTTGAAACAACTCAAGCGTCTGATCAAGAGAAAAACGTGGATGAAAAACAGGCTGAAGTCAAAATAGATGTAGATGCAAACGATAGCGAAGCAAAAGAAGAATCCGAGGTAAAAGAAGATACAGTAGAAGTTACAACAGAAAGTTCTAAGGACACAACAGAATAACAACTATGGCAGACAAAGTTACACCAGCACAATCAGTAGATAAGCCAAAAAAAACAGCTACTCCACGAGCTCAGAAAGAGCTTGAGGTTGTTGTAAAAAGCGTTGATGGAACACAAAAGGGTTCGCAGTCACTTCCGGAAGCACTATTTAATGTAGCTGCTTCAGATAGACTATTAGCTCAATATGTTAGAGTTTACCTGACTAATCAGCGACAAGGAACACGAAAGGTAAAATCAAGAGGAGAGATTGCATCATCAACACGAAAAATTTATCGCCAGAAAGGAACAGGTCGTGCTCGACACGGTGCAAAATCAGCACCGATTTTTGTCGGTGGAGGTGTGGCATTTGGACCACAACAAAAAGAATATAGTTTGAAGTTAAACAAAAAGCAGAAGGTAAAAGCACTGTTAGGCAGTTTGAGCCATGCGGTCAAGGGTGGAACATTATTTATTTTAGATGGAGCTGATTCTGTAGCAAAAACAAATGATCTGTCAAAGATAGTATCAGCAGTATTTGAAAAAAATAATCGCAGTTCAGTACTTGTCTATTCAAGCTCAAAAGAAAAAGGCTTGTACACAGCAGCAAAAAATCTTGACAACGTATTAGCAGTCGATGCTCGTATCTTAAATGCATATGAGGTTCTTAAAGCCTCATCAATAGCATTTACACAGGAAGCAATTAACGATTTTATCAGTTTCCGCTCAAAGAATTAAATGAGAGCACAGGACGTCATCAAAAAACCAATCATTACTGAAAAAGCCATGAGTGGTGGTGAGAAGAATGTCTATGTTTTCTTAGTTTCAACAAGCGCAAATAAGCATCAAATTGCACACGAGATTGAAAATTTGTTTAATGTAGAGGTTGCGGAGGTAAAAACACTTGTTCGCAAAGGTAAAGTTCGACGACCTGGCAAACGTCGACAAGTTAAAGTTATGCCAGATGTTAAAAAAGCATACGTTACCCTCAAAAAGGGAACAATTAACGTTATGCCAGCAGCATAAATATGTCTCAATTAAGCAGTGAAAGACCAGTAAAGAGATTGACCAGAATCCTGAAAAAAAGATCAGGTAGGGATAATACTGGTACAATTTCTGTCCGACATCAAGGAGGAAGACATAAAAGATTTTACAGATTGATTGACTTTAAGAGAAATAAACGCGAAATAAACGGAAAAGTATTGAGAATAGAGTATGACCCAAATAGATCAGCGAATATTGCACTCATTGAGTATGAAGATGGAGATATGCGATATATCATTCATCCGCAGGGATTGAGCCAAGGAGATAAGGTCAAAGCGGGAAAATTAGATGATGTCAAACCTGGCTACGCAATGGCTCTTGCAGATATTCCACTCGGAGTTGAGATTCATAATATTGAGCTCATTCCAGGTCAAGGTGGTCAGATTGTAAAATCAGCAGGTTCAGCAGCAACAATTATTGCAAAAGACGATGTATATGTTGATGTTAAGCTTCCATCTAAGGAAGTTCGCAAGATAAAAAAGAATTGTTTTGCTACAATAGGCCGTATCAGCAATATTGAGCATAAGCTTAAGAATTTGAAAAAAGCTGGAAAAAGTAGACATCTGGGAATCAGACCAACAGTTCGAGGTTCAGCAATGCATCCAGGGGCTCATCCACATGGTGGAGGAGAAGGCCGTTCAAGCGAGGGCATGCATCCAAAGACTGCATGGGGTAAGCCTGCTCGCGGTAAAAAAACCCGCAAAAGAAGCTGGAGAGACGCATTAATAGTTAAGCGAAGAAAATAATATGGCAGAGTCACGAGCACATATAAAGTATGTACGAATCTCAGCGATCAAGTTGAGAACGCTCGTTGACTGGGTAAAAAGCATGAAGCCTCATATTGCTCTTGATCATTTAAGTGTTAATCAGAACAGGACAGCAAAAGTCTTATATAAGGCTATTAAATCCGCTGTTGATAACGGAGTAACAACAAAGGGAATGGATAGACAGGGAATGAAATTTAAAACATTAATGATTGATGAGGGACCAGGATTAAAGCGTTTCCGAGCAGGTGCACGAGGTACGGCAAAGCCATATACTCGACCGTTATCGCACATAACTGTAGTATTGGAAGCAGACTCGAGCATGCCAAAATTAAAAAAACAAAAGCAATTACCAATGAAGTCATCAGAAGAAAAAACAGAGAATGCTGAAGTAGCAGTTACTGAGAATAAAAAACCAAGCACTGCAAAAAAAACAGCTCAATCAGCAAAAAAAGTTAAAAATACACAGAAGCAAGCATAATTATGGGACAAAAAGTTCATCCGAAAGGATTTAGAATCGGCATCACAAAGACCTGGGATTCACGATGGATGTTCCCGGACAAGAGAACTTTTAAAGAAAGTCTTATTTCTGATATCAAAATCAGAGAGGGAATTATGCAAAAGTTTAAATTTGCTTTGGTAACACAGGTTGAAATAGAAAGAGCAATAAACAGAGTAAAGATCATTATTCATGCCGTTAAGCCGGGTATGATTATTGGACGAGGTGGTAAAGGACTCGAAGATGTAAAGAAATTTGTTGTCGGATCAATCGGCCAAGGAAAAGTAAAGGATGAAAAGATTAAAATCGATCTTAAAATTGAGCCAGTCAAAAAGCCATATCTTAATTCATATTATGTAGCATCAGATATTGCCGCAAAAATTGAGAGGAATATGCCGCACAGAGGATTGGTTCATCATTCAATGAGCAGGGTTATGGAAGCCGGTGCAAAAGGAGTCAAGATTCAACTCGGAGGACGTATAAGAGGTGCAACCATCGCTCGAACAGAGAAATATTCAGAAGGAACCGTGCCAGTTTCAACACTTCGCGAGGATGTTGATTATGCTCAAGTTCCAGCATTAACTAAGTCAGGATATGTAGGAGTAAAAGTTTGGATAGCTCGAAACGCTAATAGTCAATAATTATGTTAGCACCTAAAAGATTAAAACATCGAAGACAGTTTAGAGGAATATGGAGAAAGGTAGCCATAAAAGGTGAAAGAATTAACTTTGGTGCATATGGTATTAAGAGTTTAGAAAGTGGTTGGGTTACGGATAGGCAGATTGAAGCTTGTCGTGTTGCACTTTCACGTTCTACACGAAAGCTTGGACGTTTTTGGATCCGCATTTTTCCGAGCAGACCATATACAAAGAAACCACCGGAAGTTACCATGGGTGCTGGTAAAGGTGACGTTTCACACTATGTTGCAGCAGTTGCACCAGGAACAGTTTTGTTTGAGCTTGATGGATTAAATCCAGAGCAAACAAAACACGCGTTTAAGATAATTGCAACAAAGTTGGGAATTCAGACCAAATTAGTTTCAAAAGATATTTTCGAAGCATAACATGAGTACAAAAGATACACAAAAAATAAGACAGAAAAGCGTTGATGAGCTCAGAAAAGATGCTCAGAAGTTAAAAGGAGATATTGCTAAGGCATATATAGATGCTGCAATGGCTCCACAAAAATCAACACATACAATTGGAAAAATGAAAAGAGAATTAGCAGTTACTTTAACGGTATTGACCGAAAAGTTGAATTCATAACACATATGGCTAAGGTATTACAAGGAAAAGTGGTTTCAACAAAAATGCTGAATACAGTTGTAGTCGAAGTAGAAAGGGCTTTTGCACACCCACTATACAAGAAAACAATCAGAAAGCATAAGAGATATAAAGCTCATGTTGAGGAGGGCACGAAAGTAGCCGATGGTGATGTCGTTGAAATTCAGGAAACACGACCAATTTCAAAAGAAAAAAAGTTCAAAGTTATTAACAATAAGTAAAGTATGTTACAATTGCGATCTCTTTTAACAGTTGCAGATAATAGCGGAGCAAAGGAAGCCTACATAATAGGCATCCCTGGTAAAGGTAACCGCAAGTTCGCGTACCTTGGCGACGTCATTACTGTTGTTGTAAAAAAAGCAGATCCATTTGGACAGGTTAAAAAGGGTGAAGTTCTCTATGGTGTTATTGTTAGGACTCGTAAGGAAACACGACGCACTGATGGTACATATATTAGGTTCGACGATAATGCATGTGTTATTTTAACTGCTCGAAATGCAGTTGATCCTAAAGGAACACGTTTTTTTGGACCTTTAGCACGAGAAATTAAAGAAAGAGGATTTAATAAGATTAGCAGTTTGGCTGCAGAAATATACTAACCATGAAATTGAGAAAGGGTGACAAAGTCCAGGTTATTGCAGGAAAGGATAAAGGCCGAGAAGGTGTTGTTGAGCGCGTATACCGCAAGCAGAATAAGGTTTTAATCCAAAATATCAATATATATAAGCGACACATGAAGAAAAATGAGCAATTTCCAGATGGCGGAGTTATTGAACTTCCACGCCCGATTCATGCATCAAAAGTAATGTTGGTTAGCGCTTCAACAAAGAAGCCAACTCGCGTTGGATTTATTGTTGAGGGAGATAAAAAGTTTAGAGTTGATCGCATATCAGGTGAAAGAATTAATACTAAATAATCATGGCACTTAAGGAAGACTATTATAAAAAGATTGTTCCGGAGCTCCAAAAGGAGCTTGGGATTAAGAATGTGAACGCTGTTCCACGTGTGGAAAAGATTGTCATTAATGTGGGCTGCGGTGAAGCGACACAGAATAAAAATGTCATCGATAAAGTCGTGAGTGATTTAGGTCTTATTTCAGGTCAGAAGCCGATGATTGCATTAGCACGAAAATCAGTTGCAGCTTTCAAAATTAGAAAGGGTGTCCCAATTGGTGTAAAAGTAACATTACGCAATCAGAATATGTATGTTTTCCTTGAGAAATTATTAAAGATTGTATTACCACGAATTCGTGATTTTCGAGGTATTTCACCAACAAGTTTCGATGGCAGGGGAAATCTTAATATTGGATTGACAGATCAAACTCTTTTCCCTGAGATTGAGTATGATAAAATAGACAAAATCAGAGGACTAGAGATTACCATTGTGACAAATAGCCGCAATGACGATCATTCCAGAAAGCTTATGGAAAAACTAGGGTTAGTATTTATGAGTGATCAAAATTAATATATGGCAAGAACAGGACTTCTTGAAAGAGAAAAGAAAAGAACAAAGCTTGTTAAGAAATATGCTCAAAAGAGAGCAGAGCTTAAATCAAAAGGTGATTTTGCCGGTTTGGCTCAATTGCCGAAGAACTCAAGCCCAACGCGATTGCGTAACCGATGTTCAATCACAGGTAGAAGCAAAGGTTATATGAGAAGGTTTGGCGTTTCAAGAATTGTCTTTAGAGAAAAAGCGTTAATGGGAGAAATTCCAGGAGTTAAAAAGATTTCTTGGTAATAATATGGCACGATCTGTAAAAAAGGGACCAAATATAGATGAACGACTCAGAGCAAAAGTTCTGAAACAAAAGGATTCTGGTGATAGAAAGCCAATCAAAACTTGGGCTCGGGCTTCACACGTCCCGCCGGAGTACGTAGGTCACAGGTTAGCAGTTCACAATGGAAGAACATTTATTGAAGTCTTTGTCACAGAGGCTATGGTTGGACATCGTTTGGGTGAATTTTCACTTACACGAACATTTAGAAGCCATGGTAAGGTTACAAAGCGAACAATGGATAAGACTTAATATTTGCATTAAATTATTATGAATAGCCCAATAACCGATTTAGTTGCACGAATAAAGAACGGATATTTAGCTGAGAAAAGCAATATCCAAGGAATATATTCAAAAACAAATTTAAGAATTCTTGAAATTCTTAAGAAAGAAAAATATATTGCAGACTTTACACTTATTGATGAAAACAAAAAACAACACTTTGAGATAGAGCTTTTGTATGAAAATAACCAGCCCGCTGTCATTGATGTTCGAATTATCTCAAAACCAGGAAGAAAAATTTACGCAAAGACAGAAGCGATTCCAAACGTGCGTGGAGGTCTTGGAATAGGCTTATTATCGACATCAAAAGGAATTATGACAGACAAAGAGGCACGCAAATTAGGAGTTGGAGGACAGATCCTCTTTCAAATTTGGTAACAATTAATTATTTACTATGTCAAAAATTGGAGAAAAACCAGTTGAGGTAACATCAGGAGTCAACATTGACCTTAAGGACAATGTTGTCCAGGTGAAGGGAAGCAAGGGCGAGGTGTCTGTTGAGATCCCTATGGGCATCACGGTAAATATGAAGGATGGTATTGTATCTGTTAACCGATCTAATGATTCGAAAAAGAATAGGTCCTTACATGGGCTTATCAGAAGCCTTATCCAAAATGCCGTTACAGGCGTCGAGAAACCATGGGAAAAGAAATTAGAGGTTGTTGGCACAGGATACAAAGTAAAAATGCAGGGAACAGGTTTGGTATTTGATGTCGGACTTTCCCATAAGGTTGAATTTCCGCAAGCTGATGGAGTAAGTTACCACGTTGAAGGTAATAAAATAACTGTTTTAGGTGTGAATAAACAACTCGTCGGTGAAGTTGCAAACAAAATCAAAAATATAAAGAAACCAGATCATTACAAAGGTAAAGGTGTTAGATATGAAGGAGAATACGTCATCTTAAAGCCAGGAAAGAAAGCTAAGACAGCATAATAGTTAACAAACGACCATGAAGAACAAAATCATCAAACAACGAAAAAAAAGACAAGTGAGAGTTCGATCAAAGATTATTCGACAATCTGAATTCCCACGCATGAGTGTTCATAGAACAAATAAATATTTATATGTTCAAGTTATTGATGATTATAAACACCAGACTTTAGCATCAGCTAACGATGCGAGTTCAAAAGAAACAAAAGGAACAAAAACCGAGCACGCAATAGCTATTGGAAAGAATATTGCTGAAAAATTAAAGGCCTTAAAAGTTAAACAAGTTGTATTTGATAGAGGTTGTTACGAATACAATGGTAGAATTAAAGCCCTGGCTGATTCTGTCAGAGAAAATGGAATAACCATTTAATATTATGAGAAGAAAACCTGAATATACGAGCATAGACGGCATGGAGGAAAAAGTTCTTCTAATCAGAAGACTCTCCAAAAAAACAAAAGGAGGAAATTACATAAGTTTTTCCGCACTTGTTGTTGTCGGTGATATGAAAGGCAAGGTTGGTATTGGGTTAGGCCATGGCCTGGAAGTTCCTCAAGCTATTAAAAAAGGTTTTAATCAAGCACGTAAAAATTGTATTAACATTCCGATTAATAATGAAACTTTACCGCATGACATTAGAGTAAAATATAAAGGTGCAGAACTTTTATTACGACCAGCAGCTCAAGGTGTGGGTTTGAAGGTCGGAAGCGTTGCACGACCAATTTTGAGCCTTGCAGGTGTAACAAATGCCTCAGGGAAAATCTTAAGATCACGAAATCAAATAACAAATGCCTATGCTGTTATGGAAGCTCTGAGCAAATTAAAAACAAGAGGCGCAAAAGAAGGCGCAACAAAATAAATCATGAATACACTATTACACACATTGCCGGCGATAGTAGATAAAAAGAATAAGCGAAAAGGACGTGGAATTGGCAGTGGCGCAGGTGTAAAATCTGGTCGAGGAACAACTCGCCATCAGAGAGCACGCCGAGCGATCCCGCTTCATTTTGAAGGTGGACAAAATAGAATGGTTAAGAAGTTCCCTCTCTTGCGAGGAAAAGTAAAAAACAGATCATACCAGGAAGACCCACTTGTTATTAACGTAGAAAAACTTAATAGATTCAATGCTCAAGATGTTGTCGATATGGATGCTTTAATAAAGGCTCGAATGGTCGATGACAAAGCATATGTATCCGGAGTAAAAATTCTTGGTTATGGAACGCTTGAGAAAGCTCTACAAGTTGCGCTGCCGATGTCAAAAACAGCACGAGAAAAAATAGAGAAAGCTGGCGGTAAGGTTATTGAAGCATGACCAATACATTAGACAAACTTAAATCAGCTTTTAAAGATCCAACTCTACGACGAAAAATTCTTTTTACACTCTTCATTATTTTTGTAGCACGCATGTTTGCATTCTTGCC
>CAZKVU010000003.1:56333-73147 GCA_964556475.1 uncultured Gammaproteobacteria bacterium | reverse complement strand
AAAAAAGTGTAAATTATTTCAATTACTTTTGATTGGGGCTTATTGTTTGTCATAGTGTAAGTTGTATTATCTCAATGTCAATTACTTATATTGTAGACGAATTTTTTCACTTTGAATACATTAATATAAATTTCGAACTGTTCCTTCATAAGTTCAATTTCCTTCACGGTAAAAGGCTTCGTTTTAGTGAGGATCATAGTGGTAATATAGCAAAGCGATATTTATGTCAAAGTGTGAAATTACTGAAAATTCTCTGAAGCCTGCAATAAATATGAAATTGTTACAGGTTCACTGATGAAGATGCTAAATTCTGTCTCTCTATCGTTATGCATGATCCAAGAGTAAGATATAACATAAATTTGTCCATCTTTTTCTTTTAGACAACCAAAAAATGAACCGCTTGGTCCATCTGCTGCTATTCCGTGAATGGTTAGATCATTTAGTTTAACTTCATTTGCCCACCCATTTTTTTCAAATTGAGAAGTGTAATAGTTTTCAAAGTCACCATAGAACAATTTTGAAGTAGCACTATAGAGTTTACCGTTTAGCACTATGTCACCACCCCAATCTTGCCCATTCTGCTTGACGCTAATCGTATTCAAATAGCGGTCTGTATTAGGATTCAAATCAATTATTTTCCAGTCGACTTCGGGATAAAGAGGAATCTCCGTAGAATTAACCTGCTTGATGGTTGGATAGAGTTGAGTCATTGCTGACGATATGTCTTCAGTGTTATCTGTGACGGTTACTGCCGGAGTTTGAATAGTGTTAAATTGTTTTTTATAAATATAGTAAATACCAAAGGAAAGAGCAGTAATAATGAGCAGCAAAATAATTATGATTGTGTAAAAAGTGGAATTTATTGAATAATTTATGCTGGCTTTCGGGTTAGGATTGGCCTGGTCTTGCTGATCCATTAGATAATTGTAGCATTTTCTGGAGTATAGTTGAGAAGGTTGAAGTGTACTTATTCATCAGAGACACTCGTCCTTGCTGCTGCTTCGCGAACTAATTCTTCAACATGACTCCTAAACCTCCGTTTAATGAAAACAGGCAGACTTTCGAACATTTCCCCTGTATATCCACGTGGTGAAATATGAGGACGTACAAATGTGAATCCATCAGGTACGAGATGCATAATGCGCACGCCATATTCTGCTTCAAATGCTACAATATTGTCCCTTTGGCTTTCGGTCATATTTCCCCTTCTCACATATCCGACTACCGGATGCGGCTGCGGAGGTCTTCGTGAGGTGTCAAGTGGCACCCTCGTTTCTTCATCTAAGAATTGCCTTATTGTTCTCGGTATATATCTCCAGGTCCGCTCTTGCTTTTCTTCATCGTTTGTCTGAGCTCTTTCATCTCGAGGCGGTCTCCGTGGACCTCTAATTGTCACCGCTGTTACCAGATCGTGATAGACTTCAGCAAGCAAGTGAGCTAATCGTGGATCTCCAGTTTTTGTATTAAATATTACCTCTGGGGAATAATGAGCAGCCGTATCAAGATCGAGAAGTACGAATGTTTCGCCACCATTAAGTTGAACCCGAGCCATGATTTGGTTCCCTGTAACTCGCAGCCTCATTGATTGCAAATCCCCTGCATGCTGGAATCGAACTTCAACTCCATCTGGGTTTACAATGTATCTTTGATGAAAAAAAGCCCTTTCTAATGTTTTCTCCATGGGCTCTGCTGGTTGAGGTAATTGGACATCATTAAATTTTTCATGTACTAAAAACCTATCAGGAATGAGATCAGCGTTTTCTGGATGAATATGACCAACTATTGGAGCCATATATTGGGCTACGGTACTCCACACCTGTCCACGCTCATCTGGTTCATATTGGTCCATATTTATTTCCCTCCAGACATTTTGACCTTGAGTACTTACAAGAAATCTATCATCTGGGCAGGTAAGTAAATATAAACTTGGCAGTTCAAGGTTATGTGCAACACTGGAGTATGGACTGCCCCCATAATCTCTTTCAAGCACATCGTACATTTCGGGGATAAGATACCAATGTCGTTTTCGTACTATTTCTCGAGCTATAGCATGTAGATTTCGTGATCTTTGAGGCTGGTATGTAGGAGAACCTGCTTTTCCAACCCGTCTCCCTACTTGCAAAGATTCTACCATTTCTTGGAGGAATCTCTCGGGTTTTGTGTATGCTGGAGGAAGTGGTTGATCTAATCCAACATTATCAATTTTCTCAAGCACCTCAACTCCTACTAGCCCTAGCCCCAAAAAAACATACTCTCTACTTCCATGTAAGGGAATAACTCCTCTATTTTCGCCACCTGATTGCTGTAATTGCTCATCGGACATAAGCTTATTTTACTATAAAAATAGTCCTATAGCAAAGCAGACAAAGTGAATTGTGATTATAAAGAGCGTTTATCGTAAAAAGGAGAAAATTCAGGCACTTGCTGGAATAAAGACTGCCATATCAGTTGAAAAATAAAGTTGAATATGAAGCCTTCGAGCTATTTGTATAAGCATTGCGTTTAATTGTCTACTCTCGATTGTTAGATTTATTTCCAGTGCTTCGATAATAAGTTGACCAATCTCACCACAAGAACGATAAAATTCCTTAAATTCTTCTTTACGAATTGAGGGTGTAAGTTCGCCTGCTCGCATACGTGTTGTTTGACTTTGGATTATACGTAGAAATCTTTCCGGGTCCATTTTGATCGCATCTGTGATTAATCTTGATGGTATTTCAATTCGTGTTTCGTTGGGGTCACTAGTAACTTCTTCTAAAGCATCTTGCCTCATACGACGTAGGAATTCTTCAGTTTCAACTTCTGGAATAAGTGGCGTTTGAGCAGTTGCAAGAGCGAAAACTTGAACTGAGGGGCAAATAACCATCTGACCAAAAAGATTCCTCTGTCTTAGATTATCGGTAAGTGTTCTCGTATCAGTTATAAGCGCTGCATAATCAGCAGGTGAAAACAAAATATCATCTGGATGTGTGTGAATTGCAAATAAACTAACTCCTCCATCGTGAACTGCGAAAGATCCGCTTGTTGCGTGCCCATGAGTAATCGGACCAAATGCTATTTGGGCATTATCACCTGTTCTTATTACATCAACCGTACGCACACGTTCTGCGATTGCTTGCTCTTCCAGTTCAAACTCATGTAGCGCCCGTGCAATGTCTTCTAAACCTGTATAATCTGGATTTGCAAGATCGGCGGCTAAAGCTTCTTCAGCTTCTGCCCTGTCTTCTTCATTTAAAACATGCACGAGTTTTGTGTCATTAACCAGTTCTTGCTGAGCTTGTGTGCACCAGCCAAATCGGAGAACTCCTGTAGGTGGTATGGATTGTAAGCCGAGCAAATAGGAGAATAGAATAGGATCCATGCTGTCTATTTCAACAGGCGGTATGGTATGGAGTCTTTCTGCTGTCATCGAGTATTGCTATTTGTAGACAAATAAACTTAGATATGGTGGTAATTATACTATAGGTTGTAAGAAAAGTATAGATGGGTAATATTTTGCAGGGGTGCCAGGACTTGAACCTGGAATAAAAGTTTTGGAGACTCTCGTGATACCAATTTCACCACACCCCCATTCTCTTCGGTAGCATATTATAAATCATTCGTATTTCAGCAGCAATCATTGAGTCATAGTATCTGATCCGAATACACCCTTTGTAGTCATTATGGACCCTCTTTGATGTATGAGGCTTTAAGTAACTTTTACTAAATTGACTTAATGGAATGTCTGTAATATTTGACCAAAAATTTTTGATCATTTCTTCATTATGATATTCATGAATATGAATAAGACATCTAAATTTGCTTTCGTCAAGTTTAAAGCCTTTACGCAATGCTTTCAGGTATGATTTGATCATTGCTGGATCTGAGTTGACAAACGCAAGAAACGATTTTTCCTTTCCGCCTTCTGCCCAGTACATTGTTGAGGCGAGAATTTTGTAAAAGAACACGTCGAATTTAATCTCGCAAAGAGTTTGCTTTACATTTTGTTCAATTTTTCTCAAGGTCTGTTTTCTGCGATTCATTGGCAGAGTGTATCAAAAGAAGATTAAAGAATTATTAACCAGATTGCGTTCCCGGGGGGACTCGAACCTCCAACCTTTGGTTCCGCAAACCAACGCTCTATCCTTTGAGCTACGGGAACTGTCTGCCTCAACGGGCTAATTACGCGTCATTATACCCTATTTTGGTATAATATACGATATGAAACCCGAAATAAATAGCGCTCGGGCAGCTTCCTCAGCTGTATCTCCTATCGACATTCGAGGCTTGCAGCAAAAACTTGCGCAACACGAATTAGAACTTCGTATTGGCTTTGATACGCTTACAAAAAAGGAAAAGGACATCTTGATGAAGACGGTAAAGCTCCAGGAAGAAGTTGGTGAACTTGCTAATGACATCTTATCGGTCCTTTCGCTGCAAAGAAAGTCAAAATTAGCTCAATTCAAGAAGACGAATTTATATGAAGAGTTTGCTGACATAATTCTTGCAACGTTCGCTCTTGCCAATACTCTTGATGTCAAAATGGATTTAGCAGTTCAGAACAAGCTCAAAAAAGTACTTACCCATTACACAAAGGATAAGTAATATTAGCAATTAATACTATGTTATACGATAGAACCTTGCAGGCTGGAAGTCAGATATTTAGTCTTAATCCTGACAGAGGACCTCATGACTCTGGCATCATCCCTCAAGACTATACCGTTTCTGTTGGAAATATTGACTATGGAGAACGAGGCAGTTATCTTCATGGAAGAGTTAATGGAATCATAAGGGATGTGGCAGTTCATCAAGTCACTATGGGCGAGAGAGCATTTGCAGATTTAGGACCAGCAGTGGAGGTTTATCATGAAAGATTAAATGTAGCTGAGGTTGATTGTGGCGGAATGGATGTTTGGGTTGGACGCACCGTTTACTTTCGAAGATAAACTTGAATTCAAATCGTATCAGGATTATACTTAAACATATGAATAACTCAAAATCATCCTCAAAACTAGGGTTAGGAGTTGTTATCGGTGCAGTCGTCGGCACTGTTGCAGGTCTTTTCTTAGCTCCAAAGGCCGGTAAAGAACTACGAGACGATGCACTCGAATACTATAAAAAACTCAAAGACAAAGATCCCGATCAGATTGTGAAAGAAATTTTCGGTAGAGCCTCAGAAGAAACTAAAGAAATGTACGATACGTCAAAAAAACTCCTTGCTGAGCAGCTCTCATCGCTCAAGGCGAATTACGACACGATTGATAAGTCGAAATATTCTGTAGCCGTCAAAGATGTTGTGAATCATATAAAAGAAGAGCACGATTTACCAGATAATGAACTCAAAGCGCTTGCCGGACATTTAGAAAATGATTTTAAGAAGCTTTTTCCTGCTGTTACTCAGATGTCATCACAGGTGACTCAAAAACTGACACAGAAAACTGCAAAGAAGCCAGCAAAAAAAAGTACGAAAAAAAGAGTGGTTAAAAAATAGCTAAGAAATCATAAAGGAAATAACGACCTGCTCATTAAATTCATCCTCATTGGCAAGATTTTCTCTATTTATCGTTGCGTTGCGTCGTAAACAACTGCCGTTTCGCCAGGTCCTAATGGTTGACCTAACGGTGCATTTAATGCTGCTGATGCTTCATTTCTAGTGATAGCGAGAAACATTCCTCTTTCCGGATCTTCAGGATGACCTATCCCATCAAGCGGAATAACGGCTTCTCTTCCGTCTTCAAGACGAATACGTTGCATACCTCTTTGAACATCTGTCTGAGCTCCTTTTCCTAATCCTAAAGCACTAAGTGGTGTAATTCTTCCTTCTGGCATAGTTTTTTCAAAAACTCATAATAACTTCAGTCTATGCCTCTTTAAAATGAGTAACTTGACAATTAACAGACATCAGATTGACAGAGTTTACTTAAAGATGAATTTATAGGAGTAAATATGCAGCGCCCCACATGTCCGCATCATCAATATTACAGAATGTCGCATTATGCTGCGGGCACAATTTTTTTACCCATTCGTCGACCATTTCCTGATAATTCCATGCCTTCCAATACACGCTTCCCTGCATCACAAAAGTCATATCTGATTGTTTGTGTTGCATAATTCCTGCAACATGCGTAGATACGAGTTGCGCTGAATGTTCAAAAATTTTACGAGCAATGAGACAATCTGGATGATTGTCATTTCCTGCTATCTCATCGAGCTCATCGGACGATTGAATAGGGCCCTGAATGCCTGGTGTTATATTAAATTGTTGATACAAATATGCCCCTGCAACATCTTTTTCAAAGAGAGCTCCTTTGTTTTCTGCAATTTTGTCAACCTCCAAAGCCAATTCGCTTGGTTTATAACCAGAAAAGCTCGTTGCCTGCGTATTCACAGGGTGTGTAGGGTCAATGAAATATGCAGCGTTGTATCCTGTCCCTACTATAATTGCACTTAATTTTTCTCGTTGATACCGAGCAGAACCAGATAGCAATAAACAAATCGTATCATTTGCCGCACTTACTCGAACTGCATTGCCAATATATTCTTCAATAGATTTCCCAACGAGTTTTCCTACAAGGTCACCAAAATCATCATTTTTACCAGAGCCTTTTAAGGTCCCGTCGAGTAATCCATCCCTGAATTCTGGATAGAGCGGAAAAGCAAAATTCAGACCGACATAGTCAACGCTTTGATCTATAATGCCGCTCATAAACTGTAAAAATTCTTCTTCGGACCGGAATGTAGGCCTTTCCCCCACTTCTTCCTTTTTAAGATTTAATTCATCATCATGCGTAACCTGCACATATCCTGTTTGATAGTTTGTCCCTCCAATAGAGATGACTTGGAATGTTTCGCCGGGCTTCACAACTGAAGATGATGGAAGCTCATGTATTATGAAGGGCATTGATGTTGGATTTCCCTTCTCGCCCTCCTGCAGCGCATGGATGAAATTATTTTTGAATGTGATGAGTGCATCGAGGTCCATTACAAGCATATTACTCCATGCTATGAATGACCGCAATAAGTTCGTTGAATTTTGAAATAAGGTATTGAGTTGATCGTGCGAGTTCGTGATCGTTTGATCGTAAAAAACCAACAGCTCGCATTTCCCCATTATGAGCTGCCTCAATGCCGGTTTTTGCATCCTCTATAACAACGCAGTCTATTGGATCAATTCCAATTCGTTGAGCAGCAAGTAAAAAAAGCTCTGGATCTGGTTTTGATTTTTGTATATCGTGCCCAGTAACTATAGTACTAAAAAACGACTCGAGTCCAGCCTTATGCAGGAATTGTGTAGCGTTTTTGCTTGATGATGCCGCTGCAAGGGTATATTCTTTTTGCAATTTTTTTAATGTTGCACGCACTCCAGGAATCACTTTTATATCTTGAGTACCAAGTAATTCCATTAAATACTGTTGTTTAAGATCAAAGAGTTTTTGTGCATCTGCATCAGAAACATATGGCAATACATTTCTGATACCATGCTCTCGAGGAACACCATTCAGTTTTTGGATGTAGTCACTATATTTCAGTTCTATTTCTTTATGCTTAAATGCCTTTTTCCAGGAGCGAAAGTGAAATTTGACTGAGTCGATAAGGACACCATCAACATCGAAAATAAGTGCTTTTATCATAAAATTATTATAGTGCTTCGTCGATGGCCATGCTTGCCTCGACAATTGCATATAGGCCGTGCTGTGGGGTCGATCTGGTGTCAGACATGGCACACTCTCGTAAATATGAACCTGCTCGATACAATTGTACCCGATCTATAAAATGATCATCACCGTACCTGTCAGCCATCTGTCGAGTAGCATCGTATATAGTTTTCTCAAATAGGGCGGGCTGTTGAGCATGCGGAGCTGGATTAGGCATTCTAATTACACCTCCATCTATCTGTAATTCTTGAAGTGCTTCTTTTGGGAGGTCGTATGTTTTTCTTGCTTTTGCTGTTCTAACAAGCGATTCGGCTGGGTCAGCATATCCTGCCCATTCGTGGTCAATAATCACTAACGGGCTATCTACAGTGCCTGTTAATAATACATTGGTTTGTGTTAGGTCATTGTGACCAATATCTACAAAAGGTGGAGCTATCGACATGAGTCCATTAACACGTCTGATAACATCATTGAGAGAAGGATATGTTTGTTCACCTACGACAATTGGTGATTCAGGATCAACATCCTTCAGAATTCCTTGTTTATATAATTGGGCAATTCGTGCAAGTGTATCTCCCCATTCGCCTCTTTGCATTGATCCATAGGGCACAGTATCTGGTGTACGTGCTGTTCGTTCGCATGCTCGTGCGATTTCAATATCTTTTAGCATTTGTGCAACTCGAACAACATCATCATCTTGCAATTGACTAGTTAATAGTGCTGTACGCAAATCGACACCTTCAACATATGGATAGACAATTCGTGCTGGCTCCTCATCAAAATGCGAGGGTCTAAGTATCCATGGGGAATAGGCACCATGTACAAGAAGCATTCTGGCCCCTGCCATTTCTCGATGAATGCGTTGTGGATCAACCGCATTTGTTTTAACAACTGAGCGTCCAACTAAATCAGGATGAGCTTTCAAATCAATACGCGCTCCAGAAGAGCCATTGGAGAAACGTACTTCTTTGTGTAATCCGCCTTCTGAGCTATTTGGTGACCTCCAGAATTGATGATTAGAGACATCTGCTTCAAGAACACTCATAAATTTAGACTATTGTGACAGTTTATTGAAAGCTTCATTCTACCCTTCACATTCATTCCTATCTTGACATAATAACGACACGTTCTAGACATTTTTGAGGCCATTGCGTTATTTCATTTTCATATGTACAATACCTCAATGATGAATCTCCCGATTGAATCAGGTTATCCCCTTTCATTCCGTAAAAATGATGTCAAAGCTCTTTCTGATGCTCTAAAACGTCATCAGTCTATTGAGTTAATCGGTATGAAGCGGGTCGGTATTAGTAATTTTCTTCGATTTTTTCTCTATAACCCTGAGGTTGCAAGAAAATACTTTTCATCAAAGGACGGGTCCTCTTACTTATTTATTCCGGTAGATTACAACAATCTTATTGAGCGCGAGCGGTATCCTTTCTGGTTGCTCACATTTAAGCGTATTCTTGATGCTGTTGAACATTCAAATTGTCCTGATAGCTTAAAAGAAATTATTGATAAAATCTTTGACACGTCGATTCAGTCAAAAGAAACATTTTTCATTGTCGACGGCATGAGAAAGGTACTCGTTGAGCTGAGCAACAATAACATAACTCCTGTGCTGGTCATGATACGGTTTGATCGACTTTTAGACAGTGTTACGCCCGAATTATTTGCCAACCTACAAGGTTTTTATGACGCAACAGGTGAAAAACTCGTCTATGTTTTCACTTCGTATCAGCAGCTCCACTACCTTAAACCGGAAATTTTTGATAAGCATAGCATGGCTGTTTTTTCAAAACCGCTTTACATCCAACCGGCAACTGATGCTGATATGAATATCATTTTTTCTACTTTTGCCGAGCGGTACAAGCTTAAGATTGACGATGATGTAAAAAAGAAGCTTATTTCTCTTTCGGGCGGTCATGTTAATTATCTTCAGCTGTCTTTAATTATCCTACATGAGCGTATTAATGCCGGTGAGAAAATTTCAGATATTCTCGATTTGATTGAAAAAGATGAACGAATTGAGCTGCAGTCTGAGGAGCTTTTTTCATATCTCGATAAGGAAAATCAGGATTTATTGCTTCACATAGTGCAAAATGAGTCTGTCACAAAGGAACATAGAGATCAAAGTGAATATGTTTGGCAAACCGGAATGATTGTTAATGGCCACAGGCCTGCGCGTATTTTTAGTCCACTATTTGAGCATTATGTAAAAGGATTATCGAGCGAGCAACCTGTATCGGGTGCGGATACCTACTTAACTAGTAAAGAACATAAACTTTTTACTCTTTTGAAAGACCATTTGGACGAAATTTGCGACCGTGAGCTTATTTTAGAAACCGTCTGGGCAGAATATGAGGCAATCGGTGTGTCAGACTGGGCTGTCGATCGACTCGTTGCCCGTTTGAGAAAAAAACTTCAGGAAATGAATTCAGAATTTTCTATCCGAACCATTAGAACGCGAGGTTTTATGCTTGTGAATAAGTAGTTTGCGGCCAGTACCCGCCTTTTTTTACTTGTGGAGACGATATTTTTTAATAACTCCAACGCCCCGAAAATCTTTTTCTGATGCAAGGACATAACCTTGAGACAACAAATACGACGATACCATCTGTTGTGGATCTGATAATTCAAAAAGATATGTATAAAGCACAATAGTAAACGGTTTTTGATCTGATTTTATCAGTGGCCCAATTCCATCTACTACTCCCCGCTCAGAAACCGCTGGTGTTGAACTACTGCCGCGATAATTACCAAATTTCGATGAATACCACTCCATTGGTGCCCACGGTCCAATATATTCCGTAAGGGCGAGATCTGTGCCGTGTATGAGGCTATCGGTATAACCTACTGCTGATCGCCAGTCTTCACGTTGATATTTCGGCTCAAATAGGTATGTATATGAAAAAAATAGGTGCGTAAGCATAATAAGAGCAAATCCACCAACAGCTAGGTAACGCTGAAAATGCGTTTTTTTGAACTGTATGAGCCCAACGGCAATGCCGGCGTAGAAAAATGGCAGCACAAACTGTATGCGCCATGGCGAACTAGCAGAAATAAATATACCGCCAATCCACGAAATCACCAAGGGCAGAACGACTGTACATATAAGCAGAATTCCCTCGGGTTTTTTAAAGAGCTTTTTTTTCACGATTCCCATTGCAGCCATAAGTACAATCAACCCAAAACCAGCAACAACAGTCATATAAAATAATTTATTCTGAGGGCTTATCATGCCAACAGTGAACTTAGCAAGCACGAGTCCGGGAAATTTAAAAAAACCGACATTACTCAGAGCCGACCATCCTGGCCACGCATGAATGAGCTGTTGGGACGTTTTAACCTGCTGTATAAACACCGGAATCCACACAATAAACGGACTTAATCCGGCGCTGAGTGCTTTTATAAAGCTTTTGAGATCTTTACGTCGTGCTGCAATAACAAAGACGCATTGAGAAAGGATTGCTATAAAGGCAAAATAATGAGTAAAAACACCGATAAGTATGCTCAAAGCATAGAGTGCCCACTTTTTATACCATAAGAAAACCCACGAACATACCAATACAAGCGTTAGTAACGAATACATGCGGAATTCCTGTGCGTAATAAATGTTAAATGGTGATACAGACAGAAAAAGCGAGGTTATAATCGCTGTTTTACGGCTAAAAATTTTCTCAACAAACTTGAATATCAACAAGATCGATGCAATGCTGAAAAAAACAGATGGAAGCCGGAGAAACCATTCAGCTCGTGTTCCGAATAGTGCTCCTAATTGCATCCAAAAATGGCTGAAAATATAAAATAAAGGTGGTTGAAAGTCTGATGCGTAATGAACACTGAGAATAGGTTTGCTTGATAAGACGGCTTGAGCGGCTTCATCAAGCCAGAACGACTGATTAAGCGCGGGTATTCGCACAAGTGCTGCTAGTATCAATATAAGCCACACCATATGTCAATTATACGCCTAATGTGCCTATTTGGTAAGATATATCAATGAAAATCCTGTTCTTATCTGCGCGGTTTTGGCCGCACATCGGGGGTGTTGAGACTCATGCATACGAAGTTGCAACGAGATTGGCACAACAGGGACACTACATTACTGTTATTACTGAATCTTCAGATAAGAAGGTAGGCTATCTAAAGCATAATAATCTTAATATTTACTATTTTCATGCTGGCAGACCCGGATTTTGGAAGAAATTTAAAATCTGGCATGAATTATTCAAATTGCATAAGCAATTTTTTGAGGCAGAACTTGTCCATTGTCACGATGTTTTTTTCTGGTATGTTCCGTATCTTTTTTTGTATTTTTTTAAAAGAGTTTATACAACATTTCATGGCTATGAAGGTGTATTCCCACCGGACAGAAAGGCCATTATCGTAAGGCGTATGAGCAGATTGTTATCATCTGACACGATGAATGTTGGACATTATATTGAAAAGTGGTATGGCACAAAACCCAAGGTCGTTACATATGGAGGTGTGCATAATATTTCAATAGGATTGTCAAAAATTCCTAAGGAAATTAATCCTCATCCGCACATTCTATTTATAGGAAGATTAGCTCCTGATATTGGTATAAAGACCTATCTGGAATTATTTAAAAAATTGCCATCCTTTACCCTCGATGTATGTGGGGATGGGCCGCTACGTTGGAAACTGGAAAAATACGGGAATGTGCATGGTTTTGTTTCTGAATTAGGAACATTGATTAAAAAAGCAGACATTGTCTGTGCTTCTTCATATTTAACAATATTGCAGGCATTATCGTATGGAAAACCTGTTATTGCCGTTTATGAAAATCCATTAAAGAAAGATTATCTCACGTTAGCACCATTTGCCATGTGGATAACTATTAATAATAACCCAACAGAGCTTGCCAGGGTCGTATTAGGCAGTGAATTCGGCATATTAAACAAAAAAATACGAAGCTCACTTAAAGAATATTTAGAGGAACACACGTGGGACGATGTGGTAAAGCAGTATCTAACACTATGGAAAGTTTAATTTGCACTGTATATAACGAAGAAAAGAGCATACAAGATTTGCTTGAATCAATACTCCATCAGAGTCAACTGCCCCCCGAGGTTATTATTGTTGATGCAATGAGCACAGACAGCACTTGGAACATTCTCAAAAACTACAAAAAAGCCTTCGGGCAAATGAAAATAGCATATAGGTTGTTGCAAAAGGCTGGTAATCGATCTACATGCAGAAATTATGCTATTTCGCAAGCTCGGTATAATCACATTCTGGTGACAGACGCTGGCTGTATTTTAGATAAAGATTGGGTACGGAATATCACAAAACCATTTAAGAAGAATCCTGCTGTCGACGTAGTGAGCGGTTTCTATATTCCAGCTTATCCACCATCGAGAAATGCTGCTGAAACTGTTTTTCAGCACTGTCTGGCAGCATACACTTCAGTTATGCATGATAAATTTGAAAGGCTTACCGCAGAAGAGTTTCTCCCCTCTTCCCGTTCAATAGCATTCAAAAAATCGGCATGGGCTGATGTAAAAGGCTACCCAGAAAATCTTGATACGGCTGAAGATTTAATGTTTGCTCGCAGTCTGCGGGAGACAGGTATGAAATTTGAGCTTTCACGGAACGCAATTGTATATTGGCCTCAAAAAAAATCACTTAGTTCTGCATTTGTTCAATTTTTCAGATATGCGCGCGGAGATGGCCAGGCATTACATTTTAGACCACAAACGCCGTTGATTTTTGCCCGATACGCTATTGGTTTGGCCCTATTGATTTCAGCGATCATATATCAATCACCGTTACTTGTATTTAGCATTATAGCGCTACTTTGTGCGTATGCATTATGGTCGGTACGGAAGAATTATGGTTATGTTCGATCCTTGAAAGCAATATTTCTCCTTCCCACACTACAGGTAGTGTCTGATATCGCGACACTTACTGGAATGAGCGTGGGTATGTTCCAGCATCCTGTATTTAGTAATGTGATAATTCAGCTTATCGGAAGGGGTTTTACTGCTGGTATTGGTTTCTTGACAACTTTTTTACTTGCGCGTTACCTTGGTCCGCAGGAATTCGGAACATTTTCATTCATTTTCGCTATATCTACGGCCGTTTTTATGTTCGCTGACCTTGGTCTAGACGCCTATATTACACGTGAAACAGCGCAAAAGGTGGAAAAAAAGGCTTTGGGAGCAATTTTTTCCTTAAGAGTTTACATTGCTGGTGCCTTAAGCATGCTTCTTGTTGGAACTCTTCTCTTTTCAGGGTATTCAGCAGATATTAAACGCGGGATCCTCATAGCGTCAGTGTCATCTATAGCGCTTTTATTATCGAATACTTTGTGGTCTGTGTTAAAAGGGCAGCTAAAGTACAAAATTGTTGTTGCTGCTCAGGTGCTGACTGCGCTCATTATATTGTCATTATTCTGGTTTGGATTATTACAGAAGCGTACACTGAATTATTTCCTTATTATCCATGCTGTGGGATATTTGAGTGGTTTGTTATTCAGTTCAGCTTGTTGGGATAGGCCGTATTCACAGATTAAGCTCGTTAGCAAACAATTAGGTAGTCTGCTAATTAGGTTTTGGCCTTTTATTGGCATTTATCTTTTTGCAACAGCCTATTTTAAAATTGACATGCTTTTGCTTGGCTTCTTCTTTTCTCCACAACACTCACCTGCTGTGGGATATTACTCTTTAGCATATAAACCTTTTGAGATTGCTATAGTCATCGGAGGGTATTTTACACAAACACTACTCCCCTATTTCACGTCAAGTAAAAATCAACTTCAACAGAAATCTCGCAACGTTTTCCGAAATGTAACATTTTTTATTGCATTATGTGCTTTTGTGGGTCTTTATATCCTTGCACCGCTCTATATTCAGATAATTGGCGGTTCTGAGTACATGTCTGCGCTCGCCCCGCTTCGCATTTTAGCCCTTGCAGCAGCTGTGACAGTATTATCTGGTTATTATGCGAGCTCACTTTTAGCAGACCATAAGGAAAAGGCAATTCTTTGGGTATCAATTGTGGCTTTTTGCGTGAATATTGCCGTCAATAGCGTTCTTATCCCCCAGTATTCGTATATTGCAGCGAGTTGGACGACAGTTCTAACACAGTGTATAGTTCTTGTTGGATACATAGTTATAAATGCCCGAAATAATGCTCAAGCGAATTGAAAACGTAGCCGTAATTTTGCTTATTACCCTGCTTCCCTTTGGAAATATTCTCAGATTTGATTTGAATAACAGCATATCGGTGCTCGGTATCGACATTGTAGCAAGCATGCTGTTCATGTGTTCGTTGACGCGGTTTTTTGCTGTTAAACAATCTACTCGAAAGCTACTCAATAAAAGTATCACAGTTGCCCCATTTTTAGTTATTGCACTCATTTCAGCCGGAATTCACATCTTTGACTACCCGATACAAGCATTTTCCACAGGGTTATTGTATTTTTTCAGACTCATTTTATACCTAAATGTTGGCTATATAATACTGCAAAAGCCGTCAGCGGAATTGCGCACGATATTGAAGTATGTGTTTATCTCACTCATAGCTTTCGCTTGTTTTGGCTTGATTCAATACATATTATTCCCTGATCTTCGTTCACTGTATTATCAAGGTTGGGATGAGCATTTGTATCGCATATACGGAACACTTTTCGATCCTAATTTTTCAGGTGCACTCTTTGTTTTCGGATTTATTCTATCATGCGGATTTTACCTTGAAAATAAACAGAGAAACAGCAATCAGCATAACAAGCCAGTACACTATGCTATTTTTTCAGGATTATGTTTCACAGCACTGATGCTGACCTATTCTCGAAGCTCGTATCTTATGTTTGGAGTATCAGTGATTTTATTGAGTATTTTTGTAAGAAATGCGAAATTTTTGTTCATAACGAGCCTGTTTTTTATTATTGGACTGATATTACTTCCAAAATCACTCCCAGGTGAGGGTGTTAATTTAGCTCGAACAGTCTCGGTTAATTCCCGATTAGTGGCATACCAACAAGCTACAGAGATATTTTTGAAGCATCCGGTTTTTGGTGTTGGTTTTAACATGTATCGCTACGCACAACATCAAGCGGGTTTTTTGAAAGAAAATGGAAATGCGCAATCATGGTTGACTAACCACTCAGGCGCAGGTGTGCCAAATAGTTATTTATTTATACTTGCGACAACTGGCTTGATCGGATTTTTAGCGTTTTTATATATGGTAGGTAGATCTGCTTACATAATGTTCAGAGATGCGAAAAAAAAGAATTCGGTTATGATATATAGCGTTCTGAGCATCTATGGTGGGCTTTTTATTCATGCTTTATTTGAAAATTCTCTATTTTACCCTTATATCATCATTTATTTTGTGCTGATCAGCATATCTGTTATGAAGTCTTCTTCTTAAAATGGCGCATAAAAACAGTCAAAAGATATATTAAAACAGCTATAAACGCAACGAACGATGCGATTGGTGGTCCGTATAAGCTCAATTTTGGAATCAGCACGTAATCACCTACTATTAAAATGACGACAAGGATAAAGTTTGAATAAATGACGTGGATCGGCTTTTTAATTGTATAGAGGAAATATAAAAGCAGAATTGCCGCGAAATTATACGGGATATACGCAAAACTCAATAATCTCGTAACTGGGAAGGCCAAAATAAATTTATCTGTGAAGAATAATGTATACAGGAATGTTGGCACAATCATTGCTGCGACAAACAAAGCCGTTGGTAAGAGGACAAATATGAATGATTTTTTGAATAAGGCAAGAATTTCATTGCGCGAACTGACCTTGGCAAATTGAGGCGATAAAACCTGTGAAATGCTGTCTGTGGTTGTTACGATAGCGAGGACAATGCGTTGCGCCAGTGCATAGTCGCCTTTGTCGCCCGGCATGAGGAAATAGGCAACCATGAACAGATCTATGCGGCTTGCTAACGCGAATAGTTGTGAAGCGATAAAATATTGAGTTGTATAGCCGAGTTTTATGGCTGAACGGGTTATGTCGCTGTCTATAAAGGAACGGATAATCCATCTTCTCTCAAATAGTACAATCGCAAATACAATTGCTGGTCCAATGATCCCCATGATAAACAGTGCATTTCCAATTGTTAAGGAATGATTAATAGCAACAATTACAAGGAGAGCTGTTTTGACTGCGTTTGATATATTTTGAGCGATAT
>CAZKVU010000003.1:53843-56233 GCA_964556475.1 uncultured Gammaproteobacteria bacterium | reverse complement strand
GCAACAATTACAAGGAGAGCTGTTTTGACTGCGTTTGATATATTTTGAGCGATATTGATATGAAGAAAATCACCAACTGCATTCAATGAATCACGGACAAAATTTTGAATAATATAGAAAAATGTACCCAACAAAGCTAATCCATAATATACAAGTGGGGCATGTAGTTTAAAAATGTGAGCGTCAAGATATGGCGAGATCAGAAAAATAATGCCGAGTGATACCACGGCTAATACCGTCAGTAACATGATATTCGATTTCAAAAACCGAACAGCTTTTGCGTGATCGTGGGCGATTTCAGGGATATGAGCATAAATCGCTGCAGGCATTCCAAAATTGAAGACGTTCGCCAGAACGTATGAGAAAACAAGAAGAACGCTTAAAACACCAAATTCTACCCTATCGAACGTACGCGCGAGGAAAATCGTGTAAAAAGTGGCAAAGCCGATATTGAGATACGCACCTCCGGCGTTAATAATAATGTCCTTGGACACGGAAACTATCGGTAATTGTGTTTAATCTGAAACAGTATGTATAACGAAATCGCTGATCCTACGATGAGTCCGAGCACATTCATTGATACAATATCCTGAACAGCAGCTACAAGCACTGAGTAAAAAACAAGCCTCCATGATCGCATTTCCTTTTTAAATAAACCTGGTAGCGCGAGTGCATTGAGTGCAAGAGCGATAATTGAGAGAGCCCAGATAACCGCATATGTTGGACCAGCAGTTTTATATGCAAGTGAACTGAAAGGAGCTACCATTGCGCCAAATCCTAAGAAGCCAAGAATACCAGGGACGCTGGCAATGACGACGATAAGCATAACCCATGGTCCGAACTGGACAAGAATATCCTGAATATCTTGCGGCATTTTAGGCGCTTTGTCCACAAAATACGTTGATAATGTTTTCTCAAGATTATTCAGTGAGTCCATCATAAGGGTTAAATAAATGGTAACTATCTATAGCATATCATATTGATGTAGGTATGGTGATGTGTTATAGTAAGCCTTATGTCAAAAACAGCAATTATTACGGGAATTCAAGGCCAAGATGGTCCATATCTCGCACAACTTCTTCTTGAAAAAGGATACACAGTTTACGGACTCACACGCAGGTATTCAAATCCGAATATGAGCAATCTCGAATATCTTGGTTTACAGAATAAGATTGAGTATTGCGAGGGTGACATGACGGATGAGTCATCTTTAATGAACATTATCCGGACAATCCGTCCTGATGAGATATATAACTTGGCTGCACAATCTTTTGTTGGATCATCATGGGCACTTGCGAAACAGACAACTGAAGTAAATTCGCTTGGAGTTCTTTATTTGCTGAACGCAATTAAAACATTTTGCCCACGATCACGTTTCTACCAGGCTTCAACATCTGAAATGTTCGGTACAAATAATGAAAATGGTGTCCAAACAGAACAAACACCCTTTCACCCACGAAGTCCATATGGCGTTTCAAAGATATATGCCTACTGGATGACCGTAAATTTCAGAGAGTCTTTTGGCATTTTTGCCTGTAATGGTGTGCTTTTTAATCATGAGTCCCCTATTCGAGGTATTCAATTTGTTACTCGTAAAATTACCGATGGGGTTGCGAGAATCAAACTTGGATTAGCAAACGACCTAAAGCTCGGAAACTTAGAGGCAAAGCGCGACTGGGGTTTTGCTGGTGATTATGTTGAAGCGATGTACCTCATGCTTCAACAGGATGAGCCTGATGATTATTTGGTTGCGACAGGGCAAAGCCATAGTGTTCGTGAATTTGTCGAATTGGCCTTTAAGCATGCTGGTATTGATAATTGGGAAAATTATGTAAAAAAAGATCCACAGTTTATGCGCCCTGCAGAAGTTCCTGATCTTAAAGGACAACCGAAAAAAGCGCTTGAAAAGCTAAACTGGAAGCCAAAAATGAATCTTGAAGATCTGGTAAAGCTCATGGTCGACGAAGATATTAAAAGACTTCAGAATGGGCTTCAGAACGAGAAGAGCTTAAGTTGAAATTGGTTAGTTGTATAGCCCCTTTTTTTACTTCTTTTTTTCTACCTTTTCTGTTTTGTCAAGTTTATCGAGTCCGAGAATATGGACTCCATAATATACAACAAGAGCGATGACAACAAAGTCGATTAAAACACTGACGAAGCTGCCGATTTTAATCTGAGCTGGTCCAAGCTGAACGACGATTTTGGTAAGACCGCCGGCATATCCAAGCACAATGCCAAGGACCGGATTGATGATATCGTTCACAAGCGAAGCTACTAATTTTGTTACGGCTCCTCCAAGGATGAAACCTATTGCAAGGCTCACAACACCTCTTTCACGGATAAAGTCGAGAAATCCTTTAATACCATTTTTATAAACACGCATAGTTATT
>CAZKVU010000003.1:0-53743 GCA_964556475.1 uncultured Gammaproteobacteria bacterium | reverse complement strand
ATATTATATCATTTTGAGTTCAAAATTATAATCCTCAGAAATCATCGTTCAATCCATGTAATATTCGCATCCTTTTTCATAAACGTATATTGGCGTTTTGCATAGTGTACTTCTGCACGAATCCATTGCTCCACAGCTTGATCTTGTGTTATTTCTCCCGATAAAAAACTCATAATGTGCTGATATCCTATCGTTCTCAGTCCTGGATCATTTTTTGAATAACCCTTATCAAGCAAACTTTTAACTTCCTGAATGGCGCCTTGTGCTAGTCGTTCATGAACCCTTTGTTTAATAACTTCCTGCATTTTTTCTGTTTGAGCAAATTTGAGCCCGGTTAATGATGCTATTTTCACTTTTGGCACGGTGCTTACACCTGGGTCGCTATTTTTTTTGGAAGTTGCTATCTCAATTTTTCTGATTAATCGATGAGGATTATAGCGATCAGAGTCATTTAATTTTTCAAAAGCGTTTTTGTCGATTTTTATGAGCTTGTTTTGCAACTGCTCTATTGTGTACTCTGCTAGTTTTTCTCGCAATTCCCATTGAGGCGATGCGGTTGTGTCAAATCCATAAATAAGATGTTTAATATATAACCAGCTCCCACCGACAAGGTAAGCTTTTTTATCGGCAGGTATTTGTCGAGAAATAAGATGCTCACATACAAGAGTAAAGTCATGCGACGAGAATGGAACCTTAGGATCTACAAGATCTAAACCCCATATTTTAATACCCTTGATTTCGTAATATCCAATATCAGCCTTTCTATCTCTATCAAGTTGCAGAGAATCGATCTTAATAAAAGTATCATGTAGAACATCTTTACCAGTAATAATATCAAGCTTGTTGTAGATCTGACGTGAGTCTGCACTGATGAGTTCACCATTATTTTCTTGAGCTAAACGAAGGACGTGCGAAGTCTTTCCACTCGCAGTTTGACCTGTAATGACATGAATAGTGCGCATGGAAATCAGGATTATCTTAAGAATGATCCATTATCAACAATCTGATCGACCTCAATTAAAATCGGTCTGTTATTTGAATCTGTTGCTATCATCATGCCTTGTGATTCTCGACCCATCATCTTTCTGTATTCGAGATTTGCAAGAAAAATCATTTTTTTTCCGACGAGTTCATCTGGGGCGTAGAACTGTGCGACACCAGCTAATATTTCTCGTTTTCCATAATCCTCACCTAAATCAACTGTCAATGCGAGTAATTTTTCCGACTTTTCAACCGGTTCAACAGAAATCACCTCACCAATGCGAAAATCAAGCTTGGTAAAGTCGTCGTACGTTATTGAATCCTTTTTCATAAATATTTATGTATGAATGTATTAAGTTTTTATTACGATTGAATCTTATTTATTGTAATACTTATCCCAATAATATCGAGTCGTCAGCGTTTTCATGTCTTGCTTTCTCATTCGATCAAAAAATAAGATGCCATCTAAGTGATCAATTTCATGTTGCAGCACCCGTGCCTGGAATTCTGTGGCTTGTATTGTTATTTCCTTACCTTTTTCATCAAGAGCCGTTACTGTTACTTGAGTATATCGTGGGACCATTCCAAGGAGATCTCCATTATCAATCGATAAGCACCCTTCCCAGTCAGCTTCAATTTTTTTTGAAGTTTGGGTAATACGAGGGTTGATTAAAATATGTCTGGCAAAATATTCTGAATTTTTTTTTCGACGTGATTTTCCTCCACTATTATCGACAATAATAATTCTTAATAATTTTCCGATTTGGGGTGCTGCTAATCCGACACCTTCATTCGCATGAAGCGTATTGATCATTTTTGCAATGAATGCTTGAATTCGAGCTGATTGAATGAGGTGAGGTTTAACATCAACCGCTTTTTCCCTTAGGACAGGATCGCCTATTTGTAAGATGTGTTGTTGTTTTTTCGGCATTGGCGTATACTCAGATTATATCATACGAAGGCTCTATTTAGTATAATAGCACCATGCATTACATACAGCCGGTTGTTATCGGCATTGTCAAAAAAGGAAATAAATATCTTCTGACAAAACGTCAGGAATCTGAGCCGGAAGATCGTCAGTTTAATGGGAAGTGGCAATTCCCCGGCGGTGGTTTGGAATTCGGCGAGGATATTGAGGAGTGTCTATTCCGTGAAATGAAGGAAGAAATTGGTGTTGATGTTCGCATTCTCGGTTTGGTTCCCAAAATATTTTCATCAGTTCGAAAAGGATGGCAAGGCATTTTTATAACATATTTATGCGAATTAGTTAATTCCGATGACCCGATAGTTATTAATGATGAGGCATCAGAATATAATTGGTTTTCGCTCGAGGAAATTGCACAACTTGACCGACTTGTGTGGACCAAAATGATGGCAGATGCTGCTGATAACATGCAAAAGTGATAAAAAAGTTATAGTATACTGAGCGTATGTCACAGAAAATTCTTATAACGGGTGCTGGTGGTTATATTGGCTCAGTTGCTACCGACCTATTTCTTAGTAACGGATATGAGGTTGTTGCTGTAGATAGCCTTATTCGCGGTTTTCGTGGCCCCATGACATACTTACAACAGAAGTTTAGTGCTGATAAGCTGCATTATTACGAAGCTGATATACGAACTGATATTGAATCGATTTTACAAAAGGAACCCGGTATTTCTACAGTCATTCATTATGCTGCCTTTTGTAATGTAGGTGAATCTGAGAAAAATCCTGAGCTATATTACGGCAATAGTATCCAGACATGTGTATCGCTTCTTGATGCGATGTCACACCATCATATTCCCAGAATTGTTTTTTCCTCAACGTGTGCAGTATATGGTGAACCACAATCAGATACACTTGATGAAACTCATCCGTTGAATCCGATTCACCCCTATGGCGATTCAAAATACATGTGTGAGCGGATCATTCAGGCTTATGCAAAGACTTTTGAGATGAAATATGTTTTTCTACGGTATTTTAATGTTTGCGGAGCAACAGATGATGGCGAATTAGGAGATTCCAAGAATCCATCATATCATTTAATGCAGAATGCCGTAAGGGGCGTATTGGGAATTGCTCCGTTTTTCCTGAACTATACGCATGTTGATACACCAGATGGGAGTCCAATTCGCGATTATGTTAATGTCGTTGACTTAAATGAAGCTCATTTAAAAGCAGTTAATTATTTAGAATCAGGAGGAAATTCCGAAGTCTTTAACTTAGGGACTGGACATGGAAATTCAGTATTTGAAATTATCAAAACAGTTGAAGAAATAACAGGCAAAAATATTGAGAAGAAGGAAGGAGAACGACGAACCTCAGATGTTAGCAAAGCGATTGCTTCTAATGAAAAAATTACGCGAATATTAGGATGGCAGCCAAACAGGTCGCTTGAGCAAAGTGTTCAGTCGCTTGTGACTTGGTATACAAAACACCCGCATGGGTGGGATGAGTGATTACCCTAACGCCGATACTAATTCCTGAAGAAACGCAGCCTGAGTCATGGTCTTAAACTCTTCAATATTCACCCACTTATATTCTGTGTGTTCATCGCTCAGTTTGACTTCAATACCATTTGCGATTGCTGTGTAGTTGATAACAAGAAGATAGATCCGTTCTTCAAACGATGGATTTGTATATACAGTTAACGGTTTTAGATTATGGATTGTGAGGCCGGATTCTTCAAGGACTTCCCTTTTGAGTGATTCAAGAGCATCTTCACCGAATATAACATTTCCTCCGGGTAAATCCCAATCGCCAGGTCTGTATTTGTGGTGCATAGCTCGCTTTAAAACTAAAAATGACTTATTATTCTCAGGATGGAATACAACAACCTTCTGCAAGAATTTCATATCATCGGAAAACATATATTCGTGCTGTGACGGATCAGTTGGTTTTGGCATATGGTTATTGTATCAGCTCATGGTGTACTTTATAGAGTGTGATTTCCTGATTATGAAATATTTCTTCAAGTTCAGGCCGAATCTCAGGGAGTCCAACTTCATTATGTACATATACATAGTCAACATCTTTATATATTGATGGATCCATAGCAAGGACTTTCTTTTTTCGATCTTGGAAGTCAACACTGAGAAGTTGGAGCATAACTTCGGATTCGATGTATGCGATTTTATGTGTATATGCGGATACATATGGTCCATCTTTTTGATAGTTGCGAGAGAAGTCTTCTGGTTTTGCGCGTGGAGGTTTTGTTGATACAACAATACCTTCAGGCTGTTTACGTAAAAAATTGAGAGCCTTAAGCTCGGCATCAGATATGTAAGAAGCGGCTCCAGACAGCGAACTGAATGTTCGGGCAACCCCGATGTTAAATGGCATGGTCAAGATTATGATAGTGCCAGCTACAATAAGTGAAAGCGCTGTTTTTTTCCTAAGCAATGCACTCATAAAGTCAGCTGAGAAAAAACTCATAAGAAATAACGAATAGTAGAAAAATTGAACTGTATTCCACCACTGCCCTCTCTGGACAAATAAAAGAACCATGATAATACCTGCAGTAATACTAGCAAGTAATCCGATGTCCATCGCATCCATATCTCTTTTGATAACTTTTTGAATGATCATAAATACTCCAACAATTCGAGTGCCAAAATTAAACAGAAGATACATGATGATCGAAAACGTTTCGATTGCAATAAGACGTGGTCCTATTCCATGTTCTAGAAGTGTATATCGAGCTAAGACCATATCGTGTAAATACAGTTTTGATGGGTTTTCAATAATAACGCGCGAGTGAGCAAGTGGACTGAATGTGAGCACAGATTCTTTACCTGAGAACGCATCCTGAGGATTGTACATAAGTACAATGGCCAGAAGTGCTCCTAGTCCAATAAAAAATGTTGTGATGATGAACCATTTCCATTTTTTTGTAATTATTGCCTCGATAAAATAGTATGTAAAAATAAATACACCCGTAATTAGCGCTGCATAGAATTTCAATGCAGTATTAAGAAACATCAAGAGCATCAACAATAGTGCTTTTTGTGGTGAATCTTTCATTTTCCTGATTACAACCATACACGCAAGAAGAACAAGAAGTGAAAATGAATATTGTAGATTTGTGAGATTTAATGCGCCCCCAAAACTATCTAACCCGAAGATACCTTTACCATGGTATGCATCGAGAAAATACATAAATGTTGAACCAAAAAAAATGAAAAAAAAGAGAAAACAGGTGTAGACATAGTCCTTTTTGAGTATTTTTGTCAATTTGAAAACAAGGAATACTAGACTAATAATCCAGACAATTGGCATAATTTTGAAATACCATATGTCAGCTTCAATTCCTGTCTTTGTTAGCAGATAGATGATAAGGTCAAGGAATGCGTTATATCCACTCAATAATGCACCTGAATACGATGGAACAACAAAAGGTATATGCTTGAATCCGTTGTTGATTAAAGCAAGGTGCCATACTGCATCCATCTCGTGTGCTCCCCAAAAGAAAATACCACAGGCGCCCCTGTAGCAGTAGTGAGAACCGCTCGGAATTATAACCAAAAGCGATAATGTTGATCCTAAGAATACGATCAGCGATAATACCTTATTCTTCTGGATGAATGTGATGATGGTTTTTATCATTCTTGTGCAGCTTGTTCAAAAAATTATAACCCTTTTTTCGTTTGAGGTATATAAAGATTATAGGGCCGATGAAACAACTCAACCCACCCAAGAAAAGAAGAATAGGAATTCCCTTTGTAAGCATTTTTAATATGAGCCATTCAAATCGGTAATTTCGATCGACGGTAATAAGGCTTACTGTGGTTTGATTGACAAGAGGCTCCATAATATGTTTAAGATATTCAAAATGCAGTAGTAACAGGCTAAATCCAATTAGCAGAATTACTCTAAGTCTGCTAGGCTTTATTATCAGAAAGATTAGACTGCCCAGACAAGCTAAACCTAATACAAGAGGTATTAGATTGTGAAGCACAGTGAGTCGTAAAGTATATTGAACTGCCTGTTCAACATCGGGTCCGACAAATGGAATTTTCATGATTTTATAATGCCAGAAATATTACGCAAGCGCTCAACAATAATAATTGGAAAATATTTAACCTTCCATACAAAAGGCCAATTTTTATATATAACTAAAATCCAGTTTTTGAAATCGAGCCATTGTTTTTTTCTTCCGATTTCCGTGGATGTCGATTGCCCGAGATGCTTAATATGGGCATTTGTACAGGCATAATTCTGGTATCCCTTTCGTTTCAATCGTAATGACAAATCAATATCTTCAAGGTATGAACCAAATAACTCGTCAAACAGGCCTGTTCTCTGTAATGCTTCATTTTTATACAAAACGGCTGCTGCATTTGAAGAATCTATCAGTGAATACTCACTTTCAGGAATTTTTTTTATTGGAATTGCTTTGCCTTTTGGCTGAATTCGAATACCAGCGGATTCAACGACATCATTTTTGTCATAAATGATCGGATTAATCGAGCCTGCATCATTTGGAGCAGCATTGATTAAAGGTGCAATCCAATGGTCTGATAACAGAACATCGTCATTTATTGTCCCAACCCACGCTGTTGGACTGACGTGCATTCCAATATTAGTAGTGTGAGCAAAACCTTTATTTTTTGTGATTGGGATAAAGCGGATGTCTGGATAGTGCTTCCGATAATTCCAAATGTCTTTCGACTTGATTGCGCTTGTGACAATAATGAGATGCTCAAGATTTCCGAGCATTGTAGAGTTAGATCGTAGAAATTCATCAAGCAATTCCTTTTTCATGTTGGGCACAGTGATACTTATTCCATTTTGCAGATCTGGCAAAATGTGTAGCTTTGTATACATCTTTTTAATACGTTGAGTTATAAACCTACCAAGCGTGTCGAAGTGCTTTTGAGCATACACATCGAGTTCGTTAAAAAATAAATCCTTCCGAGCTTGAGTGCTCATCGCATTAAATGAAGCTCCCCCACTATGTTCAAACTCGGCAGGAGCCCATCCGATTTTATATCCTGATTTATAAAGTCTTTGGGTTAAATCTGCGTCTTCAAACCAGACAAAAAATCGTTCATCCCATCCTCCAATATCTTCAATAATCCACTTCCGGACTCCAAGGCAGCCACCAAAAAGAGTAAATTGGTCAATAATATCTTTCATAAACCATTGGGGAATAATTTTTCCCAGTGGCGTAAATTCCTGTATCAGAGTTAAAGGTGATGGAAGAGGTTTTTTATAGTTTGAGTTGTCTTGAGCGGGTGAAACTGCATCTAAATTATGATCACGGGCATAGTCAATGATTTGAGTAATTGACTCAATCGTTATCTTAACATCGGGATTTATAAAGAATACCCATTCCCCTTGTGCGTGTTGGATACCTTGATTGCAGGCAAATGCATATCCCCGATTAACTGTATTACGAATAAATTCGACATTAAAATCTTCTTTTATCCAATCGAGCGATGCGTTTGAATTATTATCAATCACAACAACGTGAAATTCAGGGTTATGAGCAAGATTTTCCAAAGATATACGTAACTCTTTTGGAGTATTCCAATGCACAATAACAAGCGTAGCAATCATATTTATTTATAGAGTCGATAGACAAAACCAACATTAATGAGCAACCCTGTCAATTCGGTTAGAAGCATGATACATGCAGCAGCTACAATTCCGTGCGTCGGCACGAGAAGGAGGTTTAATACAATGTTCAGAGCAGTATTTGCAATTCCATACGGAAGAAATTTCTTTACCATATGCGAACTTTGAACAATCGTAGCGAGCGGTGCATTAATAAAGAACAATAGTACCACGAGTGAAAATATTTGTACTACTATTATTGCTGGCTGATACTGTGGTCCGAGTAGACCTATGATGAGAAAGTGAGCAGCGCCATAGAGTACAGCGGCGCATACAGCTCCGAGAATTGTCATGATCAGGGTGATTCGTCCTAATTGTGCTTTATGTATCCCCTCTTTTTTAGCTGATATAGGGAACAGATTCTGTGATAATGCTGCCGGAAGCAAGCTAATTGACTCCAGGTATCGATATGCTGCGCCATAATAACCCAGCGCCGCATCACTAAGAACGTAGCGAATGATGATTTGATCACCTCGAGCATATGCAAATGAAGTCATAATAAGAAATGCATAAGGCGTCGATGCTTTTATAACGCTTATTGATTTTTTAATTGAATCAAGTTTAAACCCATCCACCATGCTCCAAGGAAAAACCCATAGGCACGATACGATTGAGCCAAGAAAGAATGCGAGGAGGGCTTGCGTATGCGTGAGATCTTTCACAAGAAAGAGCGCTGCGAGTAAAAATAGCGCCCGAACACCATTTTTGATTGAAATTTTTAGTGGTTTTTTATCGGCAAGATAATAGCCGTCAACAATTGAAGCATACGCTTCCGGGATAATATTTATCAGGAAAAGGCCGCACATGAAAATATTAAATGTTGGAACGAATATAAAAAAAAGACCAAATATGATTAAAGTAATGATTAAGGAATATGTACGTGCTGAAATAATATTATGCAAAGCTTGTTTTTCACCTAATAAATCAACATTTTTTTGATACCATTGATTGAGTCCAAGATCTGCAAAATATGTTCCCACTGAAAGCAGTGTTACATATAGAATGAGCTGACCGAAGACTGTAGGGGCAAAATGACGGGCTAATAAGATGAATACACCCGTTGTGATAAGTCTGCTGAGTGTTAACCCGAAAAAGAATCCACCAGATCTTTTTAATAACGACGAAACCATGGAATAATTATACGATATACGCTAGATAATAAGAAATATCGTCCCGACGAGGATAATAATCGAGCCTATGAGTCTGCTCCTGAATTTTTCTTCTTTTAGAACAAGCGCTCCGACAACCACAAGGAAAACAGAGCTTAATTTGAATACTGCCATTGCATATCCAAGATGGGTCAGACTAAATGCGGTATATGCAGCCCATTGACTGATTGCCATGCTTATTCCATATATGAGCCAGAATTTGAACGATTGCTTTAACGGTTTTATAATGTTTGTTTTTTTGAATATAACAATAATAAGATACATAATTCCAACAAGGACATAGCCAAAAAATGATGTGAAGAGCGGGCTTTGCGGATATGCATAAAACAATGCTTTTTTTTGAAAAAGAGGAGTTATCGACCATAGAATAGCAGCGATGAGGAAAAATTGTATACCTCGATGCTTAAAAAGATCAACAAACGGTTGAATGATTCCCTTTGTTCTCGACTCAATATTAAGCCAATATGCACCAATTGCAACCGAAATAATTCCAGCGAGCTTAAGTGGCTCTGGTGTTTCCTTAAGAAAAACCCAAGCCAAAAGCGTTGTAAAAATAATACTGAGCGATGACAGCGGCCCAAGTAACGATATGTCACTGATACTAATTGCATATATCGCCGAAGCAAAAGCTATCACATCGAAAACGCTTGAGATACCCATGTTAATATAAAATTTCTGGTCAATTATTTCTGGAAAGCCCTTTGTTGCGAGCAGAATAGCCAGCATGCAGGGAATGCTTATGACAATGGATATAAAAGCTACGGATAATGTATCGTGCTTTTTAACAATTTTTTTAGTAATGAGAGTATTGATCGTTGTGCAGATGGCAGTTATCAGTCCATAATAAAACCACATACTTTTATCTTACACGAATATTTACTGGAAGAGATTGTTTATTGATTATTCGCCGTATCCCCAGCTGTATAGGGTGATTGGCCAGTCTGAGAGCGGGTTGTCGTCAAGTGGATATCTATTGAGAAATAACTCTTTACGGAAGTTTTTTTGTGCAAATTGAATTACGTCTTGCGGCATTGATGTGTCATCTATTATTAAAAAGCCACGTGGGTATCGCGACATGGCTGTTTGAAGATCCTTGACGTCTGAAATAAAACCAACATTAGTTCGTTTCGTCAGCACCTTCTCCCCTGCTTCATTCATTTCATATGGTGTCCGTTTCATAACACCCGCATCTATCCATCTAAAGTTATAAAGTGCTGGATAGTCTGGGCCTACGTACCACATCGCTCTATCAACCCAGGTTTCAATAATTGCGGTATGACCTTGTGCCAAGTCACCTTTGGTCTGGATGATGTCATACATTTGCTTGTAATCGATAAGCGCTATTTCACGAAAATCATGATTAACCGAATAGAATTTGTTTGGTTTAAGATCAAATTTGTATCCATTTATAATGATTCCGAAAACAACCCCAAGAGGGATTACTATTTTGAGGATACGCTTTGAAAACAAACTATCAGTAGTAACAGCGAATAAATAACCCATCCCGATAAAGAACCATGGAAATAGCGGGAGTGTGTACCGGGTTGTTGCAGTTGCAAAGAAAAAGGTTATAAAGATTGTATGAAAAACAGCATGAAGAATAATTGGCAAAAAGTATGTTCTTTTTTGATAGAGACCTAACAAGAGACCAAGTGATCCGATCAGCGTAATCATGCCGTATTCTCTCCATAAATATGCGTGGTACAGCCATAGGTTATTTGAAATTGATACAAGTTTCCCTAGATATGCTTCAACAGTGTTTTTTCCGAGAAATGTTAAACCAGCAACAAGCACGATAATAAGCAATGCACTGATGTTTTCTTTTTTAAAAGTGTTTTTACTCCTCTGAATACTTGTTAATAAATAGGAACATGCATGTGAAACAAGTACGATATAAAAAAATGGATGTGTGAAAATACCGATAAGAGCTACTCCTGCATATGCGATAAGCTTTTTTTTCGTGGGTTTTGTATGTGTAATAACAAGGTATAAATATGTAGCAATAACCATAAGTAGTACTTGGAGTGAGTAGCTTCGTGCCTGTCGCGACCATGTTATCAGAAAATACGATGTCGTTGCTAATAATGCTGCGGGTAATGCTGCCTCCTGGGGCCCGATGTATTTTGAGAATCTATACACAGCGAGCGGTATCAGGGAACCAATCATCACAAAAAAAATTCGCAGCGCCCATTCGTGATGGCCAAAAAACTGCAAACCGAGCAAGCCTATTAATGCGCTGGTTAATTTATTAAATTCAAAAAAAAGCGCATTATTATTTATAAGATGAAACCCATATCGTCCCAACAATTCTGCTTGATTAGCAGTGCTAAATTCGTCTACCCACAAAGGATGATTATCAAAGAGTCCGTTTAAACGGAAAGCTAGCGATCCTACAAAAATAAGAATGAGTAGAAAAAACTGCCTATTAAATTTCATGAATTCGATCGTATATGCTTGATTATTTCAAAAATAAAGACTGTACCTAAAATAATGTAGCATAAGTTTGAAATTGATTCCACAACCGGCTGAAGCTTCAGAATCGTCAGCGGGAATGTTGCCACATAGAGCACAAGAGCCAAAGTTACCATTGTTTTTGCACGAAGTTTGCTGAACCAGAGGATAATGAACCAATTAAGAGTAAGGAACACCGTAATGACTGTATCCTTGAATAAATTGAGATATGGAATTTTATCGATGAAGATAATAATAATCGCTGTTCCAATGAGCATCGGCATAATTATCGCCAAATTGATTGAATAGACTTGATAAATCGTTTTAATTATTTTCGAAATTTTCATTTTTTTTTTAAATAAAAGTAGCCGAGGCCAATTATAAAGGTAACAAATGTACTGAGGGAAATAATCCACCCGATGATAAAGAGTTTTTGACCAATGTACGTTAGTTGCATATTGGTATCACCTTTATCTGTTTTTGACACGATCCACCCGTTTGCATACCCGTGTAATCTGAGGTGTTTCGTTATTATAGAATTTTTGCTGAATTGCCAGCCGTCATCATAGCGCTGGTCAAACATAAGAAGAGATTTACCTGTACCACTCATTGTAAGGTCATATGCGGTTTTGTTCTTCATGTGTGATTGGATTGTTAGCTGTGTTGGTTCTTGAAGTGGCGATATATTCTTCTTAAGTAATGCTATAACAGGCACTGAAATTCTCTCGATATGCATTGAATCAATCTGGATTGTATGTGGGGTAATTGGATCATTTGTCAGACGGCAGAATTTTATGGTGTAGTTTTCCGGTATGAGAACGAGGTGTTTAAAGTCCAAATATGATGTCTTCTCCCCTTCCATGTTGAACTTAATACCTCTATACGGCAGAAGAGGCATTGTTGTTCCTGTTTGGTCAACAAAAATATAAAAGTCTTCAAGGTTTTTAAGTGAATGTGCCTTAAAGTTGAGTATGTACGTGTTTCTATCAAGGTAACCCATCGGCATTTCTGTACATTTATGCTCATTGCTAAACGATAATGTAGCTGATCCGTTTCCAATTGGCGCTTGTGCGAGTGGTTCATTAACTTCGATTCTATTTATTCCATTATTCAGCTGAATATCAGTGAGTTTTGCCCACTGGGAATTATCACTTGTTGCTATCTGAACTGGGTACGCAACATTATTATTGTGGACTTTGATTTCACTTCTATCTACTTTTAGTTCAGAAAAGGCATTTGATGTTGGTTTTTTAATGAATAATTCGTATGTTCCCGGATCTGAAACTTCTAAGAAGTATTTTTTTGATGTATTTGATTCTGAATACCATATTCTGTTGGTGATTTTTTTCTTAATATCGCTGAGGCGTTGTTGGATTTCCATATATAAGGCAGCCTCACTTTCCTGATTGATTTCCTGCATGGGTACCTGGAGCTCACTGAACATCTGATCGGTGTTTTCGTATAGCACCTCAAGGAACGCATTGTTTGCAAACGAATATGTGTGGAATGATTGATAATACTTATCAAGAAGATCCTGTTCTGTTTTCAGAGAATGAATTAGTTCTTGTAATCCGATTACCCGCTCTTTAACATCTGCCTTACGGAAAAATTGACTTTGAAGTTGGAAAAGCCTTTTGAGAGATGTCCGTGCAGCTAAGTCAAGCTTTTTGTCTGGTTTTTTTTCTGCCTCAAGCTTTTTTCTGTCTTTTTCAAGTTGCGCTTCGTAAAAGAGTGATCCGGCTGTAACAATTTGATTGTGATCGATTTCGTAAACACGTCTATTTTCAAGTAAGCAGTGTACACACCATGGAATATAAACAATCCCCTTCCGTCTTTCCTGTAATTCAGGAAGATTTTGATCGAGGAAAATAGTACGAGAATCCAGTTGAATTCCAGGAAGCGTTGCCGGTTCAAAGAATTTCTCTTTGTCTTGCGATTGGATTTCATAATAATAATCTTTAAACGCAAACGATTGTGGATGTTTCTGCAATTCGTAGACAGACCACTCACCTATTACTTTTGTTTTCTTAAATCGCGGGTCATTATCAAGGAATTTTTCTAGATCAAATGGGCTGACTGTAGGGCTATTTTCAAGTTTGTAATCAAAATCTTTGCGTAGTAATACCGCATCGACGAATAGATATTCCGCTTGTTCAACCCATGAAGGGTCACCTTTCTCCATAAGATCGTAGAGGTTTTTAATAAATACTTCCTCTGAAGCTGCTTTATATAATGAATTTCCAATATATGACTGGTTATCAAGAAGACCTTGTAATTGAGCAAGACTCCAATAGCCCCATGTATAGGCTTCAAAGCGTGTATCAGGATTTTGTCCAGGAAGTAGAAGTAATCGTTTATATGGAAAATCTTTTGAATTAGCCCATTTCCCATATTCGTAGACATATTCTGGGACGGTAACTCTTGTTGTTTTATGGTTGACTTCGTAATCAAAGAAATTCCCGATAATCAGTGGATAATTATAGATGCCCAATATTGTCACAAATGCTATGATGCCGATGATTTTGGCAATCTGATTTTTAATGCGATCGTCTATAAGATATGAGATGGAATATGCTAACAGCAACGAGTATGCAAGCCATAATGCTGGTGCAAATTTATAGAACGGCGTTCGGAATGCTATGAAGCCTGGTATATGTTGAACAAGCCACAGGTAAATAAATCCAAATGGAGGGTGTGACCCTGCAACAAAAAGCATCGAATACAATGCTAAGCCTATGAGGATGATTATAATTTTCTTTTCTTTTTTATCTTTACTAACAAAATAACCACCAAATGCCAACAAAGGTATGATGTATGAAATAATTCGGAGAAATGTATTTGTCAAAAATGTTTCTGCATATGGGTGGCGAGGATTTGCAAACCATTCAGGTATGCCCTGCAGTCTAAACAAGTTATAAAAAGATGTATGCTCGCTAATGCTTGTAATCCATGCAACAACGCCGGTAAAGCCTCCAGCCGCTCCAACCTCGGTCGAGTATGATGTAAAAATAAACCTAATATATGGAACAATCCAGAAGGCACAAATAAACAGTGCGCCAATTCCCCATGTCACCACAAACTTCGTTAAGCGAATGAAAAGATCTCTGCGATGATCATCGAATATAAGAAGACATACTAAAAGAAAAGGAATAGTTATGATAATCGCACCAAATAGCGGGAAGAAGCCTCCTCCATTAAGAAAGAAAATAACTAATGCAGCGAGTACTCCCCCGACTATTGGATGTGTTTTTTTATTGGTCACCCGGATCATCAAAGCAATGAGAAGCGGAAGCGCGATATATAACGTGAATTTAGTTCGTTCAACAATGAACCATGCCTGCAAAATAAAATGGTTATACATGTAAAACATTCCAGCAAAGAGCGGAAGGTATTTTTTTCGGTCCGGGAAGAGCTCACGAGCGAGCACATACATTGAAACACCAAAACCAAAAAAGTATGTTGTGAATGTGATTTGCTGCACTCTGGTCAGTGAAAAACCCAACCATGCAACAACACCTTCGAATCCGTGTATAAAGAAGCCTCCAACTTCAGTTGTTTGATCGTTTCCTAAGCCAAATCGATGTGACCATACCAGTAGTCTATCAAGGAAGTGTTCCCATGGAGATAATGGAAAGCCTGCATCATGACCAAGAACCGCTTGTCCATTTTTCAACCAGAAGAACGGAAGTAATGATAGGCAAAATAGTATTAGGAGATGGACTATGAGCCTTTTGTTATTTCGTAGCATGTATAAAAATTGTTGAGTTGAAATATCTGATTGGTAACCCAAATGGTAATTTTACATGAAGCCGAGGAGAAAATCTATAAAAGAATGGAATAAAGCCTATATGTTTATACTCTATTTTTTTAAAGCCGGCTTTTCTGAAAGCTTTTACCCATTCTTCAGGGTACCGCACATTGATATGTGTTTCATCAACAAAAACATATTTATATGGATATGGCGTTGAACATATGAGTGAACCGCCCTTCTTAAGCATTGCTCTGAAATTTTCTATGGCAAGTTCCGGATTTGGCAAATGCTCGATCACTTCAAACGCAAATATAACATCCTGGGAATTCGCATATTTTTTTGGAGGTTTTTCTGCGTCAACAATATCAAATGAAATATGAGGTAGCAATTTTTTAGCTTTCTTGACAGCATATGGTGAAATGTCAGTGGCGATAACATCAAACCCTCTATCATGCAAGATACTTGCGGCGGCTCCTATCGCACATCCGATTTCCATTGCTTTTCGACCTTTCCCTTTTGAAAAATCATAGAGTGGTTTCAAGGCATCAAACCATCCGTAAAACCAGTTGCGATTCCGAATAAGATCTTTATGGGCAAAGTCGCCGGTCATTGCGTGGTAATAGTCTGTAAAGTAGTCTTCGTCAAAAACTTTTTTATGGTGAATGGAGGGTTTTTTAATTTTTTGCTTTTTTTGAGTCGTTCTCAAGCTCATTTTAGACATGGATGAAATTATACCATTATGGTATTCTTGTGTGTATGCCAACGAAGGAACACTTGGAAAAACAACGAAAACTTTTCAATGATGAATTTAAGAATATTGATACAAGTCAATTAGAGCCATGGCAGGCCTCATACATGGAGAGAATCCATAATGACATTACTAAAAATGCAAGAAAAGGAAAATTTGTAGAACTAGGCGCAGGTGATGGACGGATTTCCGCAGAACTTGCAAAGGAGGGATATGATGTCGTAGCTTGTGATATTGCGGATATTTCAATAAAACTCATTGAAGATACAAAAAAAAGACTGAAACTGAATAACCTCTCAGCGAAACAATGTGATGTAACGAAGCTTCCATTTAAAGATCAAGAATTCGATGGAGCAATTGCAAATAGTATCCTTGAGCATCTTGAGGACGAAGAAACTGCCTTATCAGAATGGAGTCGAGTACTAAAACCAGGCGGCAGAATCCTCATTGTCACTCCCCTGCGCCAACGACATGTACTTCCTATTTGGTGGATTCTGAATTGGTTTCATGATCGAAGACTTGGTCATCAGAGAAGATATGATACAAAACGATATAAGGGTTTTAAAAAATACGGGCTTCAACTCAAGAAAATATATTTCACAGGTCACTTCCCAAAAGTTGTCCTAACGCTGCTGAATGTTGTACTTAAGAATAGATCGCTTGCTGAACTGGCGGAAAAATCTGACGTTGCATTTTCGCATATTGAATACGATGGCAATAATGTGATTGGAATTTTTGAGAAAGTTAAAGCAAAATAGCGTCATTGTTGTCATCAATAAACTCCATTGTTCTGAAAATAAGATGTGATAATTCCTTGTCAAATATCTCAAATTTATAAAATGTACGGTTATTCCCCGCAACGGTAAACAGAATATTTGGATTCGCATTTGGAATATACGTGATATGCGATTTATCGAGATCCGGCAATAATTGATCAGATGTATACGATGTTCCAACCTCTTCCCCATTCACCATAGAATTCTCAACAAATGCAGAGAAAACATCTCCTTCTTGTGGATGGAAAATGTCAATGGTCATAATTCGTCCTGGCCTTTGCGAAATTTCAATATGGTTGGATGTTGAATTGAGGTTCCAAGTTGGTTCAAATAAAAATGACAGTTCTGATGATGCATCTACAAATCTCGACCAACCCATAAATTGTGTTCTCGAGTCTAATTTAGTTTTGATGTCCTGTCTTAATTCTGGAGAAATATCCTGCACATTATGGCTGTCAGCATTGTAGAGAAAACCGTAAATAGCATTCAGAGGTATTTGATTTTTTTCCACTTCCCGAGTTAGTTTATTTTTATCCAGGAAGTATCCGAGACCATAGCCGTCTTTTTCGTAATAACCCTGTGAAATAATCCCTGCGTTTGACAGGAATTTTTGATCAAAGAATTCCTTCGGATACGGCAAACCTAGTGGATGATTTCTTTTGTCAAAGAGTAAAGGTGCAACTTGAGAAAATGGGGTTTGGAATGGCAAAATAAGTTCTGCAAATCCATAAAATGTTTTATTGCTTTCAGTATAAATAACCATCCGATTTTGCGGTTTAGTTATAGTGTGCTGGATCGCTGATACTATTTTTGCCCTATCAGGCAACGACATATCGGTATGAAGATTATGTATGAAATTTTTTAGAAGACTCATCTGCCAAAGGCATGCAATTCCAACAAGAAAGATAAATATATATCTTTTCGACAGACTAGACTTTTCATGAATATATGTTGCAATATTGTCAAACGCAATAAGAAAAAGGAGCACAATGGCCGGCGTTATTGAATACAAATGACGTGAGTCCACAATAGACTGATATTTCCACCATGGAAATTGGAGCGTGATAAGTGCTATAGGAATGATGCTTAAAAAATAAAAGAGAGCAGCGACTTTTCGTGTTTGACACCACTTTTTTGGACGAGCGGCAAAGTAAAGCGGAATTAATGTGAGCAATGTTACAATGTGACTTGTGAATTCAAGTCCAGCGCCTTGTGTAAATGCAAGATAGTTTGTACCCCGAACTGTTTTTTCAAGGTTAAAGTATGGGAACTGCATGTCTGTTATGCCTTGAGTAAGGTTCAGCAGTGATTGACTTGTAAATAGAGCTTGTGAAAACGATTTTGATGCGAGAAGTATATAGCTGAACAGGAAATCCCCTATTTTGAAATCTTTGAAGAGTGTCGAGTCTGTTCTGAATGCTAATTGACTTACTATAAAAGCTAAAAGCGCTGCACAATATGGAAATAAATCTTTCCTCAACGATCGCTTGGATGATGGAACGAACATCAGATAAAGCGCTGGATATAGAATCGCACTTGCGATTGCTGTTTCTTTACTCAACAATGCTAATGCTAGAAATGCGGCGGATATATACAGTGTTTTTTTATTGAAAGAATTGCTGTACTTCAGTAAAAGCGAAAGCGAAAGTAGTGAAAACAGGAGCGAATTTTCAGTATAAAGGGCAGCAAGTGTCCATGTCACTGCCTGTGCATGTGATCCAACAAGGGCAAAGAGCACTCCTGCACTTGCTGAGAAAACTTTTCGACCCGTTAATTGATAAGTAAAATATACAAGTGAAAGCGAAACAAGTATATGCGTTATGATTGACTGAATGATGTACGGCTCAAAATTCAATGCAAATAACCTGTATTGCATGACATACAGCATGTTTGAAACTGGAGCCGCATGTAATATTGGATGATGATTTGTATATGTTTGAATAAAGCCTTGTACAAACCAAAATGGTGATGTTGCTGCCTCTCTAAATGTTCTAAAGAATATCCATTCGTCACCTTCAAAGTACCCATTGAGTGTCTGCTTATATGCAAGAATAATGAGCAATGAAATTATGACAGCAGTATATGTCCAAAAATGCGACGCGGCATTTTTGATAAGTAAGCGATATCCCCGACTAACCATTGAAAAGGTTTTCTTAAGATCGAGATGATTGGCTGACAAGAGCGAAATAAAAGCAAATGTTAACGTAAATTGTCCCAGATTTTCACTAAAAATTTTTATGGGCAGTATAGATGTCAGACATGCAGACAAAGAGATGATAAATACTATCGTGCGCCCTCTATTCCCAGAAAAAATAAGCGACCCCGCAAACATGACGAGCGAGGCATAGAGGAAAATATTTTGTGAGACATTTATATATGGTAATTTTTCACCAAATAATTTGATTGCGATTACCGTAAGTGCACTGAAAATAATAAGTATTTTTTTAATCATGCGCTTTTGTCGTTTTGGAAATGTGTAGTGTATGATGCGGAATGGATTTTATAAAACGACGCAAATAAACAAATATCATCATAATTAGTGAGAGATATAGTAAATAAAAACAAAGAGCGAGAGTTGCTTCTGGAATTTTTGGGATCGGCATGTAAAAAATATTTACAGGTGCAGTTATACCATAGGCAATGTTGACCGTATGAGAAGTAACAAAGAAAAATCCTGTGTAGATAATCAAAATACTTGAGATTTTTCTAAGTAGTGGAGTGCCAAATACTATACATAGTGTGGAGATAATAAGAGCTAGTTGAATAGTCGCAATACTTAAAGGAATGAGAAAAATATTCGTTTCGTTTGAATAATTTGTTAGCAACAATGTAGAGATATATGAATGGATCATTCGTCTATGTAATTCTTCAAGCTGGTAAATAAATGCAGATAATATGACCATTTTACCTTTTTTGTAATAGCTGGGAGATATGATTTATCTGAGCGTTTTCTTATTTGTGCTATTTTTTTTCGCTCTGCAAAAGCTTGATTAAGATGTATGACATTCCAGAATACAGCGGAGATAATTGCAAGGCCCTGTTTAAACCTCAGCGTTGCGAAATATCCGAAAGCTGCTAGGAAATTAAGAAAAATATGAAATGGTAAAACTTTAATAAGTGTCATGATTTCAAAATTTTTTAGATACGTAAAGATTCGATTTTTATATGCATGCTTGAGAACAAAACCAGGCTGAACAGTCCCTGAAGTCCCACCGCCTTCATGAAATAACACAGCCTGCGGGACGATCGCGACATCATAACCCGCAATCATTGTTCGTAAGCATAAATCTGTTTCCTCAAAATACACAAAATATCGCTCATCAAAATAGCCAACGGTATCAAGAACTGACTTTTTAAATAACATACACGCTCCCTTTAGTGAAAAAACATTTGCCTCATCGTTGTATTTCTTAGCGTCCTCCTTGTTGTATCCATAATGGTATAAAAATCCTGTGTTAATAAAATACGATCCCACTGAATCAAGTAATTCCTTATGGGGATACTGCATAATTTTAGGTTGAACTGCCCCAATTTTTTTATGTGAAACGAGTTTGCGCATGAGAATATCTACAGTGTCTGGTTGCATGATAGTATCATTATTCAAAAAAAGTATATACGAGCCCTGAGAGGCTCTAATGCCAGTATTATTTCCTTCGGCAAAACCAAGGTTTTCAGTATTTTTAACAATTGTAATTGGGAACGTTCGGAAGTTAAGTTTTTTTAATTTACTGAGCGAATTATCTGACGAAGCATTGTCAACAAAAATAATTTCTATTGGATATCGTGTCTTGATTTTTGATAGTGATAAAAAAAGGCATTTGAAATATTTTGACCCGTTCCAATTAACAATGATGATTGAAATTAAGTCAGGCTTTATGTTTCTCATCAGAGATTGTAATGTCTAATGCGAGTATGTATTCCTCTATAAGCTTATAGGTATCATATTTTTTCGCCAATCCTATTGCTTTTTGTCGAATTGATAAGTGCTTTTTGTCATTGCCCAAAATAGTTTTAAGCGCAGACACGAGTGGCTCAATATCTGCTTTGATATTGAACCCAGCTCCTTCTTTTTCAAGTTCGACGCCTATTGCGCTATTACCTGAAACAATAACAGGCAAACCTGATGCAAGATAGTCCCTTACTTTCATTGGGTCAGAAAAGTATCGGAAATGCTTATTGTCAGCTGTATCGTAGAGGGCAATTCCTACACCAGACTCAACGAGGACTTTAAACATGTCTTCGTGAGAAAGAGGGCCCTTAAAGATGATATGTTTTTCGAGTTTTAGAGCTTTAGTAAGTGCGTGTAATTCCTCTTCACGAGGGCCTGAACCAATAAGTATAAGACGAATATCCGGAAATACTTTAAGCAGCTTTTTAACGACTTCAAATAACACATCAAAAGCAATACCCTCCGCAAGAGCTGATACAAGAACAATATCATGTTTTCTTGTCTTCTCAAATTCAATCCTCGGCACGTCATTAAAAAATGGTGCATTCGGAAGGATGAGATTTTTTGATGTCGGTAATCCGAGTTTTTTGCGCGCAGTAACGATCCTTTTTGAAACACTCCATGTCTGATGAGAAGTATTCATCGCCATTTGATCAAGCATATGATATATATCATTCTGAACTTTTCCTGGAAAACGCTCGATAGCATAATCAACAGAAAAGTACACCGAATGTTTCACAAGACCAATACTTCTGAGAAAAGCTCCGGCAAGTGCATTGAGTGGATCAACACCAACAAACAGATCTGCTCCCCTTTCGTAAAGCAATACAGATTTGCATGTTACGATGAATTCGCGAAGATAATGGAACCAGTGTGATATGCCGCGAATAAGAAATTTTTTTTCTGTATGAATTTTGTATCCATCTTCATAAAATTCAATAGTTCGATATCCTTTACTTGAGAGTGGATACTTGATGAAAATGTATTCAGCTTTGATTTTGTCAAAAAACTCTGAGATGGTATGCGGTGGTCCATGGATATCCTGTCCTCGTAGATATACTGTGTGTGTTGCTATTATTGCCTTCATAATTCTTTCCAATCGTAGTAAGAGAGACCATTTTTTTTGAGGTATTTTAATCCGTCAATCATTGATTTTGGTTTTATGTTTAGATCTTCCTCCATTTTCCGTGTGGTAAAGCATGTGTTCTCTGGGCGAGGTACCATATTTTTGAAAAATGATAGTTTGACCGGTGTAATCATTGACTCATCCAGATCAAATATTTTTGCAATCTTAATTGAGAAAGCATACCGACTAATACATTCTTTCCCTGCAACATTAAATGACTGATTTATATGTTTATCAAATTTTGATACCAACTTCCAAATAACCATTGATGCTTCCTCAACAGAAAGGAAATTGTTGAACATGTCATCAACCATTGTTAGTGGTGTTTTATTTCGGCCCAGGACTCGGATCTGCCATGTTAGCGGATTCTCACGACTCTGGGGATTGTTCCAACCATACATCGTAATAAGTCTTACGATAATATATGCAACTCCGGAATTTTTGACGAGTTTCTCCGCTTCATATTTTGTTTTACCGTAAAAATCAATTGGATTTGGTTCATCTGTTTCAGAATATGGTGCATTTTTTCCATCATAGACGCCATTTGTTGTTATAAAAATAATCTTTGCACCGACTTTTTTACAGGCATCGAGAATATGCTGAGTTCCTTTAACATTAACATTCCATGCTTCGTCTTGATTTTTATCACAATAGTCTGGGGTAGCAATCGCGGCTGTATGTATGACAATATCAGGTTTTGCTTTTTCTATTGCTTTCATAACAGATGTCTTTGAAGTTAATTCCATGTGAATATATGTGCATCTTTTTTTTGGAACCAGATTGTTATTATGATATGATGCGGAGATAGAAAAGCCAGCTGGTGTTTTGCGAATAAGTGAACTTCCCAGTAAACCAGTAGCACCTGTTATAAATACTTTCATAGAACACCTTACTATAATACGAAAGGGTGTTTATTTCAAGCCTAAGAAGGCCACATTTCGTATATTGTCTGCTATAATCAAAATCAATGAATAATCTCATTCCACTTATTGTCCCTGTCCTCAGTTTTATTCTTCAGTCGTATCCGCGTCTTTTTAACCGTTTTTTTGGCGTTGATGTGTGGACACGGCTTATTGAGACGCGTCATGTCAGAGAAGCACATCATAGAATTCCACGAGAAAAAATCAATAAGCAGTTTATTATAGATGGCTATTTTGACTATCCACCAGTTTTCCCGTTTATCCTTTCTTTTATTCCGACAGAGACTCTTAAAAATATTCAGGGATTTATTGCTCCACTTTTTGACGCAATTCAGGTTCTCGTTATTTATTATGCAGTTATGTATCTTATTGGAGATGTCAGGGTCGCTTTACTCGCGCAAGCAATTTACATGCTTACGCCGATGATAGCGATCGAGAATAGCTATATGACTCCCCGATCACTTGGTTACGTTAATTTTACATTGGCAGTTTTACCGTTGGTGGTTTATCACTATATTCATAACCCATGGTTTTTTGCCGTTGGCATAATTTTTTCATTTTTCATTTTCTTGACTCACCGGTTTGCTACACAAGCCTTTCTGTTTATTTCAATTTTTTTTACTTTTTACCTAAATACTCCGATTTTTTTCCAGGCATTTTTAATCGGATTTACAGCTGCGGTAGTGCTCACAAAAGGGTACTATTTGCGAGTATTGAAGGGTCATCTGTCTAACATTTATTTTTGGGTATGTAATCTTGATTATCGGTGGGCGCATCAAGTACGTGGACTCCCTAAAAAAAATAACAAAATTCAACAGGACTGGGTTGGAAAAGTTAACACGTTTATGTCGGTATTCTCCCCTATCGCTTTGTTCGGGTTGAATCCATGGGCACTCAGCAGTTTTTTTATTATTGGCGGATTATATTTTAAGTGGTTTTCCATATCTCCAATGTTTCAAACCTTCGCAGTATGGATCATTTTTTTCTATATTTTTGGATCAACCGTCTTAAAAGTAAAGCAACTTATGCCAATCGGTGAAGGACAACGATATATGGAGATGGCGACAGTCCCTGCATCTATTTTATCTGCCTTCATTTTTTTTAAGTTTTTTGATGGACCATTTAAATCGTACACTTTTTTTATAATGGGTGCCATTCTCCTTGGAAACCTTGGACTTATTCTTTTCATTCAAATGAAAGGCATTATTAAAGATCGTAATCGAAGTATTACTCAGGATATGTGGAATGTTTTTGATTTTATGAATGGATACAAAGGGAAGATGAGAGTTATTTGCGTTCCTCACCAGAATACAACAATGACTATTTACTGTACGAATAAAGATGTGTTTGTAAATGCGGACAATCCCGGATTATTGCGAATTCAGGAAGTTTACCCTATTTTGAAGGTTTCACTCGAAGATCTGAAAAAAAAGTATAATTTAACACATGCGCTTGTTAAAGAATCCTTCGCAACGCTACAAGAGCTTAAACTTTCTCAGAAAAACATTGAGTATCAATCAGGCGATGTCATGGTGGTGAAGATTTAGGCTGCCTTTATTTAGCCCATCTCAATGTTACGTACGTTGCAAACATTTTATAGCCGCAACTTTGATATGCTCGAATTGCAGGTATATTTGTTGCTTGTGTTTCAATAACGGCTTCCGGTAGACCCCATTCAATAAATTTTTCAAGAGCTGCATATACAAGCTGCTTACCGATTCCTTTTCCCTGTGAGCCGGCTCCTACACCTATGAGAGACACATGCCCGTTATCCTTCATGCCGATAAAACCACAAATCTTCCCTTCGCACTCAGCCACAAGCGTCTCATAAGCAACTTTTTTTGTGACACAATTTTTTACCCACTCTCGGTATATTTTATGAGCCATATCAGGAGCTATACGTGGGTCGTTAAAGAAGCGACTATGGTGAAAGATTCCCTGCGTTAAGTCTTGAAGCTCGGGTATATCTTTTTCTTGTGCGATTCTTATCGTAATATCATTTCTGAAGTTCGGAATAAGCAGGGTTAGCGGATTATGTAATTGCACTGTTAAGTCAACAGTCCTAAATCCCGAATCTTCTAAGCCATGCGTGATGTTGAACAATGATGCTGGATAGCGTATGGTCGCATAGTCGTATTCCTTATCGAGTATGTGAAGCAGTTCCTGCGATTCCTTTCTAATGATTTCCTTATCTAGCTGATAATCTACAGAATCATCAAGTTTAATTTTCGCTGTTGGAAAGCCGAAAATATCCGAGTCAAAATTGTCTTTTGTAACACTGAAGATCATGGAAATATTATACCTTTTTCCTGTTTTTTTGAATGATATCAATTAAGGTACTACTGACATAGTCAACGTCCTTCTTTGTCATCTTTGGGTAGAGCGGTAATGAAATAATGCTATCGAACACTTTTTCAGCTACTGGGAAGTCGCCCTTTTTATACCCCATTTTTTTATAGAATGTAAAGTAATGTAATGGAATAAAGTAAACACTTACACCAATGCCTTTCTTTTTCAATTCGTCGACGATTGCATTACGTTTCATCTTTAAACCACTCGTGTTAACTTTGATTGTATAAAGGCTATAAACATGTCGGATATTTTTATTCACAAATGGTGTTATTATCTCTGGAATTGATTTGAATGCTGTGTCGTACATATGGGCGTAATCACGGCGGATTTTAACAAATTTTTCCAACTTTTTGAGCTGCTGTATTCCCAGAGCAGCCTGTATATCGAACATGTTGTATTTGAATCCTGGCTCCGTAATATCATATCGCCACGAACCTGCTGCAGAGTGACGCTTCCAAGCATCTTTGCTCATTCCATGTAAACGCAACTGACTGAGATGATCTGCAGCCCGTTTACTTGTTGTTGTTATCATTCCACCATCACCTGTAGACATATTTTTTATTGGATGGAATGAGAAGCACGCAAAATCGCTGTTATGGCCAATCATTTTATTTTTATACACTGTTCCGACAGCATGCGCCGCATCTTCAATAATAACAAGGTTATGTTTTTTAGCAATCGCCCGAATTTTAACCATATTAACCGGCTGGCCACCATAATGCACAGGAATAATTGCTTTGGTTTTTTTGGTAATTTTTTTCTCGACTGCAGAAGGGTCAATATTAAAAGTATCGGGTTCAATATCGACAAGGATAGGCTTAGCTCCGACATGGATAACAGGGTTAGCGCTTGCGGTAAAGGTAAAGACAGGAACAATAACCTCATCGCCAGGCCCAACTCCGGCAGCTATTAGTGCAAGATGGATGGCAGCAGTACAGGATGTTACCCCAATTGCGTGTTTAGCGCCAACATAACGAGCAAAATCATCTTCAAACTGCTTTGTTCGCGGCCCAAGTGTCGCCCACCCTGAATCAAGAGTTGCCATCATCTCTTTTTTTTCCTCTTCGCCGAATAATGGTTGCGCAAATGGAATGTAATCCCGCATGTTGAGTGTATAGTAAAATAATTACGGATCATTTGCAATCGTATTCTCATTTGTAACTAAATCTGCTATACTCTTGAGATGAAATCACTCGACTTCATTATTCACCTTGATAAGTATCTCGTCAGTATTATTGACCTTTTTGGAGTACATACATACATAATATTGTTTGCTATTATTTTTGCTGAAACAGGCCTTGTTGTTTTCCCCTTCCTACCAGGTGATTCTTTATTATTTGTTGTTGGCACTCTTGCTGGTAGCGGTTTTTTGAATATATGGTTTGTATATTTTTCATTATTGCTCGCAGCTGTTCTCGGGGACACTGTTAATTATTGGATCGGTCATCATTTTGGAGCACGGGTTTTTAATCAAAAAAAATCTCGGATATTTAACCCGAGCCATATAGAAAAAACTCGTGATTTCTTTGAAAAACATGGTGGAAAGACTATTATTCTGGCACGCTTCCTTCCTATTATTCGAACATTCGCACCTTTCGTTGCCGGTATGGGTAACATGCACTACAATACATTCCTTTCATACAATATTATAGGCGCTGTACTTTGGGTTTCTCTTCTAACCTTTGCTGGATATTTCTTAGGAGGCCTTCCGATCGTTAAAAATAATTTTGAAATTGCAATCTTTACCATTATTGGCATTTCACTGTTACCTCCAATTATCGAATTTGTTAAACATAAGAAAGAATCAGGAAAAACAAATTTCAAGGAAATTCAGCAAACATTCAAGAAAGAACACCTTAACGACTAATCACCTTTTTAAATACATCGTAGCTGTTATCAAACGTCAATGTTCTACTCCAGTCATACGCGTTTTTTTGGAGCTGAAGGTAGAGCTCCTTATTATTAAATAATGAAATAACGTGTTCTGCAAGCGCCTCAGGTGTATTTTCTTTTGTAAGTAGACCTGTTTTCATATCCATAACAGCATCTCGAAGGCCATCAACATTATAAGCAACTGCTGGTGTACCCTGACTATTTGCTTCAGTTATGATAAGTCCCCATCCTTCTTTAATCGAGGATACTAAAATGAGATGAGATTTCCGCATAAGTTCCTGCTTTTCAGCCTGAGTTACTGATCCTTTGTAAATGATGTCATTTTTGAATGGACTTTTCTCAATATACGACATCACCTCTTGTCCATACGGTGTTGATATGCTGCCCGCAATAATCATAGTACATTCCGGAATGGATGATTTTACTTTTTCAAATGCTTTTACTTGATGAAGTGTTTGTTTCATACTCCTGATTGAACCAACAGAGAGGAGAGTAAATTTTTTATATTTTGCTGCATTGTCTATTTGTGGTATAGGTTTGATATTTGAACCCGCAGGGATAATGTTTATTTTTTTCTTCTTAAAGCCATGAAGCGCTAAATCATTCAATGTACTCTTTGATTCTGTAAGACAGTCATCTCCACTGAGAAAGCGTAAATACAATGGTTCAAGCAAATACCCAAGCAAACTAATCGGGAACATTTTTTTAGATAGCTCATGAAACCAGATCTCTCGTGCAAGCTGGTAAATCAACAGTTTACGTTTCCCCCCCATTGTGTAGAGCTTTGTAAAGAAAGGCATTGTATTAATTTCTTCAATGATAAGGTCGGGCCACGTTCTTAGATGTTTCAGATAATAAATTGCTGTAGTGATATATACGGTATATCTGCTCCCAGTACGGATAACAGTGTAGCCATCAATAACCTCTTTTTTCTTTCCCCCAGGATATCCGGATACAAGAAAGATAATCTCGTGCCCATCAGCTACAGCTCGCTTTGCCAGTTCTTCATTCATTATTTCCGCCCCTCCGGAAAGTGGATTTTTTTTATCTTTCCACGTGATCCACAAAATTTTCATATCTAAGATGGAGTATATATTTTCAGATCGACTTGCTCAACATATTTGTTATGAGGATCGTCGTAATATTTAATGAGATTTGTTCGGTAAAAAATAGCCAATGTATCAAGAAATATACCAATGATGGATCGGACAGTTGCAGCAGAAGTTAATTTTTGAAGTGTATAGTCAAGTTTTATAGGGGCTTCGTAGATCCGATCAAATCCAAAGTGTTTTGCGACAACCAGCATTTCCAGATCACCTGCAAATTTTTTTTCAAGCAACCGGGGTAATATTTTTTCCAGAACTTTCTTTCGGAATACCTTAATTCCAGCTTGTGTGTCATGGATTCTGATGTCATAAAGTATCCTCACCAGATAATAATAACCATAACTCAGAAATTTTCTTATTGGCGAGTAGTGCACTATGGATGCTGGATGTCTCTTTGATCCAACAATAACATCGGCATCGTACCATTCCATGTGTTCAAGCAGCATCGATATTCCGTTTGGGTCAATCTCCATTCCCGCATCAATAAACATTATGTAATCCCCCTTTGCATAATGCATTCCTGTTCGTATTGCGTAGCTTTTTCCTTGATTTTCTGAGTATGTAATAAGTGCTACTTTATCAATTTTTTCTTTCTTAAGAATTTTAAACGTATTATCGACTTCCCCATCAATAACGATGATTATTTCATAATCGTATCGGATAGTATCAAGGACATTTTTTAACTGTTGTACATTTTGGACGATACTGTGCTCCTGTTTGTATGAAGGAACAATAAGGCTCAGAAAATGACCTTTGTTTTTAGCTGCCATTGTAGCCTATTGTAGCAAATTAACTGCGCAAAAAGGAAATGAAATAGAGCGTGCACATTGTTGCTGTAACCCCGATATTGATTGCAATGAACGAATTCATATTTGTTCCAAATAACAGCAACAGACCAATATAAAAAGGGACGCTGATTGCTACAATGAGTGACGACGTACTGTTCTGGGATAGAAAATAATTGTTTATGAGGGTGATATACGTGTACAAGAATCCAAATATAGCGGCCAATCCAAGTAATGGTTGAATGGATGCATAGTCACTATTGAAAATAATTGTGATAAGTGTATTACCGAAAAGCACATAACATGAATATAAAACTATGCCAACAACAATAAATAATCCGAGAATGACCAGCATAGTTTTCTTACGATGTCGCCTATTCTCCTTTGCAGAAAAGAATATCAGTGAAATCATATTAATAGGACCGATGAAATAAAGAATAATTTTTGAAAACAAACTCCACGCACTGTATAGACCCGCGTTATATCCATCGAACATTTTTTTTGCAAGGATAATATCGAGATTCCCGACGATTGATATGCTTATAAGTGAAATTGCTGTAATAATGATGTTTCTCTGAAAGATAATAGATCTAACTTTTTTCTTAAATGAATACGTGTGAGCTGATGGCTTTATCTGAGCGAGCGACCATTTACCGAATAATAATGGTGATGCCGTACCAATAAGAACGAAAAGATAGATTATTGGAAGTGAGCCGATTCCGGCATATGCCGCAAGAGCTCCGATAAATTTAAATCCAACAATCAGGAGTGTTGCAATTGAAAACTTCACAAATAAATGCAATCCTTGTAATAACGATATGTATATGACTGAAACAAGATTTAATACGAGGAGTGTTATAAGTGTCACGATTGATAAGGAGGTTAAATTAGTCACTGATGGCAAAAAAAGTACGAGTAGGTAGAGAAAAGGCACAAAAATAATTACCCTTTTTGATTGTTGCCAGAACCATTGCTCAAATTCTTTCCCAACAGTATTACGATGTTCACCAGCTTGTCCCAGCCTTCTAATTATAATTGTCGTAATGACGATTGTTGGAATACTCAAAATACTGACATATGCGAAAAGCGCTGCGATTTCACTGTAGCCGTCCGGTCCGAGCGCTTTTGCTGATAAGGAATTAAACAAATAATTAAGAAAGCTTGCAGTGTAATGAGAGGCTGTCAGGATTGCACCTCCTTGAACGAATTTATTTTTGCTCATCCGCTCAAAGTGTGCTTTCATAATGTTATGATTGTATCATCTATAATTATTATATGAGAAAGATATTGATCGTAGCCTTTATCGGACTTTTAGTATACAGTCGATTTATTGGTTTGGATTGGGGTCTACCCTATCCTATGCACCCAGATGAAAGGAATATTACATTATCTATTATTCAGCTTACCTGTAATACTTCTGATTTTTCACTGTCAACAACCTGGTTAAAAACCTGTTTCAATCCGAACTTTTTTGCATATGGTCAGCCAACAATATACGGAGCCTATGCACTTTCAAAGGTTTGGATGTTTATGTATGGAAGGTTAAGTGATACTATCAGCTTTGTTACAGCAACAATGGCACTGCGATTTATTTCGGCAATATCATCGCTTATTAATGTTTTTGTTTTACACAAAATAGTACAGGTCATTTATGCAGAGAAAATTCGAAAAGACAAAAAATTTGCAGATATGCTCTTGATTGGTTTACCGATTCTTGCTTTTTCTCCATACTTTATACAATTTTCGCATTTCGGAACAACAGAATCTGTTTTGATGCTTCTCTACTCTACACTTATTTACTATTCACTCAGGCTTTCACATATTAAGAAGGATAAGAAGGAAAATATAAAACTTATCCTATTCACCGGAGTTTTACTTGGAGTTTCGCTTGCAGTAAAAATATCATCACTCGTATTTTTCGGCTTACCAATCATTGCTCTTTTAAGCAGTCATCTCAAAATAAGAAAAAAACTGTTTTGGAGTTTTGTTATGTGTGCCGTTGCTATTCTTATTGGAATAGCATTTTCACCACAGAGCGTGCTTCAGTGGAAGGATTTTATGGGATCAATGAGTTATGAAACCGGTGTTGGCAGAGGGACATATAAAGCGTTCTATACAAGACAGTTTGAGTTTACAGTACCATTTGTTTTTCAGACATTCAAGGTTTTCCCTTATATTTTGGGAGTTGTGCAATTCATCCTAGCAGTATGTGGAATATTTGTACTCTCCTGGAAGAAAAAATCGCTCAATATCCTGCGAATTGCATTTTTTATTTTTCTTGTCCCAACGGCTTTTCTCTATGCTAAATGGACTCGATTTGAGGCTCCGATATTTCCGATCATGTCACTGTTTGCATTAGTTATGCTCATCGAATTTTGTAATGATTTCTTTGCTCCTCTTAAATATATGCAAAAACTATCAATCTACGCCCTGATGGTATTAATTGTCTGTATTCCAGGTATCGCATATATTCATATTTATCAGCAACCTGATGTTCGATTCAGAGCATCAGAATGGATTTACACGAATATCCCAGAAGGATCAAAAATTTTGTCTGAAACGGCAAACGTTGTTGATATTCCCATGCAATCAAACCTTAGCGCTGGGCCAAAACCTTCCTTCAATATTATTTCGTTTGATTTTTATCATCTTGACGAAGACACAAAACTACAGGATGATTTAAAAAACTTTGAAACGAGCGCAGACTATGTATTTATTCCTTCGCGCCGCTTATTCACAAATCATACATGTATAGGCCCATTATCATGGAGACAACGATTTGATGATACATTGAGTTTTGATTCCGCAAGATGTGACAGGCTTGAGGAAATGTATCCAGCACTTAATGTTTATTATAGAAATCTATTCGCTTCAAATTCGTCATACAAACAGATTGCAGAGTTTACATCATATCCAACTATTTCGTTGTTCGGAAAAAATATTTTCGTATTTCCAGATGAGCACGCAGAAGAAACATGGACTGTTTTTGACCACCCGGTGATAAGAATTTATAAGAGGAAATGACCCTTTGCATTATTCCCTTCTCCTGTTCCCTTTCATGACGCTCAATAGTATAATTACACGATGAGAAAGATCCGAAACTTCGCCATTATTGCACATGTTGATCATGGTAAATCAACGCTTGCCGATCGATTTTTAGAATTGACTGGCCTTGTTGACAAAGATAAACATGAAGAGCAACTTCTCGATAAAAATCCTATTTCCCGGGAAAGGGGTATTACGATTAAGCTAGCACCAGTTCGTATGAGCTACTCATATAATGGTGAAGATTATGTTCTTAACCTCATTGATACCCCAGGTCATGTAGATTTTTCATATGAGGTTGAAAGGACTTTGGCTTGTGTGGAGGGAGTCATTTTGCTTGTGGATTCAACTCAGGGAATTCAGGCTCAAACAATTGCACATACATATAAAGCATTAGAACAAGATTTAGTTATTATCCCGGCGGTGAATAAGATTGACATGCCGAATGCCCAAGTCGAACAGACAAAAAAGGATGTTGCACAATTCCTTGGAATCCTCGAGGAAGACATTTTTGAAATATCAGCCAAGACAGGGCACGGTGTTGAAGAGTTGCTGCATAGAGCTATTGAAAAGATACCTGCTCCGTCTATAAAGGAGTCATTTGAAATCTCATCCGATTCGAGGGCTCTTATTTTTGATTCATATTATGACACATATCAGGGCGTTATTGCCTTTATAAGAGTTTTTAATGGAACAATCCGCCCGAATAGCAAATTGAAACTATTTGCAACTCATACTATTTTTCAAGCTGAAGAAGTTGGTATTTTTACACCCGACCTTTCCCCAAAAGAGTCACTTGAATCTGGTGAAATTGGATACGTCGTAACAAAGTTAAAGGACATTCATCAAGTTCAAGTTGGTGACACACTCATTCAAGACAAAAGTAATCAGCAGCCTATCGAAGGCTACAAAAAAGTAAAGCCAATGGTATTTAGTTCGCTTTTCCCTACCGATCCCGATGAATATTTGGACCTTAAGACAGCACTCGATAAATTAATGCTGAATGATTCTGCACTTCAGTATGAGGCAATATATAGTAAGGCTTTAGGATCAGGCTTTAGAGTAGGCTTCCTCGGTTTATTACATGCAGATGTTGTTCATCAGCGTCTTGAACGGGAGTTTGATATGAGCGTTGTTTTAACGGCGCCAACGGTTGAGTATCTTGAAATCAATAATCCTTCAGACAAAATGAAATTTCAGGAACCAATTGTTGAAGTAACTGTTGTAACGCCACAAACATATACTGGTGCTGTAATGAGATTATGTGAGGAATCACGAGGTACATTTATTACCATGGATAATAAATCGCAAACAATCCTCGTTTACGAGTTACCTTTATCAGAACTTATTACATATTTTTTCGATAGATTGAAAACCGTAACATCTGGGTATGCAACATTGCAATGGGAATTTAAAGAATATCGTAATGTCGATGTTGATAAGCTCGAACTCATGCTTAACTTAGAAGTAATTGAGGAATTTTCAGAATATGTCGTTCACGAGAGAGCGTATCAGCGAGGTCGTGAATTGACTGATAAATTAAAAGAACTTATCCCCAGACAAAACTTTGAGGTTAAGATACAGGCACGATATAAGGGAAAAATTATTGCAAGCTCTCGTATAGCTCCATTTAGGAAGGATGTTACCGCAAAGTTATATGGTGGTGATCGAACTCGAAAAGATAAATTGCTTAAAAAGCAAAAAGAGGGAAAGAAGAAAATGAAGCAAATTGGGAGTGTTGAAGTGCCGAAGGATGTTTTTCTTAAACTTTTTAAACGAGAGGATTAAGCAATACTCATGAATCTTAAATTTCGAATGTCAAAAACATCGAGTGTTCTGATTAGTATCATATTGGTGGGATTAATCACTGCCCTATCAACTCTCAGTAATATAAGCACTACAGACAAAAAAATACCTTCACGGAGTGCAAAAGGAAATGTTTTATCAAAATCGAACGACCAGAGCAAGAATCAAGATGTAGGAGTTGTTCAGAAGGCTTTAGTTATTAAAGTTGTTGATGGAGATACAATCGGGGTTGAATTTAATGATAAATCGGGTGCTATGTTGAAAAAAACAGTTCGCCTTATTGGCATTGATTCGCCAGAAACAGTTCACCCGAATAAGCCTGTGGAATGCTTTGGTAAGGAAGCATCCCAAAAACTGCGTGCTATATTAGAAAATCGTAATATATCGCTTATGAGTGATCCGACACAAGGCGATCGTGATAAATATGGGCGATTACTGAGATATGTATTCCTTGAAAATGGCACAAATGTTAATCTGCAAATGATTACTGAGGGATATGCCTATGAATATACCTATGATGAGCCGTATAAATTCTCCAATGAATTCAAAGATGCACAAAGGAAAGCTGAAGAAAATAAGCGAGGGTTATGGGCAGAAGGAATATGTGGTAATTAAAGACTTAAGCAAGTTTGTGCTGCATTTTCCAAGCTTGAACAAGATTGCTCATGAGATATGCAACGTTTAGAGGTCCTATTCCGCCGGGAGTTGGCGTGTATGCAAGAGCTTTTGAATCAATGGTCTTTGTGTCATAATCACCTCTCCATATGCCATTAACTTTTCTCATTCCAACACTGATAAGCACTGCACCTGGTTTGATCATATCTGGTGTAATGACTTCCTTACCAACTGCTGTAATAATAATGTCTGCCTGTTGAATAAATGATGTAGAAATATTTTTTGTCTGACTATTCAGGTTGATATGGCCCATTTTAACTTTGCGCAACGATTCGCCTATTGGAGCGCCACCTGTTTTTCCCCTTCCGAGAAGAACTACCTTTTTTCGCTTTGTTACATTTTTAAAGAAGACAATATCACGAGCTGCATCTATCATAATATTTTCTATATGCGACATATCTCCTTGACCGTATGCTTGCTTAATTGCAGTTAGTACAGCAAGACCAATCGGATAGTCAAATGGCGACTTTTTCTTAAAGCCTTCGATTTCCTTTTCAATCGGAATATAATCAAAAATTGTAACAGTTGTCAGTGAGGATGGTAAAGGCTCCTGAATAATTATTCCGTTAACGTCGCTACGATGAGCCATTGCAGATATTTTTTTTGCGAATGATTCAAATCGAGGATTTTGAGGATAGAGCTCAAGTTCGAAATCTGCACCAATATATTCAGCGGCGCGTTTCTTATTACGCATGAATGACTCAGTCTCTGGAGTTGGCTTTACTGAAAAAATGACCAAACGAGGCTTTGGTGCACCCTGTTGCACACCAGACTCGATTTCCTCCTTGAGATAATCAAGAATTTTGTTTGCGAGAGTTTTTCCGTCAATGATCATAAAAAGGTAGCCCCTGCAACGGCATCATCCTGATCCTTTCCAAACCTCATAAGGATCACACCCTTTGCAGTCCGTGAAAGCTGTGGTAGGCCCTTAAGAGGAATTTTCACAACCTGTCCCTGTCGAGATGTAATAACTAATGTTTCTTTGTCCTGATTAACAATGCTTGAGAATGCAATTTGTCCTGTTCGGGAATCGATATTCGCTATTTTTACTCCCTTACCGCCTCTTTTTTGTGAGGGAAAAAGATTTATTTTTGTTTGCTTGCCAATACCATTTTCAGTTAAGACGAGCAAACTAAGATCTTCTTTACGATTGTATACATCCATTGAAGAAATTGAATCGTTCTTATCAAGGCGGATTCCCATAACTCCCTGACTCGATCGCCCTGTTGGGCGGACATCAGTAACTGTGAAGTTAATTGCCTTTCCATTATGTGATGCAAGCACGACGTGTTCGTTTTCGCTGGTCATTTTGGTCCATAAAAGTTCGTCACCAGTCGTCAATTTAATGGCAATGATTCCATTTGATTTGATATTTTGGAAAAGTTTCAATTCAGTTCTCTTAACTGTGCCTAATTTTGTACACATAAAAATACTGGTTGTATCATTTTCAGTACTTTCCTGATTATATGTAAGAATTGATGTCACCTTTTCATCAGGCTGCATCGCAATAACATTAACGAGCGCTTTACCTTTTGATGTTCGGCTGCCTTGAGGAATTTCCCACACTCGTGTCTGATATACTTTTCCTGCATTTGAGAAGAATAAAATTGAATCATGAGTTTGCGCTGTTTGAATAAGTGCAACATTGTCCTCATCTTTTGTTGTCATACCGGAAACTCCCTTCCCTCCGCGTTTTTGTTCCTTAAATGTATTTCTTGGGACTGTTTTAATATATCCAGCTTTGGTAAGAGTAACAATAACTTCTTTGTTTTCGATAAGCTGTTCATCAGTAAATTTGCCCGGCTCATATTTGAATACTTTTGTTAATCGTTCATCACCGAATTTTTCTCTTAATTCCGCAAGTTCGGTTTTGATAATGTCCAAAATTTTAAACACATCACTTAAAATACCCTCTAAGTATGCAATTTGCTCTCGTAAAGCCTTAAGTTCGTCTTCGATCTTTTGTCTCTCAAGTCCTGTAAGGCGCTTGAGCTGCATATCAAGTATTGCTTGTGCTTGAAGTTCTGAAAATTCAAAAGTTTTTATCAATTTTTGCTTTGCATCTGCTTCATCTTTAGCTTTTTTAATAATTTCGACAATTTCATCAATGTGGTTTAAGGCTTTGAGGAGCCCCTCTAATATATGAGCTCGTAATTTAGCTTTATTCAGATCAAATAAGGAGCGCTTTGCAATAACATCTACCCTATGTCGTAAATATTGCTCAAGAATTGTTTTAAGAGATACTGTTTGAGGCCTGTTATCAATCAAAGCTACCATATTTATTGGGAAGCTTGTTTGAAGATCAGTATATTTATAGAGATTGTTAAGTATTTTCTTGTAAATAGCGTCGCGTTTCAGCTCGACAACTACCCGCATACCATCACGATCCGATTCATCTCGTAAGTCACTAATACCAATGATTTTTTTCTCATGTACTAAATCAGCAATTTTCTTTACAAGATTTGCTTTGTTTACTTGATATGGAATTTCGGTGATGACAATTGATTCTTTTCCGCCCTTACTTTCTTCTCGGTTAACTGTTCCTCTGACTAGGATTTTTCCTTTACCCGTTGCATATGCTTGTTTGATCTGTTCTGCTCCATAAATATTACCTGCTGTTGGGAAATCAGGCCCTTGTACGTGCTCAATTAATTCTGAAACGGGTGTGTTAAATTGGATTTTTTGTTTGACAGGTTTATCTTCCAAAGGTGAATCGTAAGAGATAATGTGTTCAGCATCTTCATGTTCATCACTGCCGTCTTTTGATGTTTCCTGCTCTTTTACCTCAGTAACACCAGAGATCATATGGACTACTGCATCAATCACTTCTGTTAGATTATGAGGAGGTATCTTTGTTGCCATACCAACTGCAATACCTTCAGAGCCCATCAATAGAAGGTTAGGTAGTTTTGCTGGAAGGCAAATAGGTTCTTGCAGTCTTCCATCAAAGTTATCTCTCCATCCAACTGTGTCTTTGTCAATATCAACAAGCATTTCATCGGCAATTGCCGTCATCTTTGCTTCGGTGTACCTCATTGCTGCAGGCATATCGCCATCAATAGAACCGAAGTTTCCCTGGCCCCAGATGAGTGGATATCTCATTGAAAAATCTTGACCCATTCTGACAAGCGACATATAGAGTGCTGAATCACCGTGTGGATGGTACTTACCCAGCACATCACCGACTACAGTAGCTGATTTTGAGAACTTAGCTTTATGATTTAAGCCAAGGCGATGCATTGAATATAATATTCTTCGATGAACAGGCTTTAGACCGTCACGAATATCCGGAAGAGCTCGAGCCACAATAACAGACATCGCATAATTCAAATACGATCGCTTCATTTCTCCAGTAATTGGAGCTACAAGAACATTAGGATCATCATTAGTACCGTCAAAGCTACCCTGTTGAACCATGCTCGTTTCAACGGCTTCTGACTGTACTTCTGATTCGCTTTCAGATTCTTCAGCTTCTTCTACCAGCTCTGTTTCATCTGTTTGTTCGATTGTGTCGTCTGTTTCTTCTTCCATAAGAATAATTTTTTTTGTTTTACTTCATTGCTGCCTTAATGGCTTCAATAGCCTTATCTTTTGATAGAAAATCTTTGGTTTTTACCCATTTTCCCTCTTCAAGATCTTTGTAACGATCAAAAAAGTTTTTAATTTTGGCTTTTACCATTTCCGGAAGATCGGAAATATCCTGAACTTCCTTATAAAATGGATCAACTTTATGATGCGGTACGGCTATTATTTTCGTGTCAATACCTGCTTCGTCCTCCATTTCTAGCATGCCGATAGCGCGAGAAGGAATAACAGTTCCAGGTTGCACAGCATATGTTGAAATGACTAATATATCAAGCGCATCTCCATCTTCGGCTGATGTACCAGGAATATATCCGTAATTAAACGGATAAAACATTGCTCCATGTGTAAAACGATCAACAAAGAGAAATCCAGTTTCCTTATCCATTTCATACTTAACGCTCGAACCTTGCGAGATTTCTATAAGAGCGTTCATTTTATCAGGAACGTCTCCTGCTGTTAGTGTTGTATGCATATTTAATAAATAAACTAATAATGGATTGGCCTATGTTAAATGTCTAATTGTGCATCGTGTGCATGCGATTGAATAAATTTTCTTCGTGGTGGCACTTCATCACCCATAAGAATTGAGAAAATTTGATCAGCGTTTTCTGCATCATCAATGTGAACCTGTTTCATCAGTCTTTTCGTTGGGTCCATAGTGGTATCAAATAATTGATCGGGATTCATTTCTCCAAGACCCTTATACCTTTGGATATTTACCTTCGCGTCTGCTGTTTGGAATTCTTTGAGAATTTTTTCCTTTTCTTCGTCGTTGTATGCATACCATTGTTTAGTGCCAATCTTTACTTTATATAAAGGTGGTTGAGCAATATATAGGTGACCATTTTCTATAACTGATCGCAAATGTCTAAAGAAGAATGTTAGGATCAAGGTCATAATATGCTCACCATCAACATCTGCATCGGTCATAATACAGATTTTATGATAACGAAGTCTTTTGTAATCAACCGTATCGCCTATTCCCATGCCAAGCGCAATAACAAGATCCTTAATTTCACGGAAGTTGAGTACTTTATCTAAATACGCTTTTTCGCTATTAAGAATTTTTCCACGGAGTGGGAGGATTGCCTGAAAACGTCGATCACGTCCTTGTTTTGCAGATCCACCTGCCGAATCTCCCTCAACGATGAATAATTCTGATTTTGAGGGGTCTCTTTCCTGACAATCAGCTAGTTTTCCTGGAAGTGAAGCTCCATCAAGAGCACCTTTTCGTAGAACGGCATCTTTAGCTGCTTTTGCTGCAAGTCGTGCCTTTTGTGCTAAAAGAATTTTTCCGATAATTTCTTTTGCTGCTTTTGGATTTTCCTCAAACGATTGATCAAAAAATTTATTCATTTCCTGTTGAACCATGCTTTGGATCTCAGGATTTCCTAATTTTGTCTTTGTTTGTCCTTCAAATTGAAGATTGGCTGATGGCATTTTAAGGTAAACTACCGCTGTTAACCCCTCGCGGGTATCATCTCCGCTCAATGAGGAGTCCTTTATCAGTCCTTCATTTTTTCCATACGCATTTACAGAGCGGGTCAAAGCAGCCTTAAAACCAGTCAAGTGAGTGCCGCCTTCCTTAGTATTAATAACGTTAACGAACGACATAACGTTTTCTGAGACACCGTCGTTATATTGCAGAGCAACCTCGAGCTCAACATCATCAACCTGTGACTTGTAGTACAGTGGGTCATGAAGGATATGCTTGTTAAGGTTGAGATCACGCAGGAGTGACAAAATACCACCATCAAAATAAAAAGCGCAATTATTATCACCTTTTTTATCGTCAATGGTAAACATGACTGATGGAATGAGGTATGCGCGATCTTTAACTCTTCTTTTGACTTCTTTAAATGTAAGTTCGATTCCTTGAGTGAATATTGTTGCATCAGGAAGCCACGATATTGCGGTTCCTGACTCAGATATTAGTCCTAGTTTTGATTCAGATACTTCTTGTAATGGCCCTTGTGGTGTTCCGATTTTATATTCTTGTCGGTAAATTTTATCTCCACGTTTTACTTCTGCAATAAGGTGTGTTGCAAGAGCATTGACACAGCTTGCACCAACACCATGTAAACCACCTGAAATTTTGTATGTTTTACCATCGAATTTTCCACCTGCATGGAGTTTCGTAAAAACCAGTTCTAAAGCAGAAATACCATATTTTGGGTTAATGTCGACTGGTATGCCTCGTCCATCATCGAGAACGGTAATATATCCATTTTCTTCAAGGGTGATGTTAACATTACTCGCGAAACCCGCTAATGCCTCATCAATACCATTATCAACAATCTCAGCAAGACAATGATAGACACCTTCGAGTGATGTCGATCCAATATACATTGCAGGGCGCTTTCTGACGGGCTCTAAACCTTCGAGGACTTTAATTGAATCTCCAGAATAATCATTGTTTTGTGAAGCAACCATAGGTTAAAAGTATACCTAAAACGGGTGCTAAAAGCAAGCTGAGGAGGGCTTATTTGAGTCTTTGTTAGGAGACTCGTGGTAGTGGGGGTTCAACAGCTCCAAGTTCCTGCTGAGCAAACCTGGAATAATAGATTGCTAAACCAGGATTGATTTCTCGTCCATCTTCTCGAGTAAGGGCTTTATCAATGAATCCACCTAATACTGCCAGAGCCTCCCCGCTAGGCAAGAACCCTAATTGCATACATATAGCGGCTCTATTTTCCGGCTCAGCATTTTGCCATGTTGCAAGGTCGTTGAGGTTAATAGCCTGACCATTTACTGTGTCAGATTCTGTTACCATATTGAGTTTTTAGACTTCTAAGAGGAGATCTTTGAGTGATTTAGCTTTTTCTTGTTTTCTAACTTCAGTTGTGCCTTTCTTTTGAATAAGACTCTTTCTGAATGCTTCTGCTTTCTTTTGCTTTTCCTGGAATCGGCCAACTTGTCCAAGAGTATCAACAAATCGTTTCTCACCAGTATAAAGTGGATGTGTATAGGAACTCACGTCAATTGAAATGACATAATGCATCACACCATCAATATCAATGGTTTTCTCTGATGTTCTGGTAGACTTTGTGATTATTTGATGTTGACCATCAACAAAAACTACCGGATGCATTGTTGGATGAATCCCTTTTTTCATAGATTACAATTATAGCACAGCCTGGCAAAGTTACAACTAGGAAGTAAATATTCGTTCCCATTCACCTTTATCAATAATCTGCGAAAGACTATGAACAGTCATTCCTGTTCTATGATCAGTTAAACGATTTTGTGGGAAATTATACGTGCGAATTTTTTCAGCACGGAGCCCTGTTCCTTTGTCCTCAACAAACGAATCATGCAATCCTTGTCTTTTTTCTTCATCGCGTTGATATAGTTTTCCAAGGAGAAGCTGCATGGCTATTTGTCGGTTTGCTTGTTGTGTTCTTTCTTGCGAGCAGGTAACAGTAATGCCTGTTGGTTTATGAATGAGGCGGACTGCTGTATTGACTTTATTTACATTCTGACCTCCAGACCCCCCGGAACGATAAAACTGCCACTCAAGTTCATGTGGAGGAATTTGATTTGCATGGGTTTGGATAATATTTGGCATCACAAGAACAACCGCTGTTGATGTATGGACTCTTCCCCTTTTTTCTGTTTTAGGTATGCGTTGCACCCTATGAACCCCTGTTTCCTTCTCAAACTTGTAAAAAATATTATCCCCTTTTACTTTTATTGAGTTTTCATCAAGATTTTCAACCGCATACCCTTGTCGTTGAGCATACCGTATGTAAGAGTTCAATAAGTCCTGCATCCAGATTTTAGACTCGTCACCGCCGACGCCTGGATTCACCTCAATAATTGCAGTATTCGGATTTATGTTGAGCATAATTATTAGGAAATACGGCTAACAAGTTGGTCAATAGAAATTGTTTCCTGCTCTCCTGTTTGCATGTTCTTCAGAACGGCATTATTATTCTCAGCTTCTTCCGGTCCAATAATAACTACATACTGAATCTTTTTTCTATCTGCGTATTTAAGCTGCTTGTCAATTTTCGATGTAAAATCAGTGTAGCATTCAGTATTAATGTTATTATTTCGTAGCAAAGAAGTAATCTGAAGTGATTTTTCAATAAGTTGCTCATCAAAGATCGTAACGAGAACCTGAGAAGAGCCAATATTTGATGGGATTTTTCCAAGTTCTTCTGCCGCCTCCAAGGTACGATCGAATCCCAGTCCAAAACCAACTGCAGGCATATCAATATTTACCAAATTGCCGATAAGTTTATCATATCTTCCACCGCCTCCAACAGATCCCGCTGTGTACTCAGGGACAATGCCTTCGAAAATCATGCCGGTATAATAATCTAAACCTCTTGCAAGCGTTGGTGTGAATTCAAAAACATTCTCAGGCACACCGAGCCGAGTAGCAGCGTTTATGATAGTTTGTAGTTGATCTGTGGGTTGTAGTTGCTGAAGGGATTGTATAAGCTCTCTACTTTGAGCAATTCCTTTTTCATCCAATTCCTCGGCAACATCATCCGCTGATTTTTTATCGAGTTTGTCGATCGTCTGAATGACAGAAAAAATTTTATCTTCAGGCACTCCACCCTGTTTGATACTCTCAATAAGCTGAGTTCGATCATTTATTTTAAGTTTCAGTGATGAAATACCAATTTCCTGAAAGATTGCATAATAAACAGCGAGGATTTCAGCATCTGAAATGCTTGATGATGAACCGATAATATCAGCATCGCACTGGAGAAATTCACGATATCTCCCCTTTTGAGGTTTATCGGCCCTCCAGACATTTTGTATTTGATATCTTTTATACGGTACTGCAATATCATTTTGATGTGTTGCTATTACACGGGCCATAGGAACGGTCTGATCATATCTCATTGCAACTCGACGCTCCCCATTATCCTCAAATCGATAAATTAATTTTTCGGCTTCTGCTCCATATTTACCCATAAGGAGTGATTCGTACTCAAGTGTAGGTGTTTCAAGCGGTTCAAAACCAAACCGTTCGAAAACAGCACGAATACGAGATATGAGCCAGTTCCTTTTACGAGCTTCTGGTCCCATAAAATCCCGAAAACCTTTAAGTGGTTGCATATTCTGGTCAGATGACATGAAGATAATTATAACAGAATGACCTGAGATGATGACGACTCAGGTTGGTAAGGCTTTATGTAGATTAGATTAAATCCCTACTATTCGAATAGAGTTGTTTAAATCGTTCTGAGATTTTTTTAACCAGTTCTTCCTCACCAAGAATGACTGCTTGGTCGTATTCGCGACGTACATCATGCACGTCCGGCTTAATCCATGGGTACTCAATGTATAAACCAGCCTCATGTGCAAAAAGTTCAGCATTTGCAATATCCCAAATTTCATTATTAACGATCACGGTTAAATCTGCCTTATGAGTCGTCGTGAGATAGATATGATAGACACTTGAGGCAAATGTGCGGGGATATGAAACGAGTCGTGCTATTTCCTGAAACATGGTTAAAAGGTTTTCCATTTGCGCAAGTGATGAGAATAAAGGCGACGGCATCGGTGTGATTCGAGTATGTTGTGATGGAAGGCGAACATTATTTGAATATATCCCCTCTCCTTTTATGGCATGAGCCCGTTCGGTCATTGCCGGAAAAGACATAACACCATAATATGGATCATTTTCGTGCCATAAAGAAATTGATGTCCCACATGTTTGCACACCATGAACGAAATTAAATGTGCCATCGATTGGGTCAATGATCCAGTTCCATTTTTTTTTATTTCTATCCGTTGCTTCTTCAGTGATAAATCCGATCTCTGGATATACTTTTGCTAATTCGTCAACAAGAATATCCTCTATCCTTCTATCATATTCAGATACGATGTCTGCATATGCATTAATATCGAGTTTTGAAGAGATAATATTATCCTTTCGCAAACCTTCTAGAAATACACGATCCGATTTATCAAGGATGCGAGAAACATGTTGATGGATATCACTAAAATTATAGACGTTCATTTTTTACGCGATTATGATTATTGATCAAATACTTCAAGCTTAACCGATTTGGTAAGTGTTTTGCCATCACGCCAAACAGTTATTATGACTGTGGAGCCAATCTTTGATTGCGATAGCATTTTTTGAAGCGTATCGGTTTCCCCATTAATTTTCGTACCATTATATTCAGTGATGATATCCCCTTTGAGAATACCTGCTTTTTCTGCGGGTGAGTCTTTTATTAGATCGATCACAAACACGCCTTGTGGAACATCATTAAGAATAGCAGCTTGTTTGGTTATTGCCTGATAGCGAACACCGAGGAATGGTCTTTGAATCTGACTTGTTGTACTATCAAAATTACTAATAAGATCAGACACAACATTTGAAGGAATTGCGAATCCTATATTTTGGCCGGAACTCGAAATTGCCGTATTAACCCCAACAACTAATCCATCTGAGCTAATCAATGGGCCACCAGAATTTCCCGGGTTTATTGCCGCATCTGTTTGGATAACATTATCAAGCCTTTCAACTGAACCTTCTAGGTCTGTATTAGCAACAATACCTCTACCTAATCCGGAAATAATTCCGGTAGTGACGGTGTTTGTGAATTGACCCAGTGGTGTACCAATAGCTATAACAGTCTGGCCAAGTTTAATATTATCTGAGTCGGCAAGCTTGAGCGGCCTGAGTTCGCTGGCCTCGATTTTTACAATAGCAAGATCATTTAATGGATCACGAGAAATTTTTGTAACATCGTGCTGTTTTCCATCATTAGTAATAACTTTGAAGTGAGCTTCAGTATCGGCGACAACATGTTTATTGGTCACAATATAGCCATCTTTGGAGATTACAAACCCACTGCCGATATTGCCTTCGATTTCCTGAGTCTTTCCAGGAACCTTCTTAAATGGGGATGAAGAATCAAACGGATCAAAAATAATTGAACTTGGACTTTGTGTGGTTTTTGAAACTTTAATCGTGACAACCGATGGTAGCGATTTTTGAATGATTGATGTTATTGTATCTTCATAGTTATTCAATTGTATCGGCTGTTTGACTACAGCCTTGACGTCATTTTTCTTCTTTGCAGCTCCTTGGTCCTGTACTTTATCAATTGGAAGAACAATTAAACCTTTTTGTTGTCCAATAACGAGAGCTGCTACTAATATGAGCAGAATAATAAGTGTTTTTTTCATATTATTTTTGCAGAACTTCTAAAGCCTTGTCGAGCTGCTTGTCAGTGTCTCTGGTAAGAGTATTTTCTGTATCACTTTCGTTTTCAACTTCGATATTTGGTTTGACTCCCTTCTCATGTATCCAGTCACCATTTGGAAGTACCCAACGGGAAATTGTTATATGCACTCCAGCGTCTCCAGATAAGTCGAATACCTGTTGAACAGTGCCCTTCCCAAATGATTTTTCCCCAACGAGCGTTGCTTTTTTGTTATCTCTCATTGCTCCAGCAACGATTTCTGATGCAGATGCCGAACCTCCATCAATAAGTATTGCAAGCGGAATTCCAATAAGACGCCCGTCCCGTTCTGATCGATATATATCCTGTGTTTTATCAGCATACTCCTGCTTAACAACGACATCATCTTTATGAAGGAATTCAGATGAAATATAAATAGCCCCATCCAAGAATCCACCTGGATTACCTCGCAAATCAAGAACCATTCCTTTGATTGTTCCTTTTTTCCACTTTTCATCAATCTGGTCAACAGCCTGATTCCACAATGGGACAGTATCGTCACCGAAGCGAGAAAGTTTAACAATAGCGATGTCACCTTCATACTTTATTTCAACAAACTTGACATTGATTTTGTCACGAGTAACACTGATTTCCTTTTCATCCTGAAGTGAGGGACGGAATACGGTAAGTACAACCTTTTTACCCCGAGGTCCTCGAATCTTATTCACAGCCTCTTGAAGAGACCAATTATCAGTTTTTTTGCCATCGACTTTTGTAATAATATCTCCGGAAAGAAGACCAGCTTTTTTCGCTGGTGAATCCTCGAGTGGTGTGACAATGACAATTTGCCCTTGCTTTAAACCTAATTCTGCACCAATTCCCTCAAAAGTTCCCTTAAGTTCATCTTTACTTTCCTTGTATTCATTCGGTGTCAGAAAATACGTATATGAGTCGCCGAGCGATGCCACCATTCCCTTAATTGCGCCGTAATAAAGATCCTTTGGCTTAATTTTTGCCCGATCGATGTAGTTTTCCTCGATTGCATTCCATGTTTGCCAGAAGAGGCTAAAATCGATGTGCTCCTTGTTTCCCTCGTTGAGATTGCTGATTTTAATCTGAGAATTCGGTGTGGTGCGTATGTTTATTTTATGCTCACCGACATTCTTTCCAAGTAAGAAAACAACTATTGCACCGCAGAGCAGGATAACGATATTTGAAAGATGTTGTTTAATCGGTTTTTTTGTCTTAGGTGTTTGTTCTTCCATACTGAATTAACTATTATATGCCATTATGTTGTTGGAGTGTGAAGAATAAACAACATATGTATATTTTCGCGAGAGTAGTTTTTTGAGCGAACCTTCCGATAATAAAATAACAGGAAACGAATTTGAAACTTCCCCTTCCAATGCTATAACACCATCTGCAGACAATGCCTCCAGTTTAGTAATAACTTGCGGTTTTGCTATATTCATAACGACATGCTTTCCCTGTACGTCTGACTCATTTATCTGAAAATAGTCCTGCTCATCGTTCATAAAATAAAGTTCTCCCCCACCGGTCATAGTAATTTCTGAAGCATGCTCTAATTCGATAGCACCTTTTATTTCCACATCGAGCATACTCGAACCAACATCATACGAAGTAATTTTTCCATTAAAAAATGACGGATGTTCCTGAGCTGTTTTACCATCTATATTAATGCTCACAATACCATTTTCATGGTCAATTCTTGCGACAATCCCCTGCACTGGGCTATGCACTTTCTTTTTGCGCATAAGACCTTTTTTTTCAGCTATAACAGAATCGTGATGAACTTCGTCACCGACAACAACAACAGTAAAAGCAAAAATGTCGTGAGGGTTGATTTTGAGCTTTTCAGCGACGTGGATAGTATGGGTTTCAGAGTTACCGCTTGAATATAAAGAGTCACCTATTCGGACATCAGTCTGTACTTTTGGGATAAGCTGGGCGCCATCTGGAAGTTTTATCTGAACAATCATATATGCGTATACATTCAGTATACAGCATTAGTCAGTGCTTTTAAGGTGATTTCGGAGCCTTTCTGACTGATATGAAGTGTACGGCAGCAAAGCTAAATAGCGTGCATATTTAATATGCTTCATCAGTTTTCGCTGATTTTTTGCTGTTAGACCTGTTTTGTCAGCTGATAAAATTTTGCCTCGTGGGCTTAAAAATTTTTTAAGCGTTTCAGCGTCTTTGTAGTTAGGTTTTGTACTGTATTTATTAAAATAATCGTCTTTCATATCAGTCAAGGCTTAATTTTTTAAAATGGAATATCGTCGGGATCAACTTTCTCATCACTGTCATGCGAAGCATGACTCATTTCGTCTTCAGGTGATGGAATTTCCTCAGATGTTTCATGTGTTGAAGATGTATGACCTTCGCCAGTTGATTCTGCTTTTCTTCGGTCGTCAAAAAGTATGAAGTCATCAATAACAATTTCAGTTGCACTTCTCTGCGTGCCATCTTTACCTTCGTATTGTCTGTAGGTAATACGACCTTGAAGGTAAACTTTTCGACCTTTCGAGAGAAGATTTGAGCAAAGCTCAGCAAGTTTCTGCCATGCTACAACTCGATGAAATTGCACATCCTCTTTTGTTTCGCCAGTTTTTGTTACCCATGTTCGATTTGTTGCAAGTCCAAAGGTACAAACGGCTGTTCCTTGCGGTGTATATTTAAGTTCAGGATCTCGTGTTAAGTTTCCGATGAGTTCTATTTTATTCAATGATTTTGATGCCATATTTCTTAATGTTAACTTTTAACGCTTAATCCTGCTTGATAATTAAGTAACGAACAAGTCGCTCTTCAAGATTAAGCTTGTTCTTGAGTTGGGCTAATTGAGATCCTTCAAGATGAATATTCCAGAAATAATAAAAAGCTTCTGTAAGGTTATTAAGACGATATGCAAGCTGTTTTTTACCCCACTCTTCTTTTTTTTCAACAGTTCCGTTGAAGCCCACAATAGCATCTTCAATACCCTTGAGCACTTTTTTATCTTCTGAACCCATCATGAATGCGAATTCATACGAGCTCATTCCATCTTTTTTGTTGCTTTTCATAAATTTAATTTAAGTTGTTATATCGAGCAATTTAAGTATGATACTCTATCAAAAACTAACCCAAAATTCAACAACAAGTCTTATTATATCAAAGAATTGTTAATTTTTTCTAAGAATAAAGCCGTCAGGAGTGTCCTTAATTGAATATCCCTTTTGAATAATAACATTCCGAATCTGATCTGCCAGCGCAAAATCTTTATTATTACGAGCTTCAATTCGCTCTTGAGCGAGTTTCGTAATTTCTTCAGGAATATCATCCTCGTTCTCAACAAGGAACAAGTCGAGTGACAGTACCTCATCAAATGACCGCAACAGGTCGACTTTATCAGTTGAAGGAATATTTGATTTTGCTACTTCCCAGACAACTGCAAGAGCTTGCGGCATTTGTAGGTCATTTTCCAATGCTTCTCTGAATGCATCCTGATAGGAGCTTACTTTATCCATTTTATCTTCAGATAATGAGGTTCTTTGCACATTTACCTGAAATTGCTGAATGTAACGGCGAAGTTTTATGAGGGCTGTTTGTGCTGCAGCCAAAGCATCCCAGGTAAAATTCATGTTCTGTCGATAATGTGTTTGTAAAAAAAGATATCTTAGAGCTAAGGGATCAATATTTTTTTCCTTAACATCATCAATTGTGAGTAAATTTCCTAAGGATTTACTCATTTTTTCGCCATTTATAAGAAGAAACACATTATGAAACCATATTTTTACAAACTGTTCACCTGTTGCACACTCAGATTGGGCAATCTCATTTTCATGATGAACGGGAATATGGTCAATACCTCCTGAATGTATGTCCAGAGTGTGTCCTAAGTATTTCATACTCATAGCAGAACACTCAATGTGCCATCCGGGGAATCCATCGCCCCAGGGTGAATCCCAATGCATACTATGGTTTTCAAATTTTCCTACACGCTTAAACCATAAAACAAAATCAGTTGAATTTTTTTTGTTCTTATCAACATACACGTCATCACGTGCCTGCTTTTTATCGCTCAATGGCTGACCAGATAGCTCACCATAATGAGAATCCTTTGACGTATCAAAATAGAGTGCTTCGGCTGTGTCATAGGTATAACCTTTTTCCTCAAGAATTTTAATCAAATCGATCATGTCTTGAATGTGATCCGTAGCCTTCACCAGATTGTTTGGTCTGGAGATATGCATTTCATCGATCGAATTCAGGAAATATTGTGTGAAAAATTCAGCAACCTCCTCAACTGTCTTGCCGAATTTTTTGGCACCTTTTTCCAGCTTATCTTCGCCAGAGTCTGCATCATCGCTTAAGTGCCCCACATCAGTAATGTTCATAACATGGTCGACATCAAAACCGATAAACTGAAGCGTTTTTTTCAATACATCGTTATTTGTATATGTTCGCAGGTGACCAAAATGGGTATAGTCGTAAACAGTAGGTCCGCATGAATAGAATGTCACCTTTGGCGGATGTATTGGTTCCAACGTTTCAATATTACGGGATTTAGTATTAAACAGCTTCATCTTGAGCTTATTATACATGAATTGGGAACTAAGATTTTTGAGGATTTTCAGTTTTTGGTTTGGGGTTTACAAAGTGTGAATCAATATATACGAGAATGCGAAGAAGAAGAACAAGAATTGCAAAAATAACCATCGTTGCAGCAATCGGTGGAAATATACTACCAGAGAATACCCACTTGAGAACGTCATCGCCAGTCTTTAGAAAAAAATGAACCATAGCCGCAACAAATGCAATGTAGGAAAATCTCATCAGAACCTTCCAATTTTTACCACCAAAGTAGTCAATTGCTGCATGATGCGATATGAGCGTGAGAAATGTAAGTAACAATAACGAAATCAATGCAGCGGTAAAAGCAACGACATTCTCAGGTGACAAAAAATACGTCACGATATTAAATCGCGAAGAAAGTAAATATAGCGTGAGAGCAGCATGAACAACTGCATATACGAAGCCCACAATACCAAGATACTTCCGGTAAATAATCTTAGAATCAAATGTATTCCAGAAATAACACAATCCGCTTAAAGCAAGAGATAGACCAATGAGCAGAATTGCATTCCAGGCGGTGCTTTTATTAAGAAGTCGAAGTGAAAATTTTGTACCGTCAAGATAAAGATATAAACCAATAAAATACAGACTGACAAAACTAAAGAGCGATGTTCGTATCCACAAATGTTTGCTGTGAGGTTGCTCCATATCTTGATGGTACCGCCTTTTTCACTATTGGTCAATACCTTGATATAATTGTGTAGCTGGAATACGGGGTGTAGCTCAGATGGTAGAGTGCACGGTTCGGGACCGTGAGGTCGTGGGTTCAAGTCCCGCCACCCCGACAAAATAGTGTGATATGATATTTGCATGGTTGTGGATATATCATCAATAACTACTCTTAAGCCTCACCTTATTGCCATGGTGCATATTCACTCAAACAATTCTTTGCAAAATACAATTTATAACGATAGATTTGGAGTAAATACATATTCAAGGTCCGATTTGGAAATACTGAAAGAGATAAGAGTTAATTTAATTGAGCTTCATCAGAAAATTATTACTGAGCATCAAATTAGTTTTTTAAATGAGTCCAAAAGCTCAGTATTTATTCTAGAAAAAGATAAATCAGTGAAGTTAGAAAATGAATTAGGGAAACTTTCTTTCGTTAAAGAAATTGTCAATAAAGCGATTCATGAGGTAGATATCTATGTAAGGAATGGTTTTAAAATAGTAGAAATTGAAAATGTGGGTGCCCCCTATTTTATTCATGACGATGTCCCACTTGAAGATCTAGCCATAATAAATCTTGTTGCAAAAAGTATTAGGAAGCATTTTCCTGATTTGATCACAGGAGTACATGTATTAGCAGGTGATGAACTTGAATCTTTGCCTATTGCATTAGACTCGGAGTCCTATTTTATAAGATCTGAGACTTCAATTTTTTCAGGATTTAGACCTGAAGGAAGAATGTTAAATAGAGGTAATCTAGCAAAGTTTTTTTATTTAAGGAATTATTTAAATACGTTTTTAGGAATTGAAGATCCAAAGGAAAGAAGATATCCGCAAATTTGGTCAGATTTGCAAAAAAAGCACACAGTCTTTGAACAAGAATTGAGCGACTTAGATATCTGGTTAAACAATATGCTTTTTTTAAAGCTAGAAGGGATTATCCTCACTGGCTCTGAGACAGGTAAAGATATCAATGAACTGGACTTGGAGAAAGCTAGAAAGGCAGTCGAGGAATTCAAGGAAGTTACACGAAATATTTTTGGGGAACAAATCGATATACCCCTTATAACAGGGTCTGGACTTAATGTTGAGTCATATAAAAGACATGCTGACTTTGTAATTACAGGTACTCAACTGAAGGAAAAGAATTATTGGGAAAATAATGTTAGTGAGAAAAAAGTTCAGGAATTAATATCTAAGTTTAGAGATTAATGAACTACTGCTTCCCTTGTGCAGCCTGATTTTCAATTGTTGGCGCTGGCATACTTCGTCTTTTCTTTTTTCGAGCGAATAAACCACCGCGTGCTTCCTTTCCTTGCGGCTCATCTACAGGCGCCATTGCTTGTTGGCGACGTGCCTCTTCCCGTCGACGTTGTTCATCTTCTTCAGCCTGCTTTCTCTTTCGCCCCTCATCTTCTGCTTTTATTTCATCTTGAGCGCGTTTTTCCTCCTGCCTGAATTGATTAAAACGCTGCTGTTTCAGTTGTTCCTTGAGAGCTTCGTCTGGCTCATCATGCTGTGATAATTGTTCACGAACCTTGCTGAGTTCATCCGAATCTTGTGATGCAAAATTTTCACCCATTTTTTTACGGACTTCATCATTAAAAGGAGTAAAATTTTTTGGTTCTGGTTCGCGTTCACTACCGGTTATCTGGCTGATAACATCTTTTGAGAGAGCGGTAAAAGTTTGCTTGGCTGTTTCAACGGTATGCTTTTTCAGCTGCTCCCCACTCTCCTCTATATATTGTTTGATTTTCTTTTTTTGGGCCATATATTTCCGACTTAATTATCACTAAATCCCTAACATTGCTTTACCTCGTTCAGTCATTTTATCAATCGACCAGGGTGGATCAAATACAAGATCAACATGAATCTTATCAACTCCATCAAGATCTTTTACCTTTTTCTTAATGTCTGTTTCAATGATCGAAAAAAGCGGGCAACCCATTGTTGTTAATGTCATGGTAATATCAACATTTCCCTGTTTTTCCTGGACATCATATACTAAACCCAAATCAACAATCGAAATATAAAGTTCAGGGTCCATAACTTCTTCGAGTTTTTGGAGAATATGTTTTTTAGAAGGCATATATCTATTATATCAGCCGCTCACCTGTTAACTTACCAAAGTATTTTTGCGTTATAGTAGCTGCAATGGCGTTATTAATGCTATGCAAAATGATAACCAGAAATATCGATGATGTTTGTAATGTGATCCATGCAAATAATGGGCCGACAATAAAAGTTGCATACATAATCTGAATGACTAAACTTCGCTGTGATTTAATAAAATAGTTTTTGAGATGATAAAGACCGAAGAGGACTGAGCTGAGAATTATAGTAAGTCGAACCTCAACATGAATTGAATTGAGAATAAAACCACGAAAGAGCACTTCTTCCATAATTGGTGCGCCAACTGTTGAAACAAACAAAAAATACACTGAATTTTTCAACCCATAGAATTTTGAAAGGAAATATGCTATACTATAGATACAGCTCACGATAAGTACTGCTACAAAACCTTCTTGAACTGCAATATGTATCGATTCAGGGAAAAGGAAAAAAACAGGTAAAACAATGCACAATCTCCATATTACGTCGGCAATTGCATAATTTAATCCGACATAGGGTTTTTTTCTAAAGATATACGAGTAATATGCGAAGGTGGCAGCAACGATAAATGTAACAGCTGTAGAAATAAACATTTTAGAATTATTATATACTTAATACTATGAACACACATAATGGACCAACTTCGAGCCCTCTAACCGGCTACAAAGTCCGCTTCGTACCACTTGGAGGAGTTGTTGGTGTAACAAAAAATATGTATCTCTATGAGATATACAAAGACAATGCTCTGCAAGACATTTTAATTGTTGATTGCGGAATTGGATTCCCTAAAGAGCAAGAACTAGGTGTCGATCAGGAAATTCCTGATATAACATACCTGAAAGATAAAACTGACAAAATTCGTGCAGTGCTGTTAACTCATGGTCATGAGGATCACATAACAGCATTGAGATTTCACTATAATGCCCTTGGCAGACCACCCGTTTTCGGTAGTCGTCTAACCGCTCTTTTTGTTGAGAACAAATGTGCGGAATACAAAATTCCACTCAAGGTGAAGGTCATTTCGTTTGATGATGAATATGTTCTGGGAGAATTTCGAGCAAAGTTTATCAGAATGACACACTCGATTCCTGATACAACCCACATTTTGATAAAAACGCCAGTTGGTGCTTTTTACCATGGAAGTGACTTTAAGATGGATGTTTCCCCGCCATTTGGATACAAACCTGATTTTTATGAAATATCAAAAGCCGGTCGAGAAGGTGTTTTGTGTTTGCTATCAGATTGCCTTGGTGCAAACCGTGAAGGTTATACACTTTCAGAAAGTGCTGTTGGCAAAACATTTGAAGATGAAATGCGTTCGACACGAGGAAAATTTATCATGACCACCTTTGCAAGTAACATCTCTCGCGTTCGTCAATGCGCAGAAGCTGCCATTAAATTTAACAGAAAAGTTTGTTTGCTCGGCCGATCAATGGTCGATAATGCTAA
>CAZKVU010000002.1:10412-76459 GCA_964556475.1 uncultured Gammaproteobacteria bacterium | reverse complement strand
AGCTACAAGACATTTTGTAACTATTATAGCAGCATTATTTTGATTTCTGCCCTTGTAAAGTTGTGACAATTTTTCGTACAATGTCACCATGAGTATTTTGAAGAAAGTACTTGAGTTTGTGATGGATATTCTTGAAACCATCACATTTGTCGGGTCAATTTTTATTGTTGTATACCTCTTTATTATGCAGCCTCATCAAGTCCGTGGCGCATCAATGGACACAACATTTAGAAATGGACAATACATTTTAACTAATAAACTCGCATACAGAATTGGCACCTTTAGAAGAGGCGACGTTGTTGTGTTTGATTCACCGCAAAACTCTGATATTGATTTTATAAAAAGAATTATTGGATTACCCGGTGATACAGTGCGTGTTGAGGGAGGAAAAGTATATCTAAATGACAAGGAACTGAATGAGCCATATCTTGATCATGTCACAACGAGTACGTTTGATGGTGGATTTCTCACAGAAGGTCAGGAAGTAACTGTGCCAGCTGATTATATTTTTGTGATGGGTGATAATCGTCCACGCTCATCTGATTCCCGATCGTTTGGACCGGTTTCAGAAAAACATGTTGTCGGGCGTGTCTTCTTTAGATATTTCCCTGCTGATAAACTTGGACTCATTAAGAATCCTTTCGTTCAGTAGCATTGTTCAGCTGCGAGCATAATTTTTCGAGAATAGATGTCGTCTTCTTAGTATTACCCTCGTATGTGATAGTAATTTTCGTACGCAGTCGTGTCTGAACCAATTTGATTTTAGCACTTGGATCAAGGGTTGAAAAAAAATTCCGTATTGCATCTTTAGTTTGACTGTCAACTTTATCAGGGAAAGTTTCGATATTGTGTAATTTTTCTCTAATATAATCCTCTAACATGGCGGTTGTAAAAGACTGCTGCAATGTTAATTCATACGCTTCTATCATGTCTTTTTGGCTCTTTAAACGAGATAGTAATAACAGATGTGTGTATTGAACAAGTCCGGAATAGTAACCATCAAGAATCAGATCAGGCAATCGTGACAAACGCAGTAAATTGCTCACATGAGCAATGGTATAGCCGAGCTCTTGAGCAATACTGGTAATCGTTATCTCTTTGTCAGAATGAAGAATCGTGAGGAGTTTGCTTTTCTCAATAGGGTCACTTTCTGTGCGGATATTTTGGTAGATATTTTCTACATCTGGCTTCATACAACCGTTACGTGTTTGCGTCCTTTTCGTGTTATGAATTTGACAGTACCTTTTGCTTCTGCATGAATCGTATAATCCTTGCCCATATATGTACCAACACCAGGTTTAAAAGTCATTCCTCTTTGGCGTACAATAATATTCCCACCATCGGCGGCTTGACCTCCGTAAAGTTTAATACCAAGTCTCTTTGAGATAGAATCTCTATTTCCTTTTGCCGCCTTCTGCGACTTTGTATGTGCCATGGTTTAAATTGATGTTATTTTAACTTGTGACAAGGATGGTCTGAATCCTCTTACTTTTCTATATCGAACTTTTGCTTTGAATCGTGCAACTCTTATTTTATCACCTTTGCCATTATCCATAACAGTACCCTTAACTCCTCCTTTTAAAGCTGGTGCTCCTAACTCAATCGTATTCTTTTCCAAATCACCTCTGGCAAGTGTTTCAAATTCCACTTCAGCGTCTTTGTCGTGTTTTAGTTGATCAATAACTATCTCGTCATCTTTTTTGACAAAATACTGCTTTCCACCAGTTCGAATAATTGCAAATTTCATAGAGAAATATTATATATGAACTATATCGATAAAGCAAATCCCAACAACAATAAAGTCGAAACAATCGATGAACCTCCGTATGATATAAATGGAAGTGCAATACCTGTAATAGGCATGAGCCCCAAATTCATACCTATATTCATAAAAAATGATGCTGAAAGAAAGGTGATAGTTCCGATTAAAAATAGATATCGGAATGGTGATTCCTTTTTCTCAAACAATCTTTTAATCAGTCTGAAAATGAGCATCGCATAAAGCACAATGATAATCATGCCACCGATAAAACCGAACTGTTCTACAAGTGATGAAAAGGCAAAATCAGTTTGGAATTCCGGTAGAAATCTATATCGAGCTTGAGTGCCAAAACCCAGGCCTTTTCCAAATATACCTCCTGATCCTGCAGCAATAATAGACTGCGTTAGATTGTACGTTATTCCTTGTGGATCAAGATCGGGATCAAGAAATCCAAAAATACGATTTTTTTGATAATCTTTAAGCAGCATCCACACAAATGGAACTAAAAGTGAGATAACCGATAATCCATACGCAACGAGCCGTGTAGATGTACCGGCAAAATAAAGCAAAATAACAAATACAGAAAAATATAATATGGCAGTATCGAGATCCGGCTGAATAAAAATAGCTATAACTGGTATTGCGACTGTTGGAATGAGTATTAGTAATCGGTTGCTCTGAAACTTTTTCTCAAAACTTAATAAATGAGCAACAATTATAAGAAAGAACGGTTTAAAAAATTCCGATGTCTGAAATTGAAAAATGTATAAGTCAATCCAGCGTCTGCTTCCGCGAATTCCTCGTGAAAACAGGAAGTTAATAATAAAAAGTGAGATAAAAACGAGAAAAATTGTTTTGCTATTATGCTTTAACAGCTCAATGTTAACAAATCTAACGCTGAAGAAGGCAATCCAACCGACTAGCATGTATGCCAGAAAATGTGATAATAAATCGGGACGTATGCCATACATGTTGAATGCTCCGAATAAACAGAGACCAAACATAGCAACAAGCATCCAAATATCTATCTTTTTTTTATTCACGAGCAGAGATCTTAGTAATACTCAGTGACGGGCCCTTCGTAATTGAACGGGCCATGACCTTCTCTTTGATATAATCAGCAAATTGTTCAGGGATATTCTCTACAACAACATCTACCAATTCATTCTGATGGAGATTTTGTTGACGCCGCTGCTGCTGAATATTTCGAATCAATTCACGCGCTTCTCCCTCTGCGATTAACTCAGCGGTAAGTTTTGTATCGTATTCAGCATCTATGCCTTCGCCTTTTGCAAAATTAATATTTTTGACATTGAGTTCGTCTTTGATGACATCCATATACTGTTCATAGTCATCATCCTTTTGAATTGCATACATTTCTCCTATCTTAAATGTTATTGCTGCAAGGGGTTGTCGTACTTTGAGTTGTTTTTCCTTTCTTATTCTATGACCAACTTCGATGAGTTTTCGAATGGCCTCTGTATTCTCAAGAACCTCAGGCGAAATCGTTTGTTCATTTGGCCAGTCCTCGAGATGAACAGATTCTTTTTTGGTCAAATGGGTAAAAATAATCTCAGAAATAAAAGGAGTAATGGGAGCTGAAATTTTCGCAAACTCACGAAGGACATATAATGTTGTGTTATAAAATTCCTGCTTATCCTGAGCATCGTGTGCAGCCTGCCCTATCCTATCTCGACTGCGTCTGATATACCATTTCGACATATCGTCAACAAATTTTATCAGTGTTTTAATCGCTGAAACGGTATCGTAATTCTCAAGATGTGATGTAATATCGTTACGAACTCTTCGCAATTCATTAAGCAGCCATTTATCCAGAATATTATTATCTGATGGCTCTACTGTATCTTTAATTTCATAATTATCCAGCTGGGCATAAATAGAGAAAAATTTAAAGATATTCCATAATGGAATAGTGTATGCTTTAATTTGATTACGATAATCTTCCTCGGAAATGATAACGTCCTCGCCTCGCATAACCGAGCTACCCATAAGGTATAATCGCAGCGCATCTCCTCCATATTTTTCAAGCATCATTCGTGGATCAGGATAATTGCCGAAATTTTTACTCATCTTCCGACCATCCGTTCCTAAAATAACACCGGTTACTGCAACATTCTTAAATGCATGTGAGTCAAATAAAGCAGTCCCAATTACATGAAGAACATAGAACCAAGCTCTAATTTGACCTGTATATTCAACAATGAAATCAGGTGGGAAAAAATCTTCGAGTTTTATCTCAGAATTGAATGGAAAATGACGTTCTGCAAAGGATGCTGAACCTGCTTCAATCCAACTGTCAAGTACCTCTGGAACTCTATGTGAATCCTTGCCGCACTTCGCACACTTGACGACAACATCATCAATTTCAGGTCTGTGAAGTTCTGTTACTTTTGAACCAGATGCTTTCTCAAGTTCTTGAATTGATCCTGGAACAAAAATCTCACCACAATCATCACATTCCCAAACAGGTACAGGAGAACCCCAATATCGGCTTCGTGAAATACACCAGTCTGGTGCGGCTTCCATACTTTTCAGGAATCGACCATATTTAAAATGATTTGGATACCAATTAATATTCTCATTATTTTTGTATAACTGCGGTTTGAGGGATTGGATGTCAACATACCATGCATCCTGCGGAGCATAATATAAAAGCGTACCGCATCTCCAGCAATGCGGCATAGAGTGGGTATGTGGTTCATCTCTATAAATAAGGCCTTTTTTAGAAAGATCGTCATTGATGAGTTTATTTGCTTTAAGATAGTACATGCCTCCGTAGTTCGGAACGGCTTGGAACATATGTCCTTCATCATCCAAATGCATTTCAATGTGAATATTTTGTGCCTTCATAACGCGTAAATCATCCTCACCATATGGGGCAAGTGTAACAATACCAGTCCCCTCATCAGCGGTGACAAATTGATCGGCAACAACGATGAAGGCTTTTTTCCCTTGATCAATTGAGTAATAGTTAAAATGTGGTTCAAATTCTAAACCAGATAAATCTGAACCCTTAATTTTCTTGGTTATCTTGTGATCAGCTTTTAATATTTCTAAAGTGGATTCTGCCAGAATGTAGGTTTCGGCTCCAACTTGTGTATAAACATATGTCAAATCAGGATTAACAGCAAGAGCAGAAGTTGTGATCTTTGTCCATGGAGTTGTTGACCATGCAAGCAAGTAAGTATTTGAGTCATTTTTCGTCCTAAACTTATATATAGTTCCGGAGTCTGTAACATCTTTATAATTATCATTGTCCATTGCAACCTCAAAATTTGAGATTGGTGTTGAACAATGTGGACAATATAAAGAAACGCGCAGCCCTTTATAAATATACTTTTTGTCATACATCTGCTTAAAAACCCACATAACAGATTCCATATAATCTGAATCCATTGTTTTATAGGCGTTTTTAAAGTCGACCCAACGGGCAATATGATCGATGTACCACTCCCATTCCTCTGATACTTCGCTTACATACAATTTGCATTCATCGATAAACTTCTTTATGCCAACAACTTCCTCAATGTCCTTTTTTCGTTTTAAACCCAATTTATTTTCAACTTTATTCTCCGCTGGCAATCCATGACAATCCCAGCCCCATACACGACGCACTCGGTAGCCTTTCATTGTCCAGAAGCGAGGGAATACATCCTTGGGGAGGCTTGAAAGCAATGTGCCATAATGAGGCATGCCTGTAATAAATGGAGGGCCATCAAGAAAAGTCCATTTTCTGTCTGCAGGACGAGATTCAATAGATTTTTCAAAAATCTTATTTTTTTTCCAGTGTTCAACAAGTGAATTTTCCAATTCAGGAAAATTTGGCTGCTCGTTAATAGGATCGATCATAGAATGGAATTATAACCTTTTCGGTTATAAAAAAACAGACTTATTGAACTGTAATATCACAGATTAGACCTATATGATCGGAGATGTCAGCATCTTCAGAAGTTTCTGCAGTAATGACGTTCACACCGGGGGAAACAAACATAAAATCCACAACCGACGAAGCGAATGTTCCATGAGCTGATTTTTTATGTTTCATATTAAATGTCGATGTTAGTTTGTTTTTGAAAGGATTGTGCAGGTACTTTTCAATTTCAGAAATTGTAAGAGTATTCTGATCAACATTTAAGTCACCACTGAAGACAACGTTTTTGAAGTTCGCAGTTGCATCAATTATTGCTTTGCTCATATCAAGTCGAGCTGGATTATCTTTATCATCAAAACCCCAAATACCATGCGTTGTGATGGCATTGAGTGTAGTTTCTTCAAGATCGATTGTTGCGTGTTGAATAGATCGGGGAAGTTTACTATAGTCATTACCTAAATGCTTCGCATCAATTACATCATATTTTCCAAGATAAAAGGTATTAGTGCTTTTCACTATTGGATATTTTGAAAGAATTGCAGTTCCCCAGTCGGTGTTAACAACATCGTCCTCAATGGAACTCTCCATAAAAAAATTCGGAGCAAAGTCGATGTATTTAAATCCATACGAATTTTGTAAAGTCGTTAGCAAATGATATCGTGGGTCAGAAAATTCAGGATTAGGCTTATATACTTCCTGAAAAATCATAACATCAAAATCATGTTGATCTATGAACTGAAGCAGCTCCTCTCTATTCTTTCCACCAAACCAAATATTCAATTGTAAAATTTTGAGTTTCATATCTTAAAGTGAATTAATTTTCTGTGCCATTTCAACATCCCTTTCAGTTACGTCATTTTCTGAGTGAGTGTAGAGTGTAATGGTTAGCTTTTTCCAATCGTGTAAAAATAAATCAGGGTGATGGTTTGATTTTTGAGCTAATTCACCACATAAATTGAGAAAGGTGAGTGCTTGATCAAAATTATCAAAAACAAAAGTTCTTTCAAGGCGTCCGCGTGAGTTTATTTCCCAATTTGATGGAATAGTCATCTCTTACGACGAAGGAATGTTGGAACGTCAAATTCATCATTATCTCCAAGTAATTCGTCATCAACTTCCCTTCTCAATGGATTTTCTTTCGGAGATGGCTGTTTTTCAAGAGATTCTTCTTCTTTTTTCGGCATTGGAAGAGGGTCATGGTGCATGCGAGCAACTCTAAATCGAGCTTCATCAATTCGCGTTGCAATGACTGTGACACGAACTTCATCAACCATTTTCTCGTCAATAACTGCGCCAAAAATGATATCGGCATCTGGATCGACCGTTTTTGCAATAATGGAAGCAGCCTCATCAACTTCCGACATCGATAGATCCTTTCCTCCGATTACATTAAAAAGAACACCGCGAGCTCCGGAAATAGATGATTCCAGTAATGGGGATGAGATGGCATGTTTAACAGCAGCAATAGTTCTATTCTCGCCCGATGCGCTTCCGATTCCCATCAGCGCAGTTCCCGCATCTTGCATAATTGATTTAACATCGGCGAAATCAACATTAATAAGCCCTGGAGTTGTTATAAGTTCGGCAATGCCTTTTACCCCTTGATGAAGAACAGAATCCACTTTTCTGAAAGCATCAACAACGCTCACTTTTGAATCGATAATTTCAAGAACTTTCTGATTTGGAATGACAATGAGTGTATCAACATTATTTCGAAGGCTTTCTACACCATCATCAGCTGCGACTTTCCGCCGAGATCCCTCAAAGATAAATGGTCGCGTAACAACTGCAACAGTTAACGCTCCGAGTTCCTTGCTGATTTCTGCAACTACTGGTGACGCTCCTGTCCCTGTGCCTCCTCCTTCACCAGCAGCAATAAAAACCATATCTGCTCCATCTAATTGCTGTTTTATTTTTTCACGAGATTCTTCAGCGGCTTGACGTCCAATATCCGGGCTTCCACCCGAGCCTAAACCCTTTGTAATATTTTCACCAATTTGAATTTTAACGTCTGCTTTGTGATTAAGAAGTGCCTGTGCATCGGTGTTCATTGCGATGAACTCTACCCCATTAATGTCCTCCTCCAATATCATCGTATTTATCGCATTGCCACCACCCCCACCTACTCCGACGACTTTGATATTCGCAGGTTGACCTGCATTTGGTTTAATGAGCATAATTTAGGCTACACTATACTACGGTATAAACGATTTCACAAGGTCTTTTACTTTCTTGAATGGAACTTTCATTGAAACATTTTTGAATATCTTGTCAAAATCCTTTAGTTGCATATGGGCCACATCGTGTGTCATATCTTTCCCATAAAGAATAAGGCCACAGACAGCTGCGAATTCAGGGTATGTCACCTCATCAGTTAAACCGGAGATGTGTTGAGGAACTCCTACCCGAGCTGGCAATCCAACAACACGCTTGGCCGCATCAACAATATCCACAGTAAGCGCTCCACCTCCTGAGAGAACAAGACCAGATGGAACCTGAGTGCCATAATCACTTTTTTCAATTTCATCATAAACACGCTCAAATATTTCCTGAATTCTAGGGCGCATTATCCCATCAACAATTGTTTTTCGTGAAATTGAATCTATTCCTTCTGGCAAATGCAAGCTGCGAACAGAAATAACATCACTCTTTGGGTCATTTTTATGATGTTCGCCTGGTGTTTGCTGACTGAGCATCATTTTGATTCGTTCGGCTGACTCCAATGATACGCGTAAACCTACAGCTATATCGTTGGTAATATGTCGTGCGCCAACCGATATTGAGGTTGAATAGCTCAGTGCTCCTTCAACATATATACATATATCTATTTTTCCACCACCAATATCAACACTCACAACGCCCAATTCCATTTCTGTATCTGATACAACAGCGAGTGACGATGCAAGTCCAGAGAATATATATGCTTCTGTTCGGATTCCTAAGTCATTAAGGCATCTGTCTATATTTTTTAGATTGGTACTGCCAGCTGTAATAATGTGCGTATTAACTTCCAAACGAACACCCGACATTCCAATTGGATTTTTAATGCCAGATTGACCATCAACGATGTATTCACGTGGTGTAACTTCAATAATTTCTCTCGTTGACGAAAGAGAGATTGCCTTAGCTGCATCAACAACACGAGCGACATCACTATCATTAATGTCAACTTCAGGCTGAGATACCGCAACGACACCTTGTGAATTGAGGGATTCAATGTGAGGACCGCCAACAGAAACAAGTGCGGATTCAATTTTTGTACCAGCCATGCGCTCTGCCTTTTCCACACATTCTTCAACCACATTTGTTACTTGATTAATGTCAACAATCTGACCTCTGCGTACACCGCGTGATGGAACTGTAGCAAAACCCATAACTCGTGGAGTCGAGTCTTCTTCTGATATTTTTGCAATAATGGTCGCGATTTTGGATGATCCTATATCAATGCCGGTTATTACATTTTCTGCCATATTAATATGTTATGATTGGTTTCTCAAATCTTACATCTATTTGAGAATATTTTTCTCCCTTTTGCAACAATCTTTCGTAGACAAGCTTAAACTCTTGATACTGAACATCAATATCCTTTTCAACAGTAATAAGATAGCGCTCTTGAGCGTTTACTAATACTATCATATTCGGACTTGTAATATCAATCTTTTCTATGGTTACCTTCATTGCTTTTAATCGCCCCAAGAAACGAAAAGTATATTCGAGATCCTCTTTTCCTATTAGATCACCAACGGCATATTCATGAATGTTAAGTTTCTGATAATATGAAATGACAGGTAATTCTGAATGAATAGAGTCGTTAGAGATATTGATTTGGACAATCCTTCCTGCCTCATTAAATATAATTGAACCCTTATCGGTCAATATTTCCGCGACAGGATTACTTTCCTTCGTCATAACCATTATTGAACCAGGATATTTTTTCATAACTCGTACCCAGCTTATCTGCGGATTCTGAACATACAAATTTTTTTCCGCTTCGTGTTCATTGAGTAGTGGAAGGAATGCATGTGAATATGTTTGGACACCTTTCAAAGTATTGTTTCCAGAAACTTCGATCCTTCGAACTGTAAAAAGCATATAAAAACCTAAAAGTATGCACGTGGTTAGTGCAAAGGAGCCAAATCCGATAGCTGCTTTTTTCATACATTAACTATGCGAGAGTGCAATGTCAACAATTCGTTGAGCAGCGTCGTCGTGGAAATATGACTGTAATGTTCGGAAATTATTAATGTATTCTTCTCTCTCGTTATAAACCTTCTCAATTAACTCATAAAAATGTTCCGGGTCCGCATCTTGCTCGAAAATTTCAGCAACATGATGATCTTTCAATAGTTGAGCGTGTTTTTTTTGCTCGTTACGGGCCGACCATGGCAGCGGAATAAGTACTGCAGGCTTGTGAAGTGCAATTAATTCATGAATTGTATTTGCACCCGACCTGGAAATAACCAATGATGCGTTATGGTAAATCCACGAAATTTCCTCAGTAGACAGATGCTGAAAGACATGGTAATGAGGATTCTGAAGTTTCGACAGCCTTTCAGAATCACCAAACTCCTGAATATTCCCTGTCTGGTGTATGATCGTAAACTTTTGTACAAGCTTCGCGAGATTTTGCTCGATAATAAGGTTGATTGAGTGCGAACCTAACGAACCGCCACTAATAAATATAATTGGCCTGTTTGTAGATGGAATAACAGGATGAGTTGACGGTTCAAAAAGATTTTTTCGAAGTGGGTTGCCAGTCAAAACACCTTTAACCTTGAAATATTTATCCGACTCTGGAAATGATAAGCATACTTTAGCCGCAAAAAAAGCAATTATCCTATTTGTGCTTCCTGGCTCGATTGTCTGTTCGTGCGTAATAATTTTTATGTTCATCATTGCTGCAACAAGACAAATTGGAAGCGCAATATATCCACCAAACGAAATAATTACATCAGGTTTAACGTGTTGAATAATGTGAAAACTCCTAAATATTGCGGCGAAAAATAATCCTATTTGCTTAAAATATGCAGGCGTGAATGACTTCTGAAGTCTCCCTGTTGACAAATTAAAAAAAGGAATGCCTCGCGCGGTGATTTCTTTATATTCAAATGTGTCTTCTTTTTCGCGCTCATTTGCGAATCTACGTCCGACGAAGTATATGTTTTGATTTCTCAATTGAAGCTCATCTATCACAGCAAGCGCAGGTGTGATGTGCCCGCCAGTTACTAGAACGTTCATATATTGATTATATCTTATTTCGACGCGCTACACCAATGACGATCCCCATAAGTGAATAAAATACAAGCAGACTTGATCCTCCATATGAAATAAAGGGCAACGGAATACCGGTTAATGGAATAAGATTTACCATGCCGCCCAAATTAATAATAACCTGTAATCCAACCAAGACAAAAACTGATCCAATCAGCAACTTTCCGAATCTATCCTGTGTTCGTTGAACTGCTCGATACAAAACATACAAAAAAACAACATATACAGCGATTACTAATATTGAACCGATAAAACCAACTTCTTCACCAATAATTGCAAAAATTGAATCAGTATGTGCTTCTGGGAGAAATTGATATTTTTGCCTTGAGCTGGAAAAGCCCCTTCCAACAATACCACCCGATGACAAGGAAATCAGAATTTGACGTATGTGATAACTGACCCCTTCTGGATCAACATTTGGATCAATAAAGGCTCTAACTCTTTGCAGTCGATATGGGGAAGTGAATATAAAAAAGAATACTCCGGCCAAAGCAAATGGCAAGAGCCCAATTAATTTCATAATATTTTCTCCCGCAAAGTAATAAATGGCAATGCACAATGAAAAAATAATAATTGCTGTACCAAGATCCGGCTGGACCATAATTAGACCAATAATGGTGCCTATGAGGATGAGAAAGGAAGAGAAACGGCCTTTCTCTTTATAAAGAAACCACGAGCAAAGATATAAAATGACGGTAAATTTAGTTAATTCGGTTGGCTGAAAATTGAAACCGAGAATATTTATCCAGCGCTGTGCCCCAAGTGCAGTCGATCCTATACCAGGAATCAATACAATAATAAGCGTTATCATCGTTGCTACAAGTAGAGGAAAGGCCACATAGTAGAGTTTTTTATAATCAAACAGCAGTGCAAAAAATGCACACGCTGCCAAAGCCGGTACTAGGTTATATATTTGGCGTTTCATAAAATAAAAACTGTCGCCGAGTTCACGAAAGGCAGTAACGGAAGATGATTCAAAAATAAAAAATAACCCAATAACTGTCAAAATAATTGGAAAGGCAATAAGAAGTGAGGTCAGGCTCCTTCCTGTTTGGACAACTTTAGTTGTTTTACGTTTGAGGTGTCTCCGCATGATTTATTGAGTATTCTTTCACACATTTCTGGAAATCATCTCCCCTTGCAGGGAATCCAGAATACATATTGTAGCTTGCAAAGCCGGGCGAAAGCAAACAGATATTTCCGGATTGAGTATGTTTAAATGCGAATGAAACTGCATCTTTCATAGTTTGAACTTCCTGTATTTCCGTACGGTTACCCTTGTTATTAAACAACTCAATTAAATCCTGAGCAACATCTGGAAAGACAGCAACATATCTAACACCAGCTTTAGTCACTGCTTCGTAGATTTCCTCGAGCGACTGATTTCTTCGTATACCACCACAAATAAGTGTTTCTATATTTTTAAATGACTGCAGCGCAAATACTGTGGCGGATGGAGTTGTTGACGCAGAGTCATCTATAAAAGTAATCCCGTTGTGCTCTCCAATATTTTGAAGTCGGTGAGGCAGGTTCGTAAAATTACTCAAGACTTCCTCGATATCATTCTCTGAGTACCCGAGAATATGCGAGCATGTTACTAAAGAGCTGATGGTATCTTGATGAATAGCGTTGTGCTTTAAAGATGAATGTGTGAATGGGAATTTGCGTGCCTTTGTTTGTACATCAGCTAATCCTGCACTTGCGTCATTATATATATAGAAATCTGCTGGTGAGGCATGCGAGACAATGTTGAGTTTTGCTTTTTTATAATTTTCAAAAGTATCATGATAGTTCAAATGTGCCTCGTCGATGTTTAGAATAATAGAGATATTTGGTGAATACTGAATATCATCTAGCTGATAACTTGATAGTTCGAGAACAACATAATCGCCATCCTCAATTTCTTTATTCGTAAGTAAATCAAGCATTGGTTTACCAATGTTTCCTGCTAAAAATGCCTTTTTGTTATGCTTTATTAATAACTGATGCAGTAGTGTAGCTGTCGTACTCTTACCTTTAGTACCTGTAATTCCAATAGTGAAGCTTGTACAATTCGCAAAAAAAAGGTTTGTTGCTGTTGTATATGGTATAGTGAGCTGTTCCTTACGAACACTTGGAGACTTAATCGCCAGATCATATTCTCCTTGCGCCTTTAGATAATCACTTCCATCTTTTTGATCAACAATAGTCACATATGCTTCTGGATGAAACACATCAAGAAATCGACGCGTGGCTTCTCCTTCAATACCGTAGCCAACGATTAAAATCTTTTTATGCTGGGCTAATTCCCTAACCTTCATAAGTATCTGTGAGAACTTTCAAAAACCTTACAGGAATATTATCTGCGTTTCCGAAAGAAAACACCTCTTTTATTAAATCCTCAATAGTTAAACTGAGAGTTGGTAGAACATCCGCTTCGAACATGTCCATCATAAAGCTTCCTCTATACTCTCCTTTTTGGAAGGCTTGATACATAGCCACTTTCACTTCATCTGGTGTTCCCACACAGTCAAAAGGTTTGATCTTTTCAAGTCCGAGCAGCTCCCTGAAGATTCCCTTTAGTTCCGGAATGCTATATAAATCCTGACCGAATATTTCGATCATTACACTCTTAGGAAGCATTGCAGTTAATAAGCAGTATGTGAAAGCCGTTTTTGCTGATTGGGCGTCCCATTTCTGGGAATTTTGATTATTCATTTTGAAATTGTGATTACTGCTCGAAAACACGGAAAAATACTGAGGATACTTTACAAATATTTTTGCAATGCCAATTTCATATAATGGTCGAACGAGTGAAAAATACTCAATTGTTGTACAGATGTATTTTTTTGTGTAATCACGGAACATATCTTCAAATTCTCGTGATTTACTCCATTGATGACTGACAGTTTCACCTAAATATTCTGCGTTTCCATAATTACTGCTGCGTTCATTAGCAAAAATAGCATATGAATACTTTCCAGCGTATGCGTAAAGAAGCGATACAAAGGCATAGATTGCCGAAATTGGCACATGACCATTGTATGTATTTGGCAATGAATTATATTCCAGAAGTTTTGAATCAATAGTCCGTTGTACTGTAAAAAGTTTTTTTTGTGCAACATCTGCGACATCCTGCATAATGCTGTGTTTATTCATGACAAAAAGATCGAAATCAATATTAGTTTTTTTTACCAATTCAAGGCTCACGATGGAATCTTTACCCCCGCCGATAGTGACAAGTGCCTTTTCCTCCATGGGTGAGTGTGAAGCATTATGTGCTGTGACATTTTCGTCGTACGGAAAATTGATATGATCTCTGTAATCCAAATTGTTTTTGAAAAAAAATTCACCGAGGCCCTTTGTATATACAGTATTCCAAAAACTTGCTTGATCCCGAGTCAATTTAAAATTCCTTATTTCAATATTCTTTGGGCAGTACAGTTTGTAATAGCTTACTCCGCATATGATATGAAGCCCTTCCAGAAGTGATTGCGGCAACTGCGAAATGTCAATATCCGAAGGCAAAGATAGCGTTTCTGTAAAATTAACAGTCTGCTGATGATTTTCCTCATATGCGTAATGAAGCTTTATCTGACTGTCGCCTTCACTTATTTCAATGCTGTCAAAAATGAACGTCTTATTATCCATAATACGATATATTCCGAATGCGTTATTTCAAAAATGCAATCATCAAACCGAATACTGCAAACAATATGGAGACAACCCATGCCCTCATTACAATCTTAGGTTCCTCCCACCCTCGGTACTGAAGAAGTAAGTGTAAAGGAGCCGCAGGGAACAATTTTTTTCCACGGTATTTTTTGGAAATAAGTTGTAAAAATGATGATCCAATTTCAATGACAAACAATCCACCTATGATCGTCAAAGCAAAAACTTTACCTAATAACAAACCAATAACAGCAAATGTAGCACCAAATGCAAGCGCCCCTGTATCGCCAAGGAAAAGACGAGCAGGGTGAACATTAAAATATAAAAAGGCTATTAAGCCACCTGTCCAAACGGCGATGAATATGAGCAGTGGCGTATCAAGAATTGATACAGATATGGCCCAAAAAGCAAAAAGGGCAACGAGCAGTACACCGCTTGATAATCCATCCAGTCCATCGGTAATATTTACAGCATTTGAAAAGGCGACTATGACAAATGTTGCAAATGGGATAAAGAGCCACGAAAGTTTAAAAACACCAAAATACGGAATATATATAATTGAAATATCTAATTCGGCAAACATCCAGTAAGAGACAATGACCGCTAATATAATCTCAACGATAAGTTTATGCCTTAAACGAAGTCCAAAAAAAGTCTCATCTTGCCAGATAAAAATTTTCTTAAGATCATCATATAATCCAAGTAAAGAAAATGAAACAAAAGTAAACAATAGTATCTTAATTTCTGAGGTAATCGATGGATAATTCGAAATAATTCTTTGGTCGATAAGCGTAAAAATAACTGTTGATAGCGTAAATCCAAATAGTGTTGTAAGTATGATAAGTATGCCACCTCCCACAGGAGTTCCGACCTTATGCTTATGAAACTTGTCAAAAATTGGCGTGCGCTTGTTAAAGGCATCCCTGGTTTCTTGCGATACTCGTTGAAATTTCAATCGATACAACAGATTGATGAATGGAATAAATAAACTAAAATTTAGGATAAAGGAAAGAAAAAAGATGACGAGGTAATTTGACATATTTTATGTCACGAGAAAAAAAGTAATAATTTAGGTACATAAATCAAACTTGCTACAGTTGTTGCTCCAAGTGCATATGTGAGCATTGCAGCTGCCGATACATCTTTAGCAATTTTAATTTCTTTACTCCACTCATGTGATATTGCATTATTTGTGCTCTCAATTGCTGTATTAATAGCCTCAACGGTAAGTCCTATTGTAATAAGCAAAAATACTATTGCCCACTCATCCGCTTGCAGCTTTAAAACTAAGCCCAGGATAACAGCTACGATTGACAAGGCAAGATGGACCCGATAATTTTTTTGTGTTCGTATAGCCCAGAGTAGACCATCTCCTGCATGCTTAAAAGGATTATGTGTTGCGTGTTCACTTCTAACGTCCATTGTTATGAGTTTATAATATCTGATAAGGTCAGCGCAAGCTTTTGCGAGTCGTGTCTTTGTAGACTGCGGTTCACTTTGTCTGCGATAGATTTTTTAAAAGGTCCTTTTGCAATAAGATCCGCCCTAACGATAGTTTTACCTTTTAAATTCTGAAGGTCATCCTGGACGATTTTTTCACCAAATTCTTCATAGTATCCTCGAGCGTCTTTGGATATTTGTGAATTATTTATCAACACAATGTCAATATTTCTGCCAAGATAAGATTCCATAACCTCAATATGATCGGTTGCAGTAAAATTCGTTGTTTGTCCTTGTTTAGTCATAAGGTTCACAATATATATAATTTTTGCTTTAGAATGAGCTATTTCATCTTTTATACCATTGACAACCAGATTTGGGATGATGCTGGTAAACACATCCCCTGGGCCAAGAATAATGTAATCAGCCTGTTTTATTGCCTTAATAGCATTATTGTTTGCATGTGCTTTTGGCTTTAGGTAAACCTTTTTAATTCTACTCTTTTTATGAAATGCAGTATCAATAAGTTCTTCTGTTTCAAGAATTTCCCCATCTTCATATTGGGCACACAAATGAACCTTATCAAAGGTAACCGGTATTACATCTCCTTTTGTCTGCAAAATATATTCGGCGGTATCAATAACCTCCTGATAATTTGGCGCTATTTGTTCGAGGGCTGTTAAAAGTATGTTTCCAAAATTATGACCCTTGAAGTCACCCTTTTCGAAACGGTATAAGAATAGTCTTCTCCAGAGTTTTGGAGCATCAGAAAGAGCCACCAGGCATTGTCTTAAATCTCCCGGGGGTACTACTCCGTACTGATCACGAAGTCTACCGGTACTTCCACCGCTGTCCATTATCGTGACAACGGCAGAAATGTGCATTGGATAATCTTTTAAGCCTGACAGAACAACAAATGTTCCTGTTCCACCGCCTATAACAACAACGTTCTGCATGACTTATATTGTACTACAAATACGTATAATGAGTGAGGCTGATGCGTAGCTGCTAACTAATAAAATAACCTCGTGAGAATAGTGAAAGAAACACCATTTGTGCCAGGATTGAAATACAAATTATAGCTCCACGATAAAACTTGTTTTTTATCTTTGCAAAAATAATATATTGCGCTAAAGCAAGTAAGGAATAGCGTGGTAATGATGAGAAGGTACCTGTCAAAGTAGGAAGAATTATATAGGCAAGTGAGAATAGTGAGACTCCGAATTCAAATGCATTCTTGTGCTTATATGCAAAATAGCCGAATATTAACGAGGCAATGAAGCTTATATTAAAGAAAATAAATTCCAAAACAGCTACAAAATACTGAAAATTATGCGATGCAGTAATAAATATTTTCAGGTATCTATAATAAACCTGTGGTAAAAGAATCAATGATGTTGATCGTTGGGCTCCAAATGATGGCTGTGCTGTAAAAAAGTAAATCGGATCATGAAAATAAATATACAGATAGATCATGTAGCATGATAGCCCTATGAATGGGGCGATAAGCAGAGCGAAATGCTTTCTGAAAATAGTGAAAATACTTGAGAAAAATGGTTTTTTAAGATCATAAAAGCTGAAAAATATTGGAAAAACAAGAAATATGCCCTGAATTCTGATTAAAGAGGAGAGTGCTGCTAAGAAGAATACCCATGTATACCTTTTTTTATGCAATGCATATAAAACAGCCGCACAAACAAACAAGAACAGTCCTTCTGTATAAATAATTTGAAAGAAAAAGGATGTCGGGAATACTAACAACAGCAAGAGCGAAGAGACTGCCTTGCTTTGACCATAAAGATCAGTTAGTAATTTTAACAAAAGTGTGCAACCAGCAATAAAGGATACAGTTGAAATTAATATGCCGGCTACCACATGGTTGTTATTGAGAGGAGCTGCCAGGAATTTAATCAGCAATGGGTACAACGGAAAAAAAGCCTGATTAAATTGCTTGTAGCCTTCTGAGGCAATCTTAACATAATGTACTCCGTCAAAATTAGCCATGACCGATATGGGGTATGGATTACCATATTTCGCTTGAATAGCACCTCCGTAAGGAAAGCCATTTAAGTTCTCTTGTATGAGATTTCGAGTTAATGCAATAACGACAAAGACAAGAATGACTCGAATAATAAGTGCTTTATTCATTATCCTTAAATACAACCGAACCAGGCATTACCTTTGTATCAGGTGCTAATTTGACTCCTGGCATTGTTGTTGCATTTGTACCAATCTCAACATTCCTACCCGCAATCACGCCAAGTTTAGTTCGCTGAGAATCTGTACGCTCTCCTTTTACTGGCGAATGAATATTTTTTTTATCAAATCGTAGATTTGCAGTTACAGAACCTGCTGCGAAGTTAGCAGGGCCCTCTACAATTGAGTCGCCGATATATGCTCTATGCGACCAGGTTAACGGGCCTATATATGATCGAGTTATTTCTGTATAACCGCCAATCATACTATCCTGCTCAACCATGCTCGACGTTATAAGAGCATAATTGCCAACTGTCACATTTTTTCCAATATAAGCAGGCCCTACAATTTTTGAATACTCATGGATTTTTGCTCCATCATCTATATACACATTTCCCTGAATTATCGCGGTTGGTGCAACATGTGCATTTTCAGAAACATATGAAGTTGTGTGTCTTAGGAAAAATTCCATTGCATCCAAGATATTCCAAGGGTACTTAACTGTTGCTGAATCTTTATCATATTCCAACATTGTTATATGCTTTCCTTGATTGATGTACTCCGTTATTGCTTGTTCATACTGGTCATCGTCAGAAGCTTGTTTGCTACTAAGAACATTCATAAAGTCATTAATATTAGAGAAATAATCTACGACGAATTTCCAATAAGGAGATGGCATCTTATCAGGTCCAGGTTTTTCAGTGACTCCTTTAACCGTTGACCCATCGAGAACAAGATATCCACCTGGGAAATAGGTCTCAACCTTTTTTGCAGTGAATATACCATCAATATGATCCTGTCTCGCAGCAATTTCTTCTAATAGGGATTCAACAAGAGATTGATTGAAAATATCATTTGCGTTAACAATGAGTGTTTCTCCGGATATATGTTCATTGGCACTGAGTATTGCTGCTCCCTGCCCTGAGTTATGCTGCATGAGTACTTTTACGTGATATTTTTGCGCAATTTCGCTGATCTGATCGAATGTATCTGGATGTGACACGATGAATATGGATTCTGCATACGATAAATAGAACTTAATTTGATACTCAATAAGTGCCTCACCCCTAAAGGAGAATAGATTTTTGTGAGATAAAGGCCAAAAGCGTGAGCTCGATCCTCCAGCGAGAATAAGTATATTTTTAAGTTTCATATTTTTAATTCTAGTAGTGAAACAATTTCAATGCTACTCCATTATTTAAACTCTGCGAATATCTGCACCAATTGATTGCAAATCTTTTTCTAGTGAATCGTATCCTCTGTCTATAATCGATGCACCTAAAATAACCGACTCGCCCTCTGCAACGCACGCTGCAATAACGAGACTCGCACCAGCCCGAATGTCGCTCGCTCTTAAAACACCATTATGTAAATGTGTTGGCCCGGTAATCCGTATTGCCTGATTAAGTGCATGCAACTCATCATCACTTGTAATATTAAACTGATACAAATCATGAGGACTTGATACTTCTGGCTGAAAAAATTCAATGTGCGCTCCTAGTTTTTGAAGCTCTTGAACATAGCCAAATCGATTTTCAAAGACTGTTTCATGAATGGTTGATACTCCATGAGCCTGTGTCATAAGAATAGCCCAGGGACCCTGGGTATCAGTATTAAAACCAGGGTGTGGCGTCGTCACAATGTCAGTCGATTTTAGTTCACCTTTGTAATAAAACCTTAGCGTTTTATCACCGGCCTCGAAGCCGCCACCTGCTTCCTGTAGCTTATCAGTAAAATCAGTAACAAACTGAGCATCAAGACCATGTACAATTATATCTCCTTTTGTTGCAATAGCGAAAACACCAAATGCTGCAGCGTTTAATCTGTCACACATTATGGTAAATTCACCTTCTGGAATATCTAATTGAGCTGTTGGTTGAATAACAATATCGCTTCCTTGCCTCTGAATATGTGCACCAGACATATTGAGTAATCGAATTAAATCATCTACCTCTGGCTCTTGTGCAGCATTTTTAATTGTTGATTCTCCCTCAGCAACTGAGGCAATGAGCAACGAGAGTTCTGTTCCTGTATGAGAAGGCTTATCGAATTCATATTCTGCACCTTTAAAGGCATGACCATTAAGAGAGGCATTATAATAACCTGTTGAGGAATCGTAGTCGACTTGCACACCAAACGCCTGTAAAAGTTTAATATGGCGATCAATCGGTCGGGCACCAAGGCGGCATCCTCCTGGATTCGGGATAGTTGCCTTGCCGAACTTGTGAAGAAGTGGTGCAAATAACATGAATGACACCCGAATTTTTGAACCATGTAACAAATCAACAGTATCTTTCGAAAGGTTTCGAGCGTCAATAACAACATCCTTTTCACCAGTAAAAGCCGCATAGCCACCAAGCTCATTGATCAAATGTATAAGTTCGTCAATATCCTTTAAGCGAGGGATATTGTGAAAGGTAATTGGCTTATTATAGAGCAAAGCAGCAATAAGCACCTTAAGCGCTACATTCTTTGCTCCTGAAAGAAAAATGTCGCCTTTAAGAGGCTTTCCACCATTAATAATGAACGCGTCTTCCACATCTCTATTATACTTTGATATAGTTAAAAAAGCTATTAAGACAGCTCATAGGGTATGCTACAATGAAGCCAATGAAACGTTATTCGATACATCTTTGGGCAATAACTTCTGTGTTCGTCTACTTAGCAGTCCGCTTTTTCCTTCATAACTCCTTCGAGTCTCATGGATTTGTTGATGGGGGTCTTATTTCATACGATGGCTTTTATCATTATTCTTTTGTTCAAGAACTTTTTAGAGCTGGAAATGGCATCCTTTTCCATAACCCTTTTGGAACCTTTGACCAGCAGCCCTCACTTTTTAGTCTAAATGCTCTTTTTCTTATGCCATTTTATCCATTATTTAGCAAAAATCTTTTTACATTTGATATAGCAATGAGCTCATTTTGGCTCTACCTGTCGACGTACTTTTTACTTCGTATCGCCGAAAATCTTAAATTGAAGTGGCAGGAAATTGCACTCATGCTGTTTGGTGGAGGAATGAGTTTTATAGCAATATATTTTAATATTACATATGGAAACCAGGCGATTAACACTGCTTGGTGGGGACTTAATAATTTGCTCAATCAGATCACTTCGGTAGAGATAATGTACCATGCAATCTTCTTTATGGGATTGTATGCGCTCGTGAATAAAAAAAGGAAAATTTTGCTTGTTATTGCTTCAATTTTAGCATTGCTTCACCCTTTCACCTCAATTACATTTGGTGTCGCTATTGCTGCATGGATAGCATATCCAATAATTTTTGAGAAGAAAAAAAATCTGCAGTTATATATTTCTGAAATTATCAGCATTATTATGCTAACGGCTGGATCAAGCTACCTCTATGCGGTTTTCCTACCGCAGCACTCTCTTGATGCTGCTTTCTTGAATAAAATTTATCTCGATGCTAACTTTGTAGTTCAGCCGCTTACATATCTCATAGCTCTGTCGTTTCCTGTGGCGCTCTTGATCATTGGATTGGCTACCTCCTACAAAACTCACCATAAGTATGATCGACAAAAGGTCTTTATGTTTGCTTCGGTGGCCATTTTTTGTGTTGCTATGAGTTTTAGTTTTATTGTTACTAATAAAATTCCTCAGCCTGCGCATTGGTCTCGTGCATATCCATTTATGTTCCTCGTCATTGTCGCTTCTGTGTTTCTCAGTCAAGCAGATTTAAAATGGAAACAGGCAATTAATATATTCTTGTACTTCTGCCTCGCCATTGGTCTTCTCGATAATATGATTGCAGTTAATAAAATCACTGAATCTCTCCTTATCGAACATCGCGCTCCATCAATACTTACACAAGATCAAGCACATATAATTGAATTGCTAAAAAAAGAGCCAAGCGGTACTTTTTTATATCTTAAAGATTGTAATGAATCCTTAATGAGCGGTGATTTCGAGTATGCCATTTCCGCTCTTACATCACAGAAGCCACCTTATGGTCATTTCTTTTTTTCACCTCATGTTATTGAGTTTAGAAAAATAACCAGTATTTGTGATACCAAGGCTCAATATCCGAAGGAATTTACAAATGGTATAGATTATTTAACAATCGACAGCTCCATCTCAGGCTACTCTAAAAAAATCAAACAGAAAACTGAGGTACTTTACTCTGGAAAGGAAATAACCTTATTCAAGGTGAATCAATAACGATTTGTTAATTTAGAATAATAACTTCTTCTTTTAAATCAATACCTCTTTTTTCTTTAACAATTCTCTTAATTTCCTGGACAAGCATTTTGACATCTTCAGCTTTTGCGGATCCATCATTAATGATAAAGTTTGCATGAATTTCAGATACCCGTGCACCGCCCACCTGTAAACCCTTTAATCCTAATTCGTCGATAAGCTTCCCAGCTGACTGTCCATCAATGTTCTGAAAAAAACATCCTGATGTTGCAACAGCAAATGGTTGCGTTTTCTTTCGGTATTCAAGAGCTTCCTTTGTTCTACTTACGAGTATCTTTGGATCCTTCTTTTTTAATTTAAACAAGGCCCACAAAACAATTTCTTTTGTTTGTTGAAGAATGCTATAGTCATATGCAAATTGAAAATATTCGTGTGGTTCTTCTCGAACCTCGCCAGTATGATTTACCAGGGAAGCCTTAATCAGATCATCTCCAGTGTAATGAATTGGCGGATGAGCAGTCCACTTTGAATTCATAAATAATGCACCGCCAAGAGTACCTGGTAATCCTGCATGATATTCAAATCCTTCAAGTCCTTCTTCAGCTGTCTCATGCGCCAAGCGGGTCATGTTATAGCCTGAACTTACTTGCAGCCATACCTCATCTTTCGTTTCCTCAATAATCTTTTTCTGGCTATATATATTTCTCACTGATAGTCCAGATAGTCCTTTATCTCCTATTACCACATTTGATACACCTCCGAGCATATGAAGCGGTAAATGAAGTTCATGAGCTGTTTTAGCTGCCTTAATAATATCTTCTTCAGTCAGAGCCTGAAAATAATACTCAGCCGGACCACCAATTTTAAAAGTCGTATATGGTGCTAACGTAACATTGTGCCTTACTCGTCCAGCGCCAAGTTTCATTTCCAATTCATCAAGAGTGTTCATAGTGTCGTTTCACAGCTGTGAAATTATTCCTATTATAGCAGGGTGATGCTGATAAATATCTCCGGCTCCAGCAGTAATTACAATATTGTTCTCCTTGATTGAATTCTGGAGTATGGATTCAATTTCACCTTGTGGAACATATCGAATATGATCGTAGCCTTTTGAATGTGCTTCATCACAAAGCCGCTGAGAACTCACAGAATTATCTGTCGCCTCTCGTGCTGAAGCAAAAATATCAAAAACATACGATATATCAGCATGTGATAATGCTTCAATAAACTCTGAGAACAGTTCCTTAGTTCGTGAATATGTATGCGGCTGAAAAAGTAAAATAATTTTTCTATCAGGAAATCGCGATCGAGCAGCCTCAATCAAAGCATGAAGCTCTGTTGGATGATGTGCATAGTCATCAATTAGATATGTATTTCCCTTCCGATATTTTATTTCAAAACGTCTTCTAGCCCCTTCAAAACGTCTTAATGTCATCTGAACTTTCTCCATATCAAACTCTAATAGATGACAAAGAGCAACAACACAGGCTGAGTTAAATACATTGTGCTTACCAGGAACTGAAACAGTGTAGGTTCCGATATCCTCATTCCCTTTCATAAGGGTAAAAACTGTTTCTCGTTCCTGTTGCTCAACGTCAGAGATTCGGTAAGTTGCATTTTCGTCATATCCAACTGAAATTGCAGATGTAAGCGATGAACATAATCGCACAACATTTTCAGCATCAGCATTGAATATGACAGTTCCACCATCTTTATCGCATTGTATGAAAAAATCTGAAAAAGCCTTTTCAACACTCTCAAGGTCAGGGTACACATCGGGATGATCGTGCTCGATATTTGTACAAATAATATGTGTTGGGTGCTGAAAGAGAAATCGAGGTGTATTATCAATGCCAGGTGAATTCACATATTCATCTGATTCAGCAACAAGGTACTCTTCACCTTTGAATAATCCTCCTGGTAGACCTGAAAAGTCTGGAGCACCAATAATATGACTTGAAAATAATCCAAGCTTATTCAATACAAATGCCAGCATTGAACTCGTTGTTGTTTTCCCATGACTTCCGCAAACAGAGATCGATGTTTTATATGACTGCATAATATGGCCGACTTCTTCAGCCTGAGTCATAACATGAATACCTTTGTCACGTGCCTGAATAACCTCCTTGTTATTCAATCCACCATGAGCTCCTGTTGTAATTAGAAGATCAATATCATCAGTTATGTGGTCCTCAGAAAATCCATTGAGAATCTTAATATTATGTTCATGCAGTACTGAATCTGTAGGAAATACCTCCTCAACATCAGAGCCCCATACATTCTTACCTCGCGATTTAAGATAGAGAGCAAGTGACGTCATACCGACACCCTTTATTCCTACAAGATATATGTTTTGATGTGAGCTCATTTTAGCGCTATATAACTATACATTCTGTCGGAGGTTCTATCTCTATTATACGAATAAAATCGTTGAGAATCACATGCTGTGCAAAACGGAAAATAATCAATATTGTTTGGGCTTATTCCTTGTGAAATCATCTGTCGGTAATTAAGCAAGAGTAAATTTAACTTATTGTTTTGATATGCTTCTGGCCACTGTGGAAATGCAGATTGAATAATTTTCATTCTTTCACCGAAAATGTCATAAGAACAAGCGCCGATTCCCGGCCCAATAGCTACTTTAATATTCTGCAACAAACTCCCATGTGAATGAAATATGCGTATCATGTTCTCACAAATTCTAGCAACAGTTCCTTTCCAACCGGCATGAGCTGCTCCAATGTATTTTTTTTCAGGGTCATAAAACAAAACAGGCAGACAGTCTGCGGTTTTAATAAGGAGAGCTATGTTTTTTTTATTAGTAAACAGGCCATCACATTCTTGCATACTTTCGGCCTCATCGCGTACTTCATGTATGTCTCCACTATGAATCTGTGACATGTGTTTTCGGTTATACCCCTGTAGCGAGGTGACACGGCTAAGCTCAATGGAGTTAATAGTCCCAAATCCATTCAAGACTTCTTTTGAGAAAGTATTAGAAGTAAAATAATTATCTTTGTTCAGAATAATCATATTTTAATTTCCACGATAAGCGGTAAATGGTCTGAAATGTCAACTTCAGGGCACTTCTTACTCATGATTGTTATATCTTTCGTTACAAACATTAAATCTACAACCGCGCTTCCGAAATCAGGATTGCTTTTCTTTTTCATATTAAATGTAGTTTTCAGCTCATTTCCGAATACCGATTTATATGATTCTTCCAGAAAGCGAATCGCTTGTGTATCCGGATTCATATTAAAATCACCAGCAATAATAAGTGGTGACTTATCGGCAGCCAATTCAAGAATACGTCTACTCTGGGCATGTCTGCGCTCACTGTCTTTGCCATGAAAATCCCATACTCCATGGATATTTATCAAATGGAGTCTGTTTTTATTAATTTCGACAGTTGCAGTTTGCAATACACGCGGCTGGTTACTCCAATCTCCAAGACTGACCTCATTGTAGATAGTTGTATATGGACTGTTGAAAACGATACCACCCGATTCAATTACTGGAAAACGGGAAATAATTGCGCTTCCTCGGTCAACTGCAACATCTCCATCATGATATGCCGCTTGAAAGGCATTATAGTCAGTTCCTATCCATTCACTAAATAATCGAACAGTTTGAAGTCGCTTTTCTTTTGCTTCATTCAGCGAATTATATGCCTCTTGAATGAAGATAATATCTGGATTTTCCTCACGAATAAATTGTTCAAGCTCATATATTTGTTCACCGCCGTGGTTAACATTAATCGAAACAATTTTAAGCACCATAATGAATGATGATCTATTTGGGTAAAACTTTCCTTACAGCTTCAAACTCATCCCATGGATACTCCTTTTTACCTCGAGCAATGCTCTTTTCATGGCTCTTACCGGTTAGCACAACCACATCATGTTTGCCAGCGAGCTCAATTGCATGTTTTATGGCCTCCTGACGGTCCGAAATCATAGTATAAGCTGAAAAACCCTGCTCTTTGAAGCCAAGCTCAACTGCATTATTAATTTTTTCTATATCTTCGGTCCTGTAATCCTCCTCTGTTAGAATGACAATATCAGCGTATTCAGCGCTAGCCCGCCCCATATCAGGTCGCTTCTTATAGTCCCTTAGGCCAGCAGATCCAAAAACATGAATAATTCTACCTTGAGTATTTTTTTTAAGAGTCTGGAGTAACGTGCGAATAGAATGTGGCGTATGCGCAAAATCAATCATGACTTTAAAATCACCATCGTATACAAGCTCAAACCTTCCCTTTGGCAACGTAAATGTTTCTAATGATGATCGAATATCTTCTTCTGGTATTCCAATTTCCCTACAGACCAAATAGGCAGCCAGCATATTCTGTTTATTAAAATCTTGATCGAGATGTGATGAAATATGGGCTTGATCCCAATTTAAGTCGGCTGAGGTTTTTGTCAGAGAATACGTCTTAAATGAATGTTGATGCTTGTCAAGTATAGCTTTAACAAGGGAGTATGAGCTGTCATCCATATTAACGGCTGAAACTTTTGATGCCAGAAGTAGCTTCACTTTGGTGGACAGGTAGCGTTCATACGTTTTGTGATAATCAAGGTGTTCATGCGTTACATTTGTCAACGCACTTGCCACATACTTGATTCCCCAATTTCGGTGTTGATCAATACCATGAGATGTTGTTTCAAGTACAAAAAATTCATCTCCATGCTGAGCTGCCTTACGAAGATTTTTCTGAATATCCCAATGGCTTTGAGTTGTAACATGAAGTCCGGTATCAGAAATATCACCCGCAATATCAGCATAAACTGAGGAAGTAAGCGAAACTTTTCGACCCGATTCTTTGAGGATATGATAAATCATATGACTCGTTGTTGTCTTACCATCAGTTCCTGTTACGCCAATGACTTTAAGATCTTTACTAGGAAAGCCATATATAATGCTCGCTATAATTGCGCCGCTGAGATGGTATATATTTTTAAGTGATTGCCACATGGTATGTTTTGATTATCTTGGTGCAATATTATACTGAACGAGTAAATCCTTAGCCACGTCAAAGAACAATGGCGCTGCTGTTTCTGAGGCCCACGGTGAGGCAGCTGGTTCATGAAGCATTACTAACATTATAAACTGTGGATCTTCGACTGGGGCGAATCCAATAAATGATGCATTTGTTTTTGATGGATCATACGATCCTGAAAATGCAATCTGTGCAGTGCCTGTTTTTCCACCAAATCGATATCCCTCAGGGACCTTCCAATGTGCCTCTCCACCTTTTACAACAGCCTCGAGCATTGTTTTCATTTTTTTCGAATTTTTCTCACTAATAACCTGTCTGATAACTTTTGGCTGAATTTTTTCTGTTTTCCCAGTTTCGGTTACCATTTCCTTAACCACATAAGGTTTCATAAGTTTGCCCCCGTTAATAACAGAGGCAAATCCAGTAATCATTTGTATTGGGGTTACAGCAATACCTTGCCCGAATGTTGCGGCAGCAAAATCTATTGGGTACCACTGCTTGAATGCTTTTACTGGTGCTCGGGCTTCTCCTTGTAAATCAATGCCTGTTTTTTCACCGAAGCCAAAATTCTGAATATACTCAAGCAATTTTTTATTATCGAGTTTTTCACCTATTTTAACCATGCCGACATTCGACGAATTTTGCAGTACCTTTGTTACTGTTATTTTTCCATGATATTCGTCATTCCATGTGCGGATATAATGACCTCCAAATGGAATCGGACCAGATTCGTTAATAATGTCATCCGGCTTAACTTTATTCTCCTGAAGCGCAGCTGCAACAATAAGCGGTTTAAAAATTGAACCGGGCTCAAATGTGTTGGATATCACAGGATTCTTAAAATAACTTTCTGAATAATTGAAATACTCCTTGGATGCAAAATCAGGCACACATGATAAAGCAAGAATCTCCATTGTTTGAGGTTTTGCAACAATAATACATCCACTTTGTGCTTGATATTTTTCTATCCCCTCAAGCAGTTTACGTTTAACAAGACTTTGAGATCTCTTGTCAATTGTTAATACGAGTTTTCGTCCATTTTCGCCCTTTAATCTATCTTGGGTACCAATAAAAATAGGCCTCCCCAATACATCTCTTTCAGTTTTAAAAATACCTGGGAGACCTTCGAGATCTTTGTTGTAATACCCCTCGATTCCAAAATACCCAACTGAATCACCATCAACATCTTTACCAACAAAACCAAGCAAATGGGCTGCCAGAGAGGCCTCGGGGTAAAAACGTTCCGCATGCTCATCAAAACCAATTCCGGCAAGATTAAGTGCGTCAATCTGTTTTTTCTGTTTTTCTGAAATGTTGTCTTGGACACGCACCCATAATTTTTTTGTATCAAGTTTTGCCTCTAGTGTAGCTTCGCCAATATTAAGTACTCTGTCAATCTTATAAATTGTATCTCCCTTACTTTCGATGTTTTGAGGTTCTGCATATAACAGATATCGTGTCTCATTTATAACAAACGGCTCTCCATGACGATCAAAAATTTGACCACGGTCAGGCGTAATTCTCTCAGTTTGCAGGTAATTATTTGGCGAGTATGCATCTCCGGAAAAAATCTGAATATAGAAAAGCTTACAAATAATGGCAAAAATCAGAATAAAATATATCACTAAAATTGACCTCAAGCGAGTCATATTATGAGTGTAGCATACTTAACGGGTCGTATTAGCCATAGCGTAATCGGTTTCACCGAGGTAGTAAGGCTGTGCTTCTTCAGTAAACCCATTTTTTCGTGCTATGTATTCAAGTGTTTGCATTGAATTTTCACCAAGAACCCTTTGCTGCAGATCGGCATTCTCCTTTCGAACATCTTCAATGTGCGATTCGATATTTGTTATTTGGTCGCTAATTTTCACAGACGAGGCAAACATAAAAATATTACCAGTTAAGAGCATTCCTAGAATGAATAAGTATCCGATTTTGACATAATAACTGGTGCTCTTTTGTGGTTTAAGTGTTTCGCGTTGAGGCGATGTTCTTCTTAATCTCATTGTTTTAATTTTTTTGAATAATTCGTAAATGTGCTGAGCGTTCAAACGATGCATGCGAGCTGCTCTTTATCGGCTTTGCTGTTAACATTTTCATTCCGTGCTCACGTGCATACTGTTTGACGATTCTATCTTCACTTTGATGGAAGGTGATAATAACAATCCTTCCATCTCTATCCAGTATTTCGTATCCTTCTAATAGTCCCTGTCTAATATTGTTGAATTCATCATTAACTTCGACTCGTAATGCCTGGAAAATTCGCGCTACAGCTTTTCTGTCCTTCGTCGCGCTGTTGATGGCATCAATCAACCCTCCGACTGTCACTATTGCATTCAGGCGACGGGCGATGTAAATAGCATGAGCAATTGACCGAGAATTGATTTCTTCAGCATTTTTTGCAAATATGTCATAAAGTTCCTGCTCTGACGAACTGTTAATAATGTCAGATGCTGTTGTTTTAAGTGAAATATCTATTCTCATATCAAGTGGCTCACTTCTTGCTTCGTATGAAAAACCTCTCTGCGATGATCTGATTTGGTCCATCGATAGTCCCAGATCAAAAATAATACCTTGACAAGGTACCCAGTTATTTTCTTGTGCAATTTTTTTAATGTTCGCATAATTTCCGTGAACTAATATAACATTGGCTGGCGTGCCTCTTTCAGTGCTATTTGCAACGTTTCCCTGATCCCAATCTATACCAAGCACCAAGCCTCCAGCCTGAGCTATGGCACGACTGTGTCCGCCAAGACCATATGTCGCGTCGATATAGCGACCATCCTTTCGGACATTCAGAGCTTTGATACTTTCTTCAAGCAATACAGGTGTGTGCATAATTACATGTCAACATTATTGAGGTAGCTATTCCATTTCTCTTCGTTCCAAATTTCAAAATGGTCACCGACACCAACAATCTTAACTTTTTTCGACCCCGAACCCATAAATTCAATTAAAGCCTTTGGCACGACACATCTGCCCTGCTCGTCGAATTCGATCTCATGTGCCCCTGAAAAAAGCACTCGCCGTTTGTCAATGTGTTCTTTGTCTAGAAGTGATACGCCCATCAGATCTTGTGTTCTCTTTTGCCAATCCTGATTGTCGTAACCTGCTAAACAAACATCAAAACCTTTTGTCAAAATAAGCATATTTCCGGTTAAATTCTCTCGAATCTTTTTCGGAATTGCTATTCTTCCACCCTCGGTCACCATAACGGTGTATTCACCATAAAACACCATTTATAACCATAATACACCACAATTGTCACGTCAGTCAAGGTGTTATGTTAAGTGGTAAACCACTATATGTGCTAATAAACAAAGAAAGTAAAGCCACTAATTATTGATGGGGATGATGGAAGGCTAATGATTGCTTTGAGAGAAGATATTGAAGATGCTGTTCAGCGCGCTATTAATAATACTCACGTTATTTGTCGCACCTCCTCCGGTGCTTGTAGCAGTTGTAGAGTTTGAATTTCCGCTAATGCTTTGAGTTGTTGTGTTGCTAGCTACACCGGTACCAATTGTTCCCCCACCGATATTTCCGCTGGTAACATTCCCTCCAGTGTTATTGACTGAAGTAGATTTTTGTTTGGCGCATAGAACGTTGACATTGATTATGTTAATGCCTGATGTCCCGAGGAATGAGGTTACAAATTGTGGCACTGTACAACCAGATACAGGCTTAGTTGTTGGTGATGGCACTGTTAGGGTTGGTGTTGGGGTGACAGATGGAGCAACGATTGTTGGTGTCGGGGTAGCAGATGGTGTAACCTGTGGTTCTTCTGTTGGCGTTGGCGTAAGTGTTGGTGTTATAGATGGTTCAATTGCGGCTGTTGGTGTAACGGTCGGTGTTATAGATGGATTAATTGTTGGAGTTGGGGATAAATCTGCTACACAGGCACCAAGTGAATCCATTCCAGAATCAACGTGGCCCATGTGTCCATTAATTTGTCCCTGGTCATCTGTGCAAATTGTATTAGGATTATTATTAATATTGTGACAAAAACACACATTATCCGCACCTTCAACAAATGAATTTCTCAATAAGAATAAACTGAATAAACCAAAAATAAAAAGCGGAATAAATGTTTTTTTCATAAACCTCAAGACCCAATTGAGAAGATAGTAACATGTTGCAAAATACCTGTCAATAGATCAAACTAGCTCAATTTTGTGTGGATTGTCAGTTAGATACCAAATTCATCCTGGAAGAGTTTTGAACCATAATCCCCTTGGAATTTTAATACTACTTTAATCATTTTTACTCCTTCATGATACTTACACACTTTTGCAGAACATGTACCAAGTGTTATGTCCCGTGATACAGGATCTTCACCATCAAATTCAATCGTTCCAATGGCACCATCTGGAATAGATTCGCCATCAACAACCTTATCATATGAAAATTCATATTCGATTGAGTTGGTACCATCTGGTACTCCTGCTATCGACATTGTAACCTCATGCTTTAGCTTATCAGCCTTGAGGTTTACCTTAACTTCAGGACCAACTGTAGGAATAACTTCGACGTCTGGTAATGAATCTAATTTGCTACTCTGCTTACTGCCGCCGCTTGATCGTGTCAGTAAAAAACCTCCAATAACAAGAATCAATAAAATGCCCCCAACAACAATAAGATTTTTATTCTTCATGTTTTTTAAATTCATAATAGGTTATTTGAGTGAATCGATAATATAGTTTGTTAATTCGCTGGCATTCATCCGCACCTGATTCATTGTATCTCGATCGCGGACAGTAACCGAATTATCTTCAAGTGTATCATAATCAATAGTTATACAATAAGGGGTTCCTATTTCATCCTGCGATAAGTATCGTTTACCAATATTCCCTCGGTCATCCCAAGCAACGTGAATGCCCGCATCAAGCAGTGTATTGAATATTTCCTTTGCTTTACCTGTTATTTCCTCTTTATTTCTTACTAATGGGAAAACTGCTGCTTTATATGGGGCTACTTTTGGATGAAGTTTTAATACAACACGATTATCTTCTTCACAATATGCATCAAACATCAAGACAAGCATAAGCCTGTTAAGACCAATCGAATACTCGACAACATGAGGGATGTATTGTTCTGATGTAACTGGATCTGTATAGGTGAAATCAGTTCCTGAAAATTTACCATGACGGGTTAAATCCCAATTTCCTCTGTTATGAATACCCTGAAACTCCTTCCAGCCAAATGGGAATTCATACTCTAAGTCAGTAGCAACTTTATTATAATGAGCTCTTTCTTTAAAATCCTGATCACGGAACCTCAATTTTCCTGAGTCAATTCCAAGTGACAGGAGCCAGTCTAATGTCATCTCCTTAAAATGTGCATACGCCTGATCTCCTTGATCAGGAGCAACAAACATCTCAAGCTCCATCTGTTCAAACTCACGAGTTCTAAAAATATATGGACCGACTTTAATTTCATTTCTAAATGCCTTACCAATTTGAGCTATCCCGAAGGGTATTTTTTGACGGGACGAATCTTTTACCAACTTAAAGTTGTAGAAAACAGGCTGACAGGTTTCCCCGCGAAGGTAAGCTAGCGATTTTGCATTATCAATGGTTCCTATATTTACTTCGACAAGATTATTAAACCGTTTTGCTTTTGAAAGTGGATTGCCATCAGGACTCAAGATATTATTCTTTTCGATTACTTCATCAATTTCATTCGGCTCCATACCATCAACCGACATCTCAAGTTGCTCCTCGATAAGATGATCCGCTCTGTATCTTTTATTTGTCACGGTATCTTCAACCATAACGTCTGCAAACGACTCAACGTGACCACTCGCCTCCCAAACTTTCGGATGGGAAATAATAGCGCTGTCGAGACCAACGATGTTATGTTGTTTATGAACAAAATTTATCCACCATAAATTGCGGATATTTCGAAGCATTTCAGCACCGAGCGGTCCAAAATCATACGTTGCTTCCCATCCACCATAAATCTCTGAGGATGGATATACAAATCCCCGCTGCTTCATCATTGAAGATAGTTTGTCTACTGTAGCGTGTGACATAGAGAAATTATATCAAAGAATGTATAAAACACTGATATGACGTATAATGAGGCTATGACAGATCTTTCAATCATCATATTGTCATACAACACCCGAGAACTGACAAAAAAATGTTTACAGTCGGTAGATGTATCAGTCCAAGCGGATGATAAACACACCTATCAGATATGCGTACTTGATAATAATTCCACAGATGGGAGCGTAGAGATGCTACGATCGTATAAACCACAATCAAAGAACATGCGCTATACGCTTATTGAGTCCGCAGAAAATTTGGGCTTTTCAAAGGGAAATAATAAGGCTACTAAAAAAGCATCAGGCGAATATTTCCTGTTTTTAAACTCAGATATCGAAGTTATTGAAGACGCCATTCCGCAGCTTCTAAGCTGGTTCATTCAATCCGACTATAAATTTGCTGGTGCACGTCTTCTAAATCCCGATGGCTCTATACAGAAATCTGCAGGGAAATTTTATTCACTCGGGGTTTCAGCAGCTGCACTTTTCCTGAAATCCGATTACTGGGGATTCAGCCGCTTTGCCCCATCGTCACCTAAACAAGTCGACTGGGTATCAGGAGCATGTCTTATAACTTCGGCAGCAGTTTTTAATAAACTTCACGGATTTGATGAAAACATTTTTATGTACTGGGAAGAGTTGGACTTACAATATCGGGGCTATACAAAAAACTGCACAACTGGTTACTACCCACAGGCAAAATTTATTCACCACGAAGGCAGCTCGAGTTCATCGCGCCAGCAGCCTATTCTTCGTGTTTATGAAGGTTATATTTATTTCTATAAAAAACACTATCCGCGCTTGCATCTTCAGATGCTGCGTTATATGCTAAAATTAAAGGCTATAGTATCATTAGTTATCGGAAAGGTAATTGGTAGCAACTATTTAATTGACACATACACTAAAGCATATGAAGTGGCTCAAATGGATTGACAACAACATTCTCAAGATTCTACTGGTTTTTTTTGTTTTTTTTATCCCACTCTTTCCTAAATTTCCTTTTCAATCAATAACCTACACATATATTTCTGTCAGATTTGATGATTTCTTTGTTGCACTTATCGTTGCCGTATACATCCTCCAGGTAATCAGAAAAAAAGTTAGCCTAAAGGACCTGCCGTATTGGAAACCTATTCTTGCATTTTGGGGGATAGTATTTGCGGCATTGCTTTCAGGCATTTTCATAACAAAAACTGTAGATTACCATTTTCTAGGGCTACTGAATGCAGCTCGACGTGTTCAGTATATGATTCTGTTCTTTATTGCGTTCTCATCTATTAAGAAAGCCAAGGATTTCTCATTATTACTGTACTCTCTTATGGCATCTAACTTCCTTATCATCGTGTACGGAATAGGACAGCGCTTCTTTGACTTCCCAGCAGTTTCAACAATGAACCCTGAATTCGCAAAAGGTAGAATTCTTTTTCTCACACCAGAAGCACGTTTAAGCTCTACTTTTGCAGGGCACTATGATTTGAGCGGTTATCTTGTTTTCATTATGCCGATACTCTGGGGTCTATTCTTTTATTTGAAGCAAAAAAAGAAACTCACTATTCCAGATAAAGAGCGATGGCTTGTTTTCACAGCTGCATTGCTACCGATCCTCATGTCTGCATACTTATTTACCCGCAGCGTGTATGCGGCAGGGTTCATTGAAACGGCTCTGTCTGCCAGCCAGGCGCCATTTAATCAGATTATCGTTATGACCATGGCTATCTCGATCCTTCTCTATTTCCTTTTGTTTGATATATCTCAAAAGCTCGTGCAATTTGTCATCAACATAGTAGCTATTCTCATTCTAGTATTTACAGCATCACGAACAGCCTCCATTGCATTTCTTGCTTCTATTTCTGCATATATGCTTTATGTACGGAAAATTCCATACATGATACTGGTAGTTGTTCTAACGCTCGGATTATCATATGTTGATAAAGATTTGATTCAACGATGGTTCAGCACCATACAGGTAAAACAGGTCGTTCTTAATGAAAAAACCGGTGAGCAAGCGGTGGTTCAAAAAATTAAAAGCGATGAATTGCCTGCTGGAACATCATTTGTAAAATTAAAAGAATCAAATGACAGTACTGAATCAACCAAATTAAAGATCCAATTATCAAATGAAGCTACGATGAGCGGAAATCTAGAAGCTACACCATCTTCGTATGAAACGGTTACTGTTGCCGCTGCCGATGTTTCTTTAACAACACGATTTCAGGCGAGCTGGCCGCGTGCCATCCGTGCGTTTATGCGGAATCCACTCCTTGGTACAGGGCCTTCCTCGATTACAGAAGCTTCTGACGGTGATTACTTCAGATGGATTGGAGAAACTGGTGCACTTGGCGCAGGCTTATTTATGTATATTTTATTCCTCATCGTAAAAGATTTATTTGTACTGCGAAAGAAACTTGGTGACAGCAAACGAATGCTTGCAGCAGGATTTGTTTTTGGGCTTTTTGGACTTCTGATCAATGCTCTGCTTATTGATATTTTCGAAGCCTCAAAAGTTGCGTATATTTTCTGGACAACAGCGGGTGTGTTTGTTGCTATGTCCCGTCTTGATAAGGACGAACTTGACAAACTGTAAGTGATGTTTGTATTTCGAAGATGAATTATGAAAAAAAAAGACTTTCTTATACTTGGAATAATTCTGCTTATTGCACTAGCATTACGATTGTATAAAGTAGATTCTCCGGTAGCAGATTGGCATTCATGGAGGCAGGTTGATACGGCAGCTGTTGCTCGAAATTATACACGCACCGGAATTGATCTTTTTAACCCCAAATTTGACGATTTATCAAGTATCCCGTCTGGTCAGTACAATCCCGAAGGATACCGACTTGTAGAATTTCCTCTCTATAATGCTCTCTTTGCATCGCTGCGCCAGGCATTACCATATTTTAGCTTAGAGATATATGGCCGGCTTGTTACGATAGCATTTTCTCTTATAGTTATTTCCATTATTTACTATCTTGTTGTCAAAGAAGAAAACAGAATAGCAGCATTTACTTCGGCTCTTGTTTTTGCAGTATTTCCGTTCTTTGTCTATTATTCTCGCGTCATTCTTCCAGAGATGACTGCACTCGGTTTGGTTATGATGAGCATTTTCTTTTTGTATCTGTGGCAACATTCAAAATCTACTTCAAAAAAAAGAATGCTTATTGTACTTGCAGGTTTATGTGCTTCATTATCTATTCTTGTTAAGCCAACAGCGGGTTTTTATTTTCTACCACTCGGCTATATTTTCTTAACAACATACAAGCGGCGCATTTTTGTGTCATTGCTGCCCATTTTATTTTTTGGCGTAACAATAATTCCACTTTTTCTATGGAGAAATTACATAAGCGCTCATCCTGAAGGCATACCTGGATTCACATGGCTATTTACAACAGTTAACACATTTGAGGGTGCTAAAGTGATCTTTTTCAGACCTGCATTTTTCAGATGGATTTTCTATGAACGCATATTGCTACTTATCTCAGGTGGATATGCAGCAGCATTCTTAATTGTTGGCGCTCTTAATAATCCAAAGAAATACTTGCTTCATATGATCGGACTTGCTTCGCTCATCTATCTCTTCACTTTCCAGGGAGGTAACGTACAGCATGACTATTATCAGACCATGATATTGCCGGCAATTGCCATTTTTATTGGCATTGGAGTAAGTTTCTTTTTCAAGGGTGGCGATCTTTTCTTAGGTAGACCACTTAATTTTGTTGTTATCTGTGCGCTTCTTGCATTCTCTGTTGGTATGTCATATGAAAAAGTAAAAGATTATTATCATGTCAGTGAAGACCTTGTTCAGATAGGTAACATTATTCAAACAATCACCCCTCCAGGTTCACTACTTGTTACTGATCGCGATGGTGACACAACGCTTTTATACTTATCTGACCGCAAAGGTTTTCCTGCAACTACAGAACCTCTTGCAAAACTGAAAAGCGAACATGGAGCTGAATATTTTGTCACAGCTAAAACTGAAGTTGCTGAAGAAGTAAAAAAAGAATTTAAACTTATTTTTCAGGGTGACAACGTATTTATATTCAAACTGTAGGTCATGAAGATATTAATGTTGACGCCATATCTTCCGTACCCTCCGTCTTCAGGTGGCCAAGTACGCTCATATAATCTCATTAAAAATCTGAGTCAGCAACATGATATTTTTCTTGTTTCTTTGATAAAAAATGACTCAGAAAAGGCGTACATACAAAAACTTGCACCTTTCTGCAAAGAAATTCATGTGTGCAAACGGTCCGAATCTCCGTGGACATTCTCAAATATTTTTAGAAGTGTATTTGGTTTATTCCCATTTGTTGTTGAAAGGAATTCATCACCCGAGTCAAAACGAATTATCTCGCAGCTATTATCACGCGAAAAATTTGACCTGATTCATGCTGAAACGTTTTATATTATGCCTCACATACCTTCTACCTCTGTCCCAATTCTGCTGGTAGAACAAACGATTGAATATAAAGTGTATCAGCATTTTGTCAGTAAAATATCCCCTATCCTTCGTCCATTTTTCTATTTTGATATCCTGAAGCTTCAATATTGGGAAAAAGAATTTTGGCGGCGAGCGACTGTTGTAGGAGCTGTTTCCAAAGATGATGAAGCAAAAATGAAAGAGCTTCAGCCTAAAATTCGGACAGTTATCATTCCAAATGCAGCTGGTGAAGATCTATTGAGTGTATACAAGAATAAGCAAATCCATGCACAGCCAGTATTCCTCTATCAGGGAAACTTTTCATGGTTACAAAATATTGAAGCTGCTGAAATCCTCATAGACACCATTTTCCCACTAATACACAAGCAAATACCCGAAGCTCGATGTATTATTGCTGGGCAACGTGCACAGGAAAAATTAGGCAAAGTGCATTCTAAAGGCATTAAAATCGTTGATATTGCTGCTTCGGACATCTCGCAGGTTATTCAGGTTTACAAAGAATCATCAATCTTCCTGGCTCCTATTGAAGGACCAGGGGGCACACGGCTTAAAGTTCTTGGTGCTATGGCAGCCGGCCTTCCGGTTATATCTTCACCAACAGGCGTTAGAGGACTGAACGCACAAAATGGCAAGCACGTGATTATTGCAAAAAACCCTGAAGATTACGCTATTGAAGCAACCAAACTGCTCAGTAATACGAAAATCTTTAATTCCATACGATCAAATGCGCGCATGCTTATCGATACAACATACAGCTGGGCAGCTGTTTCGAAAAATCTCGAAAAAGTGTATAAAGAAATGATTACACACCATGAATATTGGAATTGATATTTCTCAGTCTGCATATAAAGGCTCAGGAGTTGGACGATATACGGAAAAATTAGTCCAGGCTCTTGTTGAGCTCGATCAAAGAAATACATATACTTTTTTGTATAGTTCACTTCGACAACAACTTGATAGATACTTGGAAGATATTATCGTAACAAATAATCATAAAGTTAAAGAAATTGTTATACCGCCAGTCCTCCTTAGTTTTTTATGGAATGACCTCCATCAATTACCGATTGAAGTATTTATGGGAAATGTCGACGTGTTTATATCGTCAGATTGGACCCAACCACCAACAAAACACGCAAAAAAAGTCACTATTGTGCACGACATGATCGCATACAAATGGCCTGACCTACTTACTGAAAAGACATCACTTTCTATGAAAAATGGCGGTATTTCGGCTAACATTGTTTCTACACAAAAAAAACGAATGAATTGGGTACAGAGGGAATGCGATCATATTATTGTTGACTCACACCAGACGAAAGCTGACATTCAGGAATACCTTAATATTCCTGCCGAAAAAATTTCAGTTGTTTACCCGTATGTCGAGGTTGCAAAGCCGTCTGAGAGTGATATTGCAGCTGTCCACAAGAAATTTAACATAAAAAAACCGTATATTCTTTCCGTTGGTAAACTCGAACCACGAAAAAATATCCCACAGCTTATTAAGGCCTTCGAACAAAGTACTATTAACGATGCTCAACTGGTCATTGTTGGGCCGTCTGGTTGGGGTAATATGGAACATGATCAAGAAGCACATGAAAACATATCCTTTCTTGGTTTTGTAAGTGATGAGGACTTGTATAGCTTATATGCGGGTGCAGAATTTTTTATATATCCCTCGCTTTACGAAGGGTTTGGGTACCCAATTATCGAAGCCATGGCTCTCGGCTGTCCTGTTGCAACGTCAAATATTTCCTCTTTACAGGAAATTGCAGGTGATGGTGCTTTCCTATTTGATCCTAAAAATATTGATTCTATATCAAACGCTATCAAAATAGTACATAATAATCCTCAACTGCGTCAGGAATTAATACAAAAAGGTTTATCCCGTGCCGCTCATTTTTCAAAAAAATCGTTTGTACATAACTTACTTTCTGTTCTTTCAGCTTAATCATCTATACTATAGTTAGTATGCATATTGCGATTGATGGCAACGAAGCAAATGTTCAAGAGAGGGTAGGTGTATCAATGTACACACATCAACTGCTCACCTATTTTTCGACGTGGGCAGCGGAGGACTTAAAATTTTCAGTTATCCTTCGAAACAAACCTCTCAAACATATGCCTCGCGAGAATAAATACTTCACCTATACACATGTACCTGGAAAAATGCTGTGGCGGGATATTTTTCTTCCGATGCATTTACTAAAGATCAGAAATAAGCCTGATATATTCTTTTCACCAGCTCACTATACTCCTCTTTTTACATCGATCCCGATAGTCGTGACAATTCATGATGTGTCATATTTGTATTACCCGCATGAATTTTTGAGCAAAGATTTATATAAACTTCAAAATTGGACTGCACATGCCTTGCATCAATCTAAGAAAATAATCGCCGTTTCTAACTTTACAAGAAACGATATTATGAAGAAATATCATGTTACACCAGGCAAAATCGTCACCATTTATAATGGCTATAACGCTACAGAAGCAAAAAAAATGCATAGCAGTCTCAAAAACTACATCCTCTACGTTGGAACGCTCCAGCCTCGCAAAAACATAAAAACGCTTATTAACAGCTTTGCAGATATCGTAAAGCAGATGCCTCATATGAAACTCGTTATTGCTGGCAAAAAAGGCTGGATGTATGAGGACTTATTTCTACTCGTTCAGAAACATAATATTGGAGATTCTGTTGAATTTACTGACTATGTTGATGATAGCAAACTTGCCCAGCTCTATGCAGATGCCTCACTTTTCGTTCTTCCTTCATTGTACGAAGGATTTGGCATTACCATACTTGAGGCAATGCACTATGGAGCACCTGTGCTCGCTGCACAAGGCTCCAGTCTTGAAGAAATCGGCGGCGATGCCTGTGAGTATTTTGACCCACATGATACAATGAAACTAAGGGATTCTATAATTAAGATACTGAAAGATCCCGCTCGAGCTGATCGCATGAAACAGAAAGGCTTTGAACGAGTCAAACAATTCAGCTGGGAAAAATGCGCACGTGAAACGTTAAATGCGCTCAAAAGTACATAATATATCATGAAAGATAAAACTGGAAAACAACTCACTTTAAAAGAAATCGTGGGTAAATCTATCAACAGGTGTAGGGCAATAATTTCGGAGTCAGCTGTTTTTATACTACACGTAAGCGGAGGCGTTCCCTTTCATCATGTTCGTAGATTTATGTATCGCCTCGGAGGGCTGAAAATTGGAGCAGGAACTTCCATACATATGCATGCTCGATTTTATAATCCAGCGAATATCACAATTGGAAGTGATACTGTCATTGGAGAGCGTTCAGTTTTAGATGGTCGTGACAAACTTGTTATCGGTAATCATGTTGCTCTTGCCTCTGAAGTAATGATTTACAATGCAGAACACGATATAAATCACCCTCACTTCGCACATCATACTGAGCCTGTTGTGATTGAGGATTATGTATTTATTGGCCCGCGAGCTATTATTATGCCTGGTGTTACAATTGGGAAAGGCGCCATTGTTGCTGCGGGTGCAGTTGTCACTAAAAATGTCGCTCCAGGATCTGTTGTTGGCGGTGTGCCCGCTAAAGAAATAAAAAAAAGGGATCTTACTGAATATTCATACAAAATTGGCCGCGCTCACTGGTTCAGGTAAAAAATCTTAAGGCGATCTGGATCCATATCAATAAATATGTTGATCATTTCGAAGGCCTGATTAAATACCTGCACATGAAACATATAATACGATCGAAATTCGTATGCTGCAGACAAGCTAATTATAATAAAAGCGAGGATAATGGCATATTTTTTATCTATTTTTTGATTTGTATAATTCATTACCCACAAAATACTCAAGCTGCTAAAAAATACAATAGGAACAAGCGCTGAATACATACGAAGCATATTTGGATTTTCCCAGGGATACGTTAGTAATGTAGGTATTATTGAGATAAGATAATATGCAAAAAAAAGCTGGATGATTGTATTGGTTCTGAATTTTAATAAAGCGATAATAAGTCCTCCAAAAAAAAGTATATACATAATCGGGTTGAGCGCGTTTTTATATGGATAATTATGCGTGCCGTGGTTATCCCCTTTCCCCGGATAGAAAAGCATTGTTTGAGATGAAACTACATTTGAAGCAAAAAATTGCGCCTTCTCAGTAATGCTTAATTCGGCATTGTTCAGATAAGACTGTGATGAAACTCGGGAGTCCCCATGACTCATGAGATGCAAGTTAAGTGGGGCAGTAAAAACAACAAAAGTTATGATAAAAATAAGCAGATGATTCCATAATCCAGTACGTCTTGCCTGTAGAATGATGAAAAGTAACGGCAAAACAAAAAACAGTCGACCAGGAATATATGAATTGTATGCGAGAGCAGCAAAAAGCGCTAAGCCCAGAACATCCTGAATAGTGGGTTTATTGATAAAACGTACAAGAAAATACACTGAAATAAGCTCAAGAAAAAGCATAAATGTTGCCTCGAATGCAAATCGGGCAAAATTAAAATACCAACTTTGGGTAATAAGAAGTAATCCTAGTATAAATGCGAAAAATTGAGGAGAAATAAGCGAATTAATATGAATGTTAGAGCTCTCTTTATACTGGAAAAGGGGCTTTTTAAGCTCAAAGCCGATGTAATAGAGAACAATTGGACATAATGCACCGAAGATGGCAGCAGGTAGTCTTAAAGCGAAGGATGTGACATCAAATAACAAAAACGAGCTCAATATGAGGTAAAAATATGGTGTTGCGTGTCCCGTAGCGTACGGAGAATAGATAGTTACCGGTGTTTTGAATAATGAGAGAGCTAGTCGGGCAAATTCAACCTCATCAAAATCGAGATGCTGAGGAATTTGATTGAACTTAAAAAAAACAACTGAAAGCGAAATTAAGCTCAAAATTATGACCCATAGTATTGACTTTTTGACCATATTCGAGTATAATTATATCGCTTTTTGAGCACATTGATAATTCGGATATGTGTATGTTCTAGTTGGTACATGCTTTTAAGCTGAAAACCTTCATTATTTATTATTATTAGAGGCTTTCAGCTTATATGCGTGTATCAACGCAGAAAAGAAAGGAGAAAGAGAGAAGAGAGAAAGAAGAGGAAAGAACGAAGTTGAAGTAGCGCAAGAACAACGCCAACCCACTGATCCTGAGGAGAATCCCATGCGACGACTGACAGTTCGAGTGATGTTCCTACTGCTGATGGGGGCGCTCGCAGCGACGCTGTTCGGCTGCGCCGGACCGCCGCAGATCGTGGTGGTCACCGCGACCCCGCCACCGGCACAGCCGGCAACGCCGATCGCACCGCCTCCGGTCGAGGTCCCGGCTGCCCCCGTGCAGCCAAGGGGACTCTTCCAGCCAGGAGCCGGGCCGTTCAGCCCACACCTCAACCCGCAGCCCATTCCCACGTGGTTCAACCCGGACCACTACGAGCCCATGCCCCTCCCGGAGGTGCCGTTCGAGGGGTCCAACCCCCCACCCGGCATCTATGTCAACCCCAACATCCCGGGCAACGGCCCTCCGCCATTTCCGGTGGTGCAGTACCCGTTCAACTACCTCGGTCCCGTCAACGTCACGAACAGCCACTACTACCTTCCCACCGAGGGCGGCACGATCCAGCTCAACGACCCGGGCAACCTGCTCGAGGGCTGGCTCAGCGAGCCAACCCTAGACCTCAGCGGTGTGGTCAATTCCAGCGGGGGTGTAACCCTTTGCCGGGCCGTTCCCTACGCCACTGTCAACCCGGACGGTTCGCCGATCCAGCCGCGTCTCTACACGAAGGGCGACTGCGAAATGGGCTAACGCCCGTCTTCGCCTGACCGTGCGCATTCGGTGACCATTCCCTACCCAACCCAACCTCTCGCACCCCTCACCCCTCCTTCCTTGAGTCAAGTGACGACTCGCAACACACATATCCACCTCTCGTAACGTTGGTCACAGATGAACGTGAAGACTGACAAGCATCCACTGCCATCGCGGCAGCTTGCCCACAAGGCAACCGGAAGCTATCAGCTCATCATTTTCATTTCAACATTACGAGGTCACACTTTGTATATTTCCATATCCTGATATAATCAAACAATATGACGCTGTCCATTATTATTATTTCATTCAACACCAAGGAGCTCACTCAAAAATCGCTCACTGCAGTTGAAACAGCCCTTCAGAAAAGCCCATCAATCACCTATGAAATAATTGTGGTTGATAACAACTCATCCGATGGTTCTTTTGACATGCTCTGCCAATTATCTGACGGGAAGAACACTATCCGTATTATCCAAAACCAAAAAAACATTGGCTTTGGTGCAGCAAACAATATTGGGATTCGAACGGCACAAGGAGAATATATACTTCTCCTGAATTCTGACGCTTTTGCAGATAATGTCAATTTCGATGAACTCGTCAACTTCATGAGGAATAACTTGGATGTTGGCGCATTAACGGTTCGTGTTGAAATGCCATCGGGTAATATTGATCCTGCCTCGCACCGAGGATTTCCCACAATCTGGCGATCAATATGTTATTTCACAAAACTTGAGGTACTGTTTTCCCGTATTCCTCTGCTCTCAAGAGTCTTTGGAGGCTATCACCTTACACATCTTAACCTTAATACTATTCACGAAATCGATTCACCAGCTGCTGCATTTTATCTCACTCGCAAAAAAATTCTTGATGAAATCAACGGATTTGATGAAACATACTTCATGTACGGGGAAGACGTTGATTTATCCTACCGCATCAAGCAGAAAGGGTACAAAATCATATATTACCCACTGTTCACAGTGATCCATCATAAAAGTCAAAGCGGACTTAAAAAAAACAACAATACTGAACAGCGCTCACTTACAAAGAAACATTTTTATGAAGCAATGAAAATTTTTTATCGAACTCATTATGCCCCTCACCATCCATCTTTTATCAATTCACTCGTCTATGCGGGTATTGATCTCAAATCAAAATTATGATGACGAGAATCGGAATTGATGCCCGCCTCATTAACCAAACTGGCGTTGGCGTCTACACTCGCAATCTGCTCAAGAATCTTGAGAATATGATTTTCCAGTTCCAGGTTTATGTGTACTTGAGAAGGGAAGATGCTAAAAAAATTCAATTTCAAAATAAGCTCTTTGTTAAGAGGATTGCCGATTATCACTGGCATTCATTTGACGAGCAGTATAAATTTTTGAACCAGCTCACCAAGGATAACCTCGACCTTATGCATTTCACCTATTTCAGCTATCCGATCCTCTATAAAAGAAATTTTGTTATCACGATTCATGACTTAATTCCACTTACTCATTCAACCGGTCGCGCATCAACACTTAATCCTTTTCTTTACAATATGAAGCAATTCGGCTATAAACTTGCATTAAAATCAGGAATTCAAAATTCACGCACAATCATTACACCATCAGAAACGGTCAAAAATTCGATAGTCAAATATTTTGGACCGTCCATAAAATCCAAAATCCAGGTGACATATGAAGGATTTAATGAAGAACTGCTCAATGTGCAGGAAAATCAAGATCTTAGGGATAAAATTCCACACCCTTTTTTTATCTACGTTGGTAACTTCTACCCTCATAAAAATGTAGAAAAGCTTATTGAGGCTTTTAAGCTGGTCGATAAAAACTATTCACTTGTCCTTGTTGGGCCGAAAGATTATTTTGCACAGCGATTAAGGGAAAACCTATCACAACTAGAACTAAGTCGAGTTATTTTCTATCATAACCCGTCTTTGGCTGATTTCAGTTATTTCTATAAACATGCTGCTGCTCTTATTCATCCATCACTTGATGAAGGTTTTGGGCTTCCACTCATTGAGGCATCATACTTCTCATGCCCAATAATCGCCTCAGAGATTCCTATTTTTAAAGAAATTCTTGGCGAACATTACGCGCCATTTAACCCAAACAATGCGCATGATATTGCAGATACAATTAATTCATTTATCGCCCAGCTTGATAATAAAGCTATGCAAAACTACTTTTTACCGATAAACCATATTTCACATACATTTACATTCAGAAAGATGACAACACAAACATTACGAATATATCAGGCATCCTTATGAAAATAGCATGTGTCTATGATTGGATGGATAAATGGGGTGGGGCTGAACGCTTATTATTAATGGTGAACACATTATTCCCTGAGGTTGATTGGTTCACATCCTATGTCGATGAAACACTGAGATGGCACCATAGACTACACCCAAAAACATCATTTATTCAAAAACTTCCACCATTTATTCGTAAAAATCGCATTCGATCAATCCCGCTTTATCCATTTGCATTCGAAAGCTTTGATTTTTCTCACTATGATGTAGTTCTTTCGATTAGTAGTTCTTTTGCAAAAGGAGTGATAACACGCCCTGAAACAAAACATATTTCATACATATTAAGTCCATCTCGAATGCTTTGGGGAGACGATTCAAAGCTCTATACCAGCACTCTCATGGGGAAAATAGGAAAACCATATCTGAATCATCTAAAAAAATGGGACTATATAGCAGCACAAAGGCCCGACGTGCTGCTAACATTATCATCTTCAGTTAAGCATAAGATAAAATCGTACTATAACCGAGATGCTGATGTTATTCACCCTCCATTTGATTACGAATACTGGAAGAAAATCAAAAATAATCTTTCAACATCTCAGTCTTCATCTGGAAAGCGCGAACCATACTTTCTCATTGTTTCCCGATTAGAACCGTATAAACGTATTGATCTGGTAATACAAACATTTAATGAGATCGGGGGTACTTTGAAAATTATCGGGGACGGAAGTCAGAAAAATAAGCTGAAAGGTATTTCGCGACACAATATTGAATTTATACATGATGTAAGCGATGAAAATCTTGCCAAACTTTATTCTGAAGCTCAGGCGCTTATTATGCCTCAGGAGGAAGATTTCGGATATACGGCACTTGAAGCGCAGCTATTCGGCTGCCCTGTTATCGCATACGGTAAGGGCGGTGCACGTGACACAATTAAACCCGATCTAACAGGGCTCTTTTTCAATGAACAGTCACCCACATCAATCAAAGCAGCTCTTGAAATATTTAAGTCGGTATCATACACTTTACAGGAATTAACAGCCAAACACGGCGAGACAGAGGTCAAAAAATTTAGTATCGATCATTTTTACAACCAGATAAAACATTATCTATGAAAGCAGTGATTTTTGCAGGAGGTGTAGGGACGCGACTGTGGCCATTATCCCGAAAAAAATCTCCAAAGCAGTTTGAAAAAGTCATTGACGACAAATCTACTTTACAACTTACAATTGATTGCCTGCTTCCTGAATTCACATACGCGGATATTTACATTGCAACCGGTAAGGAATATACCGACATCGTAAGAAAGCAACTACCTGAAATTCCTGCTGAAAATATTATTGGTGAACCTTCACGACGAGATGTCGGACCTGCTGTTGCATTTATGATGGGGTACTTAGCAAAACAGTTTCCTGATGAGCCGGTCGTTGTATTGTGGAGTGATCATCTTATTCGAGAAAAAGCGAGGTTTAAGCAGATTTTAAAGTCCTCTGAGGCATATTTAAGGAAGGACATGCAAAAAATTATTTACTTTGGCCATAAGCCACGATTTGCTTCTGAAAATCTAGGTTGGATAGAAACAAAAGATTCGACTGACACTATCGATGGCATTGATTTCAAACAATTTGCAGGATTTCGATACCGGCCGGATAAACAACTTGCTGAGAAATATTTCTCTGACGACCATTTTTGCTGGAATCTTGGAAGCTTTGCATCAACCCCTCAGTTTATCTATGAAATGTTTAAAAAATTTGCACCAGATGTTTATTCAGTAATCGAGGAGATTCTAAGTCATCTTGATAAAAGTGACTTTGATGTAACATTTGCCCGACTTTATGCTGAAATCCCGAAGATTCATATTGATCATGCTATTTCAGAACCAATGGATCCACAATATGCGAGGGTAATTGTCGAGGATATTGGCTGGAGTGATATAGGGGCATGGGAGGCGCTTAAGGAGGCTCTTCAAAAAAATAGCACCGATAATGTAACGCATGGTAGGGTTATGTTACAGGATAGTACTGACTCGCTTGTTTACAACTATCAGGAAAACAAAATGGTGGTTGTTATCGATATGGAAGATGTACTCGTTGTAAATACCGATGATGTTATGCTTGTCACTAAAAAAGCATCAGTTGGAAAAATTAAAACACTTGTTGAATCACTTGATGGAACAGAGCATGAGGATTTAACATAATTCCTAGTTCAACTCTATTTTCTGTCCAACTATATTCTCTAGCTGGTGAATTGGATCAAATGTAGCAAGATTTCGTGTTTCCTCATCTATAAAACCTCCGAGTACAAGCACTTGTGAGAAGTAATCAAGTAACTTCGTTCTGGTTTTGTTGTCTTTATTCATCTCGCGGAGGAATTGCAGGGTTATGCTTAGAATGCTGTTTTCCGGCTCCTCCTCAGGCAAAATCTTATTCAATACAAACAGGACCTTATATAATACTGCCAATTTATCCTCGTCTCGTTTAATATCTGAATGCCCGTATTGAAGCTCAGTCTCACCCAAAGTTAAGTAATCCCCTTTTCTTGTATAGTTAAATGAGATGTAATTCCCAATCTCGAAATGTGATAAGCGCTTACTTGTTAATTTCTTAATGCCAAATGCCGATAAGACAAGCTTTCCTGATCCAAGGGAGAATATCGTCACCATGACTTGTCCATTCAGCAGTTTCTTTTTTTTGATAATAAGACCTTCGTCCTTTTGCACTCGTGTCACAAGCCTAGTTTACTTGATGGCAACAGTTATTGCAGTTTGAATTCTTGATCTTTTATAAGAGGCAGTTTACTGAGCTCTTTTCCATTGAGTTGTACGGTATATTCATGACCAACAGTGCCGGGCTGTTTTTGAATTAATAGTGCATAATCGTCTGCATTCTTAACCTTAAATGGCAATGTGTACGAAACCTTAACCGTTGCTATCCCTTCAGGCTTGACTGTCATAAAACCCTCATACACAGTTTTGCCAAGCTCGTCGTATGTTTGAACCTTCTTTTCAGAGCCTTTAAAGTCAGTAAGCTTACTTCCTTCTGGAACATAAATACGAAGCCAGTTTCTAAGCGTTGCATTAATGCACAGACCCCCCCGTCCTAATCCTCCTCCATCCTCCAGATTACAATTCGAGTGTGATTTTGGATTCTTATATTGAATTGTGAGCTCGCGGGTCACGGTTCCATCTGAAGCTATTACGGTATTTGACGTTACTGCGTGTTGAACGTATAAATTTGATTTTGCCCCTGCGAAATTCACATCATTAATATGTAGATAATCCTTCCCTTCCGGTGTTTGTTTAATTCTACCTGCGAAGTTCAAAGCCTCGAGCGATTTCTGAATCTCTTTATCCTTCATCTGCATCAGAATATGCTTGTCCTGTGAATCTGTCATATACATTTGCGAAAGTCTGCCCCAATACTGCGAAGGAGAAACGCCAAGCGCCTTTTGCATAAGAGACAAGAGTAAATCTCCAAGGATTCCCTTTCTGTCGGCCTTTAGATAGGCAACAGGTCGATCAATTTCATCCAACAAAGTATAGATTACCTGGGGGCAGTCACAGCGCTTGTCAGTTCTTGATGAAAAATTAAGTCCCCTCACCTGTGTGTCTCCAAGGATTTCAAGCGCATCGACTAATACATGTGTATCAACTGCAATTACGCCATCATAGTCAACCTTTTCACTGCTATCCTGATATAGCTCGTCAAAGAGCTTATTTGATTCAACGAAATCAGGGGATAAATTGCTGTCGCGAATCTGAAACTTTGAAACACCTTTATGATATAAAGCAATAGGTCTGGGTGCTACTGGGTGATTTTTGATTGAATTATCAAGCGTATATATATCTTCTGATCGTTCAACCTTGAATTTACCTTGGTCTACTTTAAACACAGCAAATGCTGTTAAGAACCCACCTGTCGCTCTTAATTCCTTGTCATTCATAAAGAGAACAAGATATGTTTTTTCCTCATGTGCGCCTAATATGTCTGGGAGAGATTTAATAAATGGTTTTGCATCGACAAAAAGTGCTGCTATCCCATCGAATTGATCTTTATAAAGTTTTACTTTTGCTTTAACATCTTTATTGCCAATCTTACCTGGATAATGGTTTACATTAATTTTATCAATGCTGTCTCGTGCTGCATCAACATCTTTTGCAATATCATCGACATCTTCAGTAATTTTATCCAAAGTCAGAACAGCAGTTTGTAGTCGTTCTTCTGCTGATTTGCTTGAGAAAGAGGAATCTTCACCCTTTTTAAAACCAATGAGATCGGCATGTGGCTTAATAGCAACAATAGACTTTTGCGCTGCGCTAATAAGGTGATCTCCTCCCTCGACACCATTCTTAAAATCAGAAACATACCATCCGGCAATTGGAATAAACCTCATCCAGTACACTGATTTTGCTTCCTTCTTGAAGGCTTCGAATTGCGTCTCGACATTATTAAATTTCTTTTCAACGAGATCTATGTCATTTTGCTTAAATGCTTCCTTTGCTTCCCTCCCCGCCTGTAATACTTTTTGGCCTTGTGCTCTGATTCTTGTATACGGGAGGTATACACCGAAGTAACCAAATAATCCAAGCAGTAAAAATACTACCAGAAGCCCAACGAGGAATTTCTTGCGTGGTATGTGTATTTTTTTACGCCTATGTCTTTTTTTATCTTTAAGTAGACCTAACATATCTGTATCATTCGATCCAACACTATCAGATGACGAACCGTCAGTCTGGAGCTTATCGACAATAGGATTAATGCCTCCTAAACCGCCCCTTTGCCCGTTATCATTGTCCATGGTGTTTTCAGAATTATCATTAAATCTGTCCATAGTGATATATTCTCCACATATTGAGCATCAATTGCAACTCTTTTGTCAAAGTTGACATCTGAGCGACCCGATACTTGCCATAAGCCTGTTATGCCCGGCTTAACTGATAATACAACTTTCACAAGATCTTTTGTCTCCGGATATTTATTTTGCTGTTCTATAAGTTCGTCAGGATAGTATGCACGCGGCCCAACAATGCTCATATCTCCTTTAAGCACATTAATAAATTGAGGTACTTCATCAATCGAGTGCTTTCTTAAAAAGCCACCAATGCGAGTAATGCGGGGATCTCTTTTCAATTTGTAACTGCCATTTTTATATTCTTCATAAAGGCCTTTCAAATTTTTATCAGTTCGAAGTAATTGGTGCGCGTTCTCCACCATTGATCGGAATTTGTACATGGTAAATTTCCCGCCATTTTTTCCCACGCGTTCAGGTACATCTGCAAATATTGGACCTTCTGAATCAAGTTTAATAAAAATAGTAGAAATGAGGCAAATTGGGGAAAACAAAATGAGCAAAATTGTTGAACCCACAATATCGAGTCCTCGTTTGACATACTTCAAATAGAAATCGCCCTTCATACATGTAATTATACATTACTGCAATACTATAACTCCCAATATGATAAAATAATCGGGTGATTTAATCACGGGGTGTAGCTCAGATGGCTAGAGTGCGCGGTTTGGGACCGTGAGGTCGTGGGTTCGAGTCCCGCCACCCCGACACGGCTGCAGGATTTCGACCTGAGATCCAATGGCTGGGTAGCTCAGTCAGTTGACGTGTCAGCTACCGCGTGAAATTGAAGTACAGGCTGGGTAGCTCAGTCAGTTGACGTGTCAGCTACCGCGTGAAATTGAAGTACAGGCTGGGTAGCTCAGTCAGTTGACGTGTCAGCTACCGCGTAAAATTGAAGTACAGGCTGGGTAGCTCAGTCAGTTGACGTGTCAGCTACCGCGTAAAATTGAAGTACAGGCTGGGTAGCTCAGTGGTTAGAGCGGTCGTCTCATAAGCGACAGGTCGAGAGTTCGATTCTCTCCCCCGCCACTTCTTATATATTTTAAAAACATAATGGCATATACAGAATCAGGATTATCTTTCAGTTGTGTTCAGTTCATTGCATCTGACAAACTACCAACACATGTAAGAAGATTTGTTGAGATAGGAGCTCTATCATTAACAACTGTTAGCTGTGGTGGCGTCTGCAATGTTGCATTACAAATAATGATCGATGAAATGCAAGGCCAAGATATTGGATGTGTCGGGCCGAATGATCCTTCGTGTCCTCGAAGTAGCACGAATGAAATTATTTTACATGTTGAATAGATCGCATGTTGTTGATAAAATCACGTTATGGTAGGCTCATCACCAGAACAACCTCCAAAACCAGATGAAATAAAAATTGACCCAGATGGAAACGTGTGGGAAAAAGGAAAAGGTCCTGGAGAAGTACTCGATAAGGATGGTAATCCTATAGGAGACGTTGATTATAGAATTAAAATGCCCGAAGCTCCACCTCCACCTGAGCCCTCGCAAAATTAGTTAAAGGCTTACAAGTGTGCTCGAGCCTCTCTTTTCAAATCTTCTTCATTTTCTACAAAAAAACCCTGTTCCATTCTGAAGTGAGCTGCTACACCAATCATAGCAGCGTTATCTCCATTTAATTTTTTTTCAGGTGGAAAGAGAACAGTTCCACCTCTTTGAGCAACTAACTCTCTCATCGTCTTTCTTAAATAATCGTTTGCTGATACACCCCCGCCAACAATAACCCGATTTAGCCCATACTGATCCATCGCTTTCTCTAACTTTATGAAAATACTCTGAAATACTGCTTCCTGGAATGAGGCTGCTAAATCAGGCATTCGTTTAACACGTTCTTCATCGCTCATATCTCGTAAAAGATACAGCAACGACGTTTTCAATCCTGAATATGAGAAATTGAGATCCTTGGAATTCTTCATAGGACGTGGGAAGCGAAACGCATCTTTGCTCCCACCAAGCGCAAGTTTTTCTATTACAGGCCCTCCAGGATAAAAATGCTCATTCATAATCATTCGGGCACCTTTATCGAGCGCTTCACCAGCAGCGTCATCGAGCGTCTCACCAATCACTTCATATATTAAATGGTCTTTGAAAATAACAAGCTCAGTATGACTGCCTGAAATCAAAACAGCGAGATATGGAAATTCAATAGGAAAACTCGGCTTGCCTTTACTATTTTGAACAAAGCAGGAATATATATGACCTTCCATATGATTCACTGCTATTAATTTTTTCATGTACTTGCTCGACAAATCTTTTGCTTTATCAATCCCCACCCCTAAAGCAATTGCTAATCCCGGTCCGAATGTAACAGCGATTGCATCTATTTCATCCATCGTCACTCGTGCCTTCTTGAGTGCCCTTTCCAAAACCTCATCAATTCGTTCCTCATGCGCTCGTTTAGCAAGTAGCGGCAAAACTCCACCCCACTTTTTATGCTCAAGCACCTGAGAATACATCTCATTTGAGAGTGTTTTTCTTCCATCGGTGACTGCAACCGAGGTTTCATCGCATGAAGTATCTATGGCTAGTATCATGAGCGTTTTGATTAAGTTAATAAATAGTTAATTTTCTTTCTGAGGAATGTACGTGTTCAATTGAAACATGAATAACATGTGCTTTTTTTTGAAGCTCAGGCAATATTTCCTTGCTTTTTTCACTCCATTCAATAGCAATTACTCGTCGTGGTTTCAGTATTTCTTCAAGGCCAAGATGGCTAAATTCTTCTGCCTCTTGAATGCGGTATAAATCAAAATGATGCAGAACATCAGTTTCTGGAATTTTTGCGTCATAATCGTATGTAATAACAAATGTCGGTGAGATAATATTTGTTATTCCAAGAGCATCGCCAAGACCTTTAACAAATACAGTCTTACCTGCGCCCAAGTCTCCATACAGCATAAACACAAGTGGTTTAGTTGCTAGGTATGAAAAATTGTTTTTCAAGAGTGATTGAGCAATTTTTCGCGTTTCATCTTCTGAATGCGAGTTGAATTTCTTTCCACCTGTTAAGGGGAGACCAACATCTCCTACTCGTAAAACATCAAAATTTTCCGTTGTAAAATCAATGACTGTCGACGGTTTCCTTCTTGGTAATGTACCTCCATCAACAATAAGATCAATGAGTTTCTTTTTGTGTGCCGGGGTAGCATTAAGAAGCGATCGAACCGATGAATGCGGTGATCTGCCGGCCTGATTCGCAGATGTTGCTGTAACAGGCTTATCATACAACCCGACAAGTTTGTTATTAAACTCAAAATCAGGAATTCGGATTCCAAGAGTTCCATTTTCAGCTTCAATCTCCTTTGCAACTTTATGCTTTGACGGCAAAACAATTGTATATGCACCTGGTAATATAGATTCAAGTAATTGTTGTTGGTGACTGCTTACTTCTACATAATCTTTAGCCCTTTGTAAAGACCCGATGAATACGGAAATCGCTTTGCCAGGAACACGGGACTTAAAAGTTATTAATTTCTTCACCGCTTTTGGATTTGTTGCATCAACAGACAAACCATACACTGTATCTGATGGAACCACAACAAGCCCCCCCTTTTTTAGAGTCATTATTACTGTTTCGTAAATGTTCGGATCGCCTATTCCAACAGTCTTCATGGTGACTCTATTATATCAATAAATGTCTTCGTAGGCTTCACAAAGCGTAAATTTCTGCTACAATATATGATCTCTATGGCGAATCAAAAAAAACCAGTCGAAAATGGCATGAAAATGATCAAGATTGATATAAAAATGATTTTTATTGCTATTTTTGTTATTTTCTTCATTTTGACCATTATTGCCGGCTCTGAAGAATTCATGTCGGGAAATCAAAAATCAATCAGCTCGGTTATTAAAGATATAAAGGCAGGTAAGGTTGAAAAAATTGAACGAACCGGTAATACCATAACGGCTGTCTATAAAAATGACACGCGAGTTCAGGCAAAAAAGGAGTCAGAAGATAGTCTTCGTAAAATTCTTCAAGAATCAGGGGTAAATCCCGATAAAATAGTTATCGATGTTAAAAGTAATGACGACACCTCCCTGTTTATTGTCTTCCTTAATAGCATCCTACCGACAATTCTCATTATTGGATTCTTTATTTTCATCTTTAGACAAGCACGTGGCGCTCAAGACTCTGTTTTCTCATTCGGTCAAGCTAAATCAAAGAGATACACGAAAAAAATGTCTAGCACAACATTCAAAGATGTTGCCGGTGTCGATGAAGCAAAAAAAGAACTTGAGGAAATTGTTGATTTCCTAAAAAATCCTAAAAAATACAGTAGATTAGGTGCTCGACCACCGAAGGGTGTTATTCTTGTTGGCCCAGCCGGTACTGGTAAAACACTCTTGGCAAAAGCAGTGGCTGGAGAAAGTAATGTTCCATTCTTTTCTATTGCAGGATCAGAATTTATGGAAATGCTTGTTGGAATTGGAGCAGCGCGTGTTCGTGACTTATTTGCAACAGCTAAGAAGAGTGCGCCAGCAATTATCTTTATTGATGAGGTTGACGCAATTGGTAGAACCCGATCTGTTGGAGCAATGCCAGCTCATGATGAACGAGAACAAACACTTAACCAAATTTTGGTTGAGATGGATGGATTTGCGCCAAACGATAAAGTTATCGTTATTGCTGCAACAAACCGTGGTGATTTGCTTGACCCCGCTCTGTTAAGACCTGGAAGATTTGATCGACGAGTTATCGTTGATTATCCAGATCTTGAAGGGAGACAGGCAATTCTTAAAATTCATGCTCAAGGAAAGCCAATGGCAAAGGAAGTCTCATTCGAAAAGCTCGCACGCCGTACTGTAGGTTTCTCTGGAGCAGATATTGAAAACATGCTTAATGAAGCTGCTATTTTAGCAGCCCGCCATGATAAGGATAGCATTTCAATGGACGATCTCGAAGAGGCCGCTACAAAAGTTAAACTTGGCCCTGAAAAGAAACGTCTACAGAGCGATCTTGATAAAAAGATTACTGCTTATCACGAAGGTGGTCATGCTATTGTCACTCATTTCCAAGGCGACACAGATCCAGTACACCGCATTTCAATTGTTTCACGTGGTATGTCGCTTGGTCATACGCTTATCCCACCAAGTCAGGATCGCTTACATCACACTAAATCCAGACTCTTGCATATGATAACCTCTATGCTTGGTGGACGCGCTGCTGAGGAGGTAGTTTTTGGAGATGTTACGACTGGCGCTTCTAATGACTTTGATCAGGCAACACAAATTGCTCGAGGTATGGTTGTTGATTACGGAATGAGCAGCCTTGGCCCTATCAATTTTGGCCCGACACAAGATATTACAGAATGGGGTAAATCATACTATGGACAAAATCCTGTTTCAGAAGCAACAATGAGCAAAATAGACAACGAGGTGAAAAGAATTATTGACGAATGCTATGTTCAGGCTATTGCCCTCATTAAGAAAAATCGCAAAGCACTTGATAATGTTGCCGATGAGCTTCTGAAGAAAGAAAGTATTGATGGTGATGAGTTCGAGAAAATCGTTGGCAAAAAAAAGACTGAAAATTAGTATACTTCTGCTATGGATACACTCCTGATTGTTGATGGAAATGCAATTATCCATCGAGCCTACCATGCGCTTCCTGCGTTTAAAACGAAAGATGGAGTACCAACTAATGCACTCTATGGCTTTGTAACGATGCTCCATACCGCTATTTCTGAATTTAAAGCAACACATGTAATTATATGCTTTGACACAGCCGCCAAGACATTTAGAGATGAGTTATTCCCCGAATATAGATCGCATAGACCAAAAGTTGAAGAGGACTTAATTAAGCAATTTCCCATGGTTCGTGAATATTTACTGGCAGCTGGCATCCACTATGTTGAACTCGATGGCTTTGAGGCGGATGATCTCATTGCAACGATTGCTACCGAGCTCAAAGAGAACAATATTGTAAAGCTGATTTTTACCGGCGATAAAGATATCCTGCAGCTTGTTGATACAAAACATCACACTCTTGTTATCAGCCCTCAAAATGGTGGAGCTAAACCACTTGTATACGACGATAAAGCCGTACAAAAACGTTTTAATATCGAACCACAATATATTGCAGATTTTAAGGCACTTGCCGGTGATCCATCTGATAACTATAAGGGTGTTGCTGGTATTGGTCAAAAAACTGCCGCGAACCTAATAAATCAGTTTGGAACTGTCGAGGAGCTCTATGCGCATATTGATGATGTTGAAAACGAATCAGTCAAAAAGAAACTGATTGATGGAAAAGATGATGCACTCATGTCCAAAAAGCTTGCCCTCCTTAAACATGACATTAATATTGAAATTGACCTAGAAAACTTTCGTTTTAACTCTTATAATGAAAAATTAAAGGAGTTTTTCGATGAGTATCAATTTAGAAGTATTAAACAGCGATTGTTTGCTGATCCTTTTCAGCAGAAAAAGGAGCCTGAAAAAAATAAACCAGAAAAGGACAAAAACCAGTTAGGATTATTTTAAATCATCATGAAAATAACAGACATTTATGCACTGCAAGTACTAGACTCACGAGGGAATCCCACTGTTAAAGCGTATGTAAAGCTCGAAAACGGCATGATAGGAGGCGCAAGTGTTCCATCTGGCGCATCAACCGGCTCACATGAGGCACTTGAGCTCCGCGATGGTGATAATGCCAAATATCATGGTCAGGGTGTATTGATGGCAATTGGTCATATAAGAGATACGATACAGAGTGGATTGAAAGGCTACGACATTGAAAATCTTGAGGCTATTGATAATAAATTACTGGAACTTGATGGTACGGAAAATAAATCACACCTCGGCGCAAATGCAGTTCTTGCAGTATCTTTAGCGGCAGCACGAGCGCTTTCTTGTTATCAAAATGTTCCTCTATGGAAAGCTATTCATGATTCATACTTTTCTCAAAAAAATGTCAATTTTCCACGACTGCTTGTTAACGTGATAAACGGTGGAGCACATGCCAACTGGGTGCTCGACTTCCAGGAATGTATGATTTCACCAAAAAACAATATTCCTTCTGAGAGTGTTCGTATAGCTTCTGAGATTTTTCATTCTTTGAAATCAATTCTAAAAAATGATGGGTTTACAATTTCTGTTGGAGATGAAGGTGGTTTTGCTCCAGTACTCCCTTCAAACAGCGACGCCTTTTCCTATCTTGAAAAAGCGATCAGTGATGCTGGACATTCTCGCGAAGCTGTTGATCTTGCTACAGATGTCGCTGCTTCTGAATTTTATACAAACGGTTCATATGATCTGAAAAAGGAAAATGCGCATTGGTCTCCACAGGAACTCATGAATTTCTATATGGGTCTTATTGAGCGATACAACATTATGTCTTTTGAGGATCCTTTTCATGAAGACGACTGGGCAGCATTTACTGAATTTACTGCAAAAGTAACACCGCATCACATGGTTGTTGGTGATGATTTATATGTCACTAATATTCATCGAATCCAGCAAGGTATAGAAAAACTGGCATCAAATTCGGTTTTGATAAAAGTGAACCAGATCGGGTCATTATTAGAAACAGTGCAGGCCATTAAAAAAACACAGGAGGCAGGTTGGAAAGTCGTAATATCGCATAGATCCGGTGAGACTGAGGACTCGTTTATTGCAGATCTCGCCTATGCATGTGGAGCTGAATTCATAAAAACAGGCTCAATGTCCCGATCTGATAGGCTATCTAAATATAATAGACTTCTCGAAATAGAGGCTTTAGAGAAATAAATTCTGCTAGAATACATTCATGTCCACAATTCATGTGCACAATCTAACTAAGCATTTTCGTGTCTATGAAAAGCAGCCAGGCTTTATCGGCTCACTTAAGTCAGTTGTTCATCGAAAGTACTATAACAAAACAGCCGTTCACGACATCTCTTTTGATATAGAAGAGGGAGAACTTATAGGTTTTATTGGGCCAAATGGTGCCGGCAAAACAACCACGCTCAAATGTTTATCTGGCCTTATTCATCCATCATCTGGCGAGATTGAAGTGCTTGGGTACACTCCTTCAAAGCGAGATCATGATTTTCTCAGAAAAATCTCGCTTGTTATGGGTCAAAAAAACCAGTTGTGGTGGGATTTGCCTCCATATGAATCATATTTATTGAACAAAGAGATATATAGAATTCCAGATGCACTATTCAAAAGAACGCTTGATAATCTTGTTGAAATGCTTGATGTTAAAGATGTACTGAATATTCAAGTCAGACAGTTATCATTAGGACAGCGAATGAAATGTGAACTCATTGGGCAACTCCTTCATTCCCCAAAAATCTTATTCCTTGATGAGCCAACAATAGGTCTTGATGTTGTTGTTCAGCATAACGTGAGAAATTTTGTACGCGATTATAATAAAAACTTTAATGCAACGATTATTCTAACCAGTCACTATATGGCTGATGTTCGGGATTTATGTAAAAGAGTTATTGTTATAGATCATGGAACTATTATTTACGATGGAAGCTTTTCGCAACTCATCTCCCGATACACAAAAAATAAACTTCTTTCAGTGGTTTTCACAAAGGAAGTTGAGAAAAGTCAATTGTTAAAACTTGGTGAGGTAAAAAAATATAAGCCACAAAAAGTAGTACTCGCAGTTCCTAAAGACTCTGCAAAAATTATTGCCTCAAAATTACTTCAAGAATTCCCCGTGGATGACTTAAACATAGAAGAGCCAAATATTGAAGATGTTGTCCGAACATTCTTTAAAAGTATGAAGTCGTCATGAGGTATATTCGCATACTGCTCATACATCTCCAGCGTGTTTTGGCGCAACGAATGCGGTCATTCGTATGGTTCCTAATGACCGTCATAAACCCGGTAATATTGATTCTATTTTGGCATGGAGCACTGCAAAATACAGGTGGATCGTTAGGTTCATGGAATGAATCAGACTTCACAACATATTATCTTGTTTTAATGCTTGCAAGTAATATTCTCGTAATCCATATTGAGGAGCATATTTCATTTTATGATATTCGCCTTGGGTATCTCTCGGGTCAACTTGTTCGCCCTTTTTCATATTATTGGCTTATGTTCTTCGAGGAAATGCCATATAGAATTCTCCAGGGTTCGTTTGGAATCGTAGCAGCGATTATTCTTATTGCGTTTTTTAAAAATGTAACTTTCTTTTCGCCTTCAGTAGAAAAAGTGCCCCTAATTGCGCTTATTATTACTGGTGCACTCGCTGTTTCGTTTACCTTCAAAATGATCATTGGATTACTCGCCTTCTGGATTACTCAAATTGATGGTATCATGGACATGGGATTTATACTGAGTCTTATATATGGTGGATACATCATTCCATTAAACCTACTCCCACATTCGTTTCAGTTATTGATTGGTCTTACGCCATTTCCGTGGATCACCTATTATCCGACCTTAGCATTAATGGGTAAGTTATCACCTGATGAAATGATTACGGTTATTTGTCAGCAATTAATCTGGCTTGTAGGCTTAGGCATCGTTTACAAAATAGCTTGGAGTCAGGGCGTTAAGAAATTTACCGCTGTTGGACAATGAACACCTGGGTTAATTATGGCAATGTATACAGAGCGCAAGTGAAAGCTAGCTTTGCAAATCTCGTAGCATATATTGGTAATTTTTACTCAGGAATGTTTTCTGGTTTGATTTTTACCGGACTCCATTTAGTCACTATTATTCTTCTGACATTTAAGGTTCACAATGTGTATGGGTGGACACAAGGAGAAATGATCATTCTCACTATTGTATTTAATTTAGAGCGAGCACTTCTTGAGGTCTTTTTTTATGGTGGTTTGAGTCGAATGGCAGAGATTATTTATAAAGGTGAACTTGATAGCATATTGCTGAAGCCGATTAATTCACAGTTCTTACTCAGCACGGCCGAATTCCGATTCCAGGCTTTCGCTAGGCTTGTTGCATCAATTGGATTGATTGTTTATTTCGTCAATTATTTCCATTTTAAAATAACCTTGCTCAACGCCGCAGTCTTTGCTCTTATGTCGATTTCATCTCTCATCCTTTTGTATAGTTTGTGGTTCACTATTATGACATTTCTCATGTGGAATCCAATTCTGACAAATATGAAGGATCTTCTGGGATATATCACCGGATTATTGCGCTATCCACCTGGAGTTTTTCGTGGTCTTGGGGTCGCTATCTATTTGCTGTTTGTGCCTTTTTTGTTCGTTGTCGCACCCCCAACGCTTGCATTGCTCGGGAAACTAAATGTATCCGAAATAATTTTTTGTATGATGTTCTCAATTGTCGCTTTATTCGCCTCGCATATCTTCTGGAATTTTGCACTCAAACACTATACAAGCGCAAGTAGCTAGTTTGGATAATGACATTTCTTATACGAAGTTCAAGAAATTCATTCTAGTTTGGATAATGACATTTCTTATACTTCTTCCCGCTCCCACACCAGCATGGATCGTTTCTATCTGGTTTTTTGACGGTTTGGCCCGGAGCTGTTACTTTGAATCCGAATTGTTGCTGATCATTTTCATCATGGGAATGGCTATGATCGTGATTATGGTGATGTTCATGATGCTTGTGCTCTTCATGTTCAGGTTCTCTGACAATCTCAGCATCTTCAATGTATTGTGGTTCCTGTTGTGTTAACATCCGAACAGGTTCCGGCTCTTTGAGCGAATTTTTTTGTTCAGCAGCAGAGTACACAGCATCTTCAGCAACTGAAACCTTCATCTGCTCCGTTACAGCTTGTTCATCAGTGACTTTTATTTGGAAAATGCGACGGACAAAATCAAAGCTGATGTCATTCAACAATTTTTCAAACATTGAAAAGGCTTCATTCTTATATTCTGTCAATGGATCGAGCTGCGCATATCCACGCAAGTTAATACCTTGGCGTAAATCCTCAATTGCCGTTAGATGATCTGTCCATAACTTATCTGAAATATCTAAGAAGATAAATTTAACAACTTGTGTCCATACCTCATTACCAACTTCCTTTCTACGATCGGAATAAAGCTTTTTAAACATCTTCAGGGCCATTTCAGCTGCATCTTCACGACTTGTGACAGAAGATTGTATTGTTTCTATAAGTTTGTCAGCACTAGCAGGTAAAATAACATCGAGTTCTGCTGCAAATTTATCGAAATCTGGCTCGGCTTCAACAAAAACATACATATTCAGTAAATTCTCGACTTGCTCTGAAAATGCTCGTTCGATTTCTTCTTCAAGATGTTTCGGATCCTCAGGGGTTGCAAACAATATCGCTTGACGCATTTTGTACAAAATATCGCGTTGCTTGTTCAAAACATCGTCATATTCAACCAAATGCTTACGAATATCAAAATTGTGACCCTCAACTTTTGTTTGAGCCTGTTCCAATGCTTTAGAAACCATCATGTGCTCAAGCGGTTGATCTTCAGGGAGTTTGAAGAAATCCATCATCTTTGCAACTTGCTCACCTCCAAAAATACGCATCATATCATCTTCAAGAGAAACAAAGAAGCGGGTTGTGCCTGGATCACCCTGACGACCTGCTCTACCTCTTAGCTGATTATCGATACGTCGCGATTCATGACGCTCTGTACCAATAACATACAAACCTCCAAGTGCTACTACTTCATCGTGCTGTTTCTGCCATTCCTTTTTGGCATCTTCGTACGCCTTCTCCATTTTCTTTCGCGTTTTGTCAGAATCATCCTCGGTATTTCGTTCGAATTTATTAGGCGTTTCACCACCAAGCACAATATCAACTCCACGGCCAGCCATGTTGGTTGCAATTGTAATTGCACCTTTTTTTCCAGCATTTGCAATGATATGTGCCTCTCGTTCATGATTTTTTGCATTAAGGACTTCATGAGTAACACCTTTCTTTTTAAGCAAACGTGACAAAAGCTCGTTTTTATCAATAGCGCTTGTTCCAACAAGCACTGGTCGACCTTCTGCGTGTATTTGTGCAATCTCATCTACCAATGCAGTAAACTTGCCTCTTTCTGTTTTGTAAATAAGATCGGCAAGATCCTTACGAGTAACCTGAATATGTGTCGGGATTACGAGCGTTTCGAGTTTATATATCTTATTAAATTCTTCTGCCTCTGTGGACGCTGTTCCGGTCATACCTGCCAGCTTGTCATACATTCTGAAGTAATTCTGCAAAGAGACGGTTGCTAATGTTTTTGACTCTCGTTTAATTTCGACTCGCTCTTTGGCTTCGATGGCTTGATGCAATCCCTCTGAAAATCTTCTGCCTTCTAATAAGCGACCAGTGAATTCATCGACAATAATGACTTCGTTGTTGCGAACGATATAGTCTTTATCTTTCTTAAATAAAGTTCGTGCCTTAAGCGCAGCTTCTACATGGTATAAAGCCTCATAATCTTGCTCATAAATATTTGAATATCCGAGCATTTTTTCCAGTTTTTCAATTCCTTTATCATTTAAATGTGCAGTTCGTGTTTTCTCATCCAGAATATAATCTGTATCATCTAATCGCTCAACATTTTTCGCATAATCGTAGTATTTTGAGACATCTTGCTCTATTGCCGCAGAAATAATATGCGGAGTTCGGGCTTCATCAATAAGGACTGAATCAACCTCATCGATAATGCTAAAGTAAAAATCACGCTGTACAACATTTTCAGGCTCTTTTGCCATGTTGTCGCGAAGATAATCAAATCCAAATTCTGAATTAATACCATAGGTTATATCGGCAAGGTAGGCTTCCTTTCTGCTTTCGAGTGGTTTTAGATGAATTAATCTCCAATCAGAAGCGGTTTCGTCAAAATATTCAGCATCAAAGCTAAATGACTTCTCAGAAATCATTGCCGAAACTGTCAGACCAAGGAAGTCATATACTTGTCCCATCCAGCCGGCATCACGACGGGCTAAATAGTCGTTAACAGTTACTAGGTGAGCTCCACGCCCCATAAGGGCATTAAGATAAAGCGGCGCAGTTGCTGACAATGTTTTACCTTCACCAGTTTTCTGCTCTGCGACTTTCCCTTCATGAAGTGCAATACCAGCAATAAGCTGAACATCGTAGTGTCGTAGACCAAGTACTCTGCGAGATGCTTCTCGAACGAGAGCATAAGCCCATGGGAGGATTTCATCTAATGTTTTCTCTCCGCTCTGAACCTGTTTCTTAAGTTTCTCTGTTTCCTTTTTAAAGTCAGCGTCTTTAAGGTCACGAACATCATCCTCAAGAAGATTTATCTGATCAACAATTTTCTGTATTCTGTTCAGTTCCTTTTGGTTATAATCAAAAAGATTTTTTACAAATCCTAACATAGAGGTTTATATTGTACTCGATTCAGCGGTAATCCGCTATAGTTGGTACTACAACTTCAGCGATAATTCGCTATAGTTGGTACTCCAACTTCAGCGGTAATCCGCTATATTGTACTGAATCCTGCGAGTTTTTGGAGCGCTTTTGGAACATGAATTGTACCATCTTGCTGTTGATGATTCTCCATAATAGCAATAAGCGATCGAGTCGAAGGAATTGCAGTATCGTTTAATGTATAACAATATTCAGTTTTTCCTTCTGTGGTGCGGTACTTTATATTCAGTCTGCGGGCTTGAAAATCACCCATAATTGAATTGGATGCTATTTCACGGTATTTCTGCTGCGAAGGAAGCCATACTTCTGTATCGTACTTTTTGATTTGTGGCTCTCCCATATCACCTGTGCACATAAGCATAACTCTGTACGGTAATTCGAGGTTCTGAATAATTTCTTCAGTGTTTCTTTGAAGCTCCTCATGTAGTTCTCTGGCCTTTTCTATATTATTCGGTGCAATAATTACTTGTTCAATCTTCCAGAATTCATGGACACGGAGAATGCCACTGGTATCCTTTCCGTATGCACCTGCTTCACGCCTAAAGCATGGTGATAATGCAACAAAACGAAGTGGCAAGTCCTTTTCCATAAGAATCTCGCCGCTCATGGCTGCTGTGACAGGAATTTCTGCTGTTGCAGATAAAAAAGCATCGTCGTCTCCATTAAGGTTGTACACATCTTCAGCCCGTCCCCATGGAAAATGGCCTGATCCGAAAAGGGTAAACTCTTTTACAACAGCAGGAGCAATTATTGGCGTATAACCTTTGGCAACCAATTTTTGAAATGTGTGAAAGAGAATAGTGAATTGGAGTTGTGCTAGCTTGTTCTTCAGAAAATAGCCACGGAAACCCGACACTTTCGATCCTCTCTCCATGTCAATAAGATCTTTCTGTTTTCCAAGCTCTGCATGCGATAATGGAGGAAAGTCAAATTCCCGAGGGAGTCCTTCTCTTTTTATTTCAACATTTGCGCTTTCATCATTACCAACGGGTACTTCATCAAGCGGAACATTTGGTACAAAAAGCATGAGAGTGTGAAATTCGTCCTCAACTGTTTTCAGCTCTTCCTCAACTTTTTTTAGAACTTCCTTCAGTTGTTTACCTTTCTGACGGATTTCATCCACATTTTCCGAAGATGCTAGCGTATTTCTCTCTTCACGGATTTTTTGGACTTGCTGAATAAGCTCGCGGCGCTTTTCATCAACCTGAAGAAGTCTATCAATATCGAATTCTCTATTTTTATTTCGAGCCGCCTCAATGACCTTTTCTTTGTTCTCGCGGATATACTCTATTGATAACATAGTCTGCTGTAATAATGTGTAACATAGTTTAGCATGAAATCGTGATTTCTGCTGATGAAGTTATTGAAGAATGAGCGGGAGGAGTTTTCGCAATGCTTGGTCGCGATGATTAAATTGTTCGTGTTCTTCAGGAGTTAATTGGTCGTAATATTTTCCATTTGGCAAGATAAAGAGGCTGCGGTATGGAAAACCCGCTGTTATCATTTTGAGAGGTTCTGTAGCAATGTAACCAACTGTTTCTCCTGTGGTTTGAATCGTACGCTTCCCATCGAAAAAGGTTAAACACGTCTGGAAAATTGTTTTCCGTTCTTCTTGACTCTTGTATGAATGTAGTTTTTGGAGTGTATATTCAATGATTTCCTGATCTGTTGGATGTTCTCCTGCCCATCGTTTTGAGTGAACACCAGGGACATTGCTTCCTAATATGGGAATAACAATGCCGCCGTCATCTGTTATTACTGGAGTTTGACTTTTCTCAAAATAATATCGTGCTTTAATGAGTGAATTTTCTGTAAATGTGTCACCTGATTCTTCAACATCATCATTAATGTCAAAATTCTGTGGAAAAGTTATATCAAAAGAAATGTTCAAAAGTTTACTTTCATGGGCAATGCTTCGAGAGAAATCCTGCTGTTTTGCTCTATTTTG
>CAZKVU010000002.1:0-10312 GCA_964556475.1 uncultured Gammaproteobacteria bacterium | reverse complement strand
TTATAAACCCAAATCACCTGCAACATCCTTCATTGCGCTCAGTGTTATCTCAACAAATTCCTCAAGTGGAATACCGAGCTTCTCCTCGCAGAGTTTAATCTGCTCTCTATCAACGGGTTTTGCAAAAGCTGCTGCTGGGAATTTCTTTAAGACCGAGGATGTCTCAACAGGCTCTAATTTCTTTTCAGGTCTTACCAATGCAACCGCTACTATAAAACCGGTGAGCTCATCACATGTATATAAAGCCCATTCTGCAGCACTTTCCGGTTTTCTATGGCCATTATGTTTGTAATTGTGCGTCAAAATAATGTCAATGAGTTCTTCATTGTCTTCTCCTGCTTCCTGGATCCATTGAATTGTTTTACGAGTATGACCTGCAAAATCATTTTGCGTCTCTTCCCAATCAGCATCATGCAGCAATCCGGCGATTCCCCACACTTCCTCATCAGCACCGAACTTTCGAGCTAAAGCTCTCATGGTCGCTTCCACAGCTTTGCAATGATTACGCAAATTCTTATTTTGAATGTGAGTCTCCAGAATATTCAATGCTTTCTCACGCGTTATTTTAAGTGGAATGCTTGCAGTATTAACTGATGGCTTTGCAGGTGATTGAGAAATTTTCTCTCCACTTACAACTTCCTCATCTTTACCGTGCTTCTGTTCATGTTCAGGTCTCATTGTTGGAAATAAAATAACGTCTTTGATAGCATGTTGATCTGTCAGGAAAGCTGTAAAGCGATCAATGCCCATTCCCCATCCAGCCGTTGGAGGCATGCCGTATGAAAGTGCTTCAATATAATCCTCATCCACCACCTGAAAATCCTTACCCCCTCGCTCTCCGACTTTCATATCCTCTTCCCATCGATGTCTTTGATCGATTGGATCATTTAACTCATTGTACGCATTAATAAACTCCATTCCAGAAACCAGAAGTTGGAACCCTGCTGATTTTGAAGGATCATCTTCACGCTTTTTTGCAAGTGGTTTCAGCTCGACAGGATGATCAATTAAGAATAAAGGTCCATGAAGCTGAGGACGGATATGCTTTTTATATATCTCATCAAGCATCCGGCCATAACCAATAACGGGTTCATCGAGAAATTTCTTTTCATGAGCGAGCTTTTGTAATTTTTCTTCAGTATCGATATCTTTTAGGCTAAATCCAAGATATTCCTCAAATAATTCCGCATATTGCTTGCGTGGCCATGGTGGCGTGAAATCAAAGTCCTTTCCTTCAAATTGAATTTTCAACGTCCCTTTTATTTCCTGTATAACATGAGTCAGCATTTCCTCGGTAAACATCATCAGATCGTTATAGTCTGCATAAGCCCAATAAAATTCAAGCATAGAAAATTCAGGGTTATGCTGACGGCTGAACCCTTCATTACGAAAATCTTTGCCGAGTTCGTATACTTTCTCAAAACCACCAACAATAAGTCTCTTGAGATATAGCTCAACTGCTACTCGCAAATAAAATTCTGAATCCAAAGCGTTATAGTAGGTTTTAAATGGATTTGCAGAAGCACCACCATAGAGAGGCTGTAAAATAGGTGTTTCAACTTCCAGAAAACCATGTGTGTCCATATAATTTCGCAGCAGTCGTACTACATGCGAACGCGTCTCAAATATTCTGCGCACATCTTCATTCATAATTAAGTCAAGGTATCGCTTCCGATAACGGGTTTCAGTATCTTTTAATCCATACCATTCATTCGGATGAGGCAAAATTGATTTTGTGAGTAAGGTGTAATGAGAAACGAGAATTGAAATCTGTCCGGTCTGAGTCCTGGTAACCATTCCCTCAACTCCCACATAATCACCGACATCAAGCAATTTTAAATCGTCATACAGATCTGAACCAAGCTCCTCTTTCTTAAAAAAAAGTTGAATTTCACCGGAAGGATCTCGTAGATCAGCGAATGAGATATCTCCATGTTCCCGAAGAGACATTATTTTACCCGCTGTCACTACCTTCTCGCCTTCATGCTCAAGCGCATACTGTATATCATGCTCTTTATTGAATTTTGAGGCATACGGATTCCAGCCCTTTTGTCGGATTGCATCAAGTTTTTCAAGTTTTGCCTTCTTTATTTCATCTATTTGAGCCATAGTACAAATATACTACAATTAAGGGACTCCGTGAAGACTCACGAAGTTGCGTCATTTAATGTTGACGACGGTATATTGAACTGTCCCCGCAGGGATAGTTACTGATACAGTGTCGCCAACTTTGGAGCCTAGAAGTGCCTTTCCTATAGGAGATGTGTCAGAAATCTTTTGTGATGCAATATCTGCTTCAAGTTCACCAACAATAGTAAAGTGTTCTTTTTTTCCATCATTATTTACCTCAACAGTATTACCAAGCTGTACTGACCCTGTTACCTTATGATCCTTTACGAGCTCAACATTTCGGATAATTTCTTCTATTTCGATAATTCTGCTGTCAATAAAATTTAAATCCTCACGAGCAGCTGAATACTCACTGTTTTCAGACAAATCACCCATAGCTCGGGCTTTAGCCAAGCGATCTACTGCTTGAGCACGCTTTACGCTCTTAAGCTCATCATACTCCTTAAGAAGCTTCTCGTGACCTTCCTGTGATAATTTATAGGTATCTGTCATAATTTATGCAATATAAAAAAACCGGCCTCTTCTGCCGATCTGTGATAAAATATACTACATTTAGACTCAAAAGTCAAACAAGGAATCGGTACTTGAAGTTCGATTTTTATTAAACTGTTGAGTTGAAATATTGGAAGTATTGGCCCCATCGTCTAGAGGCCTAGGACGCCAGGTTCTCATCCTGGAAACCGGGATTCGAATTCCCGTGGGGTCACATTTGACATGCTATACTATACTGATAATGGAATTTAGAAAACCCTTAAAAGAAGCCGCAGCTCGTTTATTACCTGATCCTGCAGAACGTGCCCGAACTCAGGCAGAAGGTCAGCTTATTGCTGCAACAGGAGTCGCTTTGGGATGGCAAAGAGAAGCAATGACAGTAGCTGGTCTAGCAGAACAACACACTGCGGGTGTAGCAGACTTGCTTGAACAATATGCTCAACAGGGAATTCTAGGTCAGCTTGACACTCAGGTCGTTCAAAATGCAACACATGCTGTGCTGGGAATAACTGAATCTGAAACTTAATCCAGTTTATTCGTTTCTTTGTGGAGGGTTTTCTTGCGAAGAACTGGGCTATATTTCATGAGCTCCAATTTGTCAGGAGTATTCTGCTTATTTTTTGACACAATATAATTGACCCGACCGGATTCGGTATCTTTAAGGCCAACTAAAATTCTCTTTCCTTTTTTCTTTTTTGCCATATTCTTTGTGAGATAAGTAGAAAAGATAGTATAACATAGATTTTCAGACTTTTCCAACAGGTAAATTTTTATATAATAGTCTTATGAAAACAGAATTGGCAACATTTGGCGGTGGTTGTTTTTGGTGTCTCGAAGCACTATTTCAACAAATTAAAGGAGTCCTCAAAGTCACATCTGGTTATTCTGGCGGCACAACTGAAAATCCTGACTATCATGATCTGCATTATGGGCAATCTGGTCATGCAGAAGTAATCCAAATCGAATTCGACCCTCAGATAATAACATTCAATGAGCTGCTTGAAATTTTCTGGAAAATTCATAACCCGACAACACTAAACCAACAAGATAATGACATTGGCGAGGAATATCGCTCAATTATCCTATATCATTCGTCAGAGCAGCACAATGCAGCTATAAAATCAAAGAAAGAACTCGACGAATCAGGTTATTACGACCTGCCAGCTGTAACCGAGATTGTTCCTTTTAATAACTTTTATACAGCCGAAGAGTATCATCAAAATTTCTACAATAAAAACCGAGAGAAACCATACTGCCAAATTGTTATTGATCCAAAAGTCTCAAAATTCAGGAAGGAATTTGCATCAAAACTAAAAACGAATCAGGAAAACTAATCTTCAAAAAGAACAATTTCTTCATTTAGGTGTGGAAGAGCGAATTCATAGTGAGAGCCTGAATTAATAATTGACTGTTGGAGAGCTGCTCGTGGATCTTCATCTCCATGGGTCAGAATTAACTTACTCACTCCTTGAATTTTTTGAAGCCATTTGAGGAGTTTTGGCTCGTCTGCATGAGCACTCATTGATCTTATATGCGTAATATGTGCCCTTACTGGAATCATTTCCTCGTCAATCTTAACCGGATTAACACCCTCGGTTATGGCCCGTCCAAGCGTTTCCTCCCCCTGATAACCAACAATTAAAAGCCGCGTATGTTCGTTAGGTAATAATTTTGCCGCATGACCAACAATTCGACCTCCTGACATCATACCGCTCCCCGCAATAATAACCTTAGCTCCCTTTGTTTGCTTGATTTTCTGTGCATCATTTCTCTTTTCTAAGACATGTAGATTACTGAAATCAAAATTTCCAACAGAACCCTCTGCTGCAAAAGCATTATTAAAAAGTTCAGAGTGAGCTTGATACACCTTTGTCACTTTAAGGGCCATGGGGCTGTCTAAAAATACAGCGGTTTGGGCTTTAATAGCTTGTCTGGCCTTAAGACGCCTAATTCTGTATAAAATTTCCTGAGTTCGCTGAATAGCAAATGAGGGAATTAACAATGTCCCGCCAGTTTTCTCAACTTCATTAATTTCATTCATGATTGCAGTGTCAGGATCGTCATCTGGATGTCGCTGACCTCCATACGTTGATTCCATAATAACCGTGTCACCTTCGGTTATAAATTCTGTTGGTTTGACGATTTCCTCAGGATAATTACCAATATCGCCGCTAAAAACAATCTTATGCTTTGTATTGCCAGCATAATTTACTTCCAGGCTTGCTGAGCCTAAAATATGACCAGCGTCCCTCATGGTTACAAAAAAAGATGATGCCTGAAAGCTTTGTCCGTAATCAACAATTTCACTTTGATCAATAACACTCATAACATCCTCTTCTGAATAAAGCGGTACTTTATCAGGATCGGCCTGGGCAATATGGGCTGCATCGAAAAGTGCTATTTGCATGAGTTCGTGCGTTGCCTGCGTCATGAAAAACTTACCCTTATAGCCTTTTCTGATGAGCATTGGAAGTCTTCCGCAATGGTCGAGATGTGCATGTGTGAGAACCACGGCCCCAACCTGTTGACCTATGATCTGCAATTCACCATGATTAAGATTTTCAACATCTTTTGGGCCTTGGAACATTCCACAATCGACAACGAGTCCGGGTTCATCATTGTGTTGAAGTAAGTAGCAGGAGCCGGTTACTGTTCCGGCTGCACCCAGGAATTTCAAACGAATCATAGGATACAGTATACCCGAATAATTTTGTGTATACTGAGTTTATGGCACGAAAGGAGGTGATTGTATGAATTACACAAAAAAACTCATCGCATATCTCTTGGTAAACACACTCGTCTTGTATCTCGTCAATATGTTTTTCCCTGAGATGTTTGTCTTTGGTCGTGGTCAAATTTCATACTTTCAAGCTCTATTAACAACATCTTTTGGATTGACACTGGCCGTTATGGTCTTTGATTTGCTTGTATACGATTATAAAATTAAACTCGACTTTGAAAAGTATGTTGTTCTTGAAGGGCTTATAAACATTGGGGCACTCTATTTATTTGCGCGAACTCCTCTCCAGAATTCGATCGCTGTTGGTATTAGCGCTTTCTGGATGGCAATTGTTGTTGGATTGCTCTTGAGCATTCTTCAATATGGGGTAAAATTTTTCGTCGATCATAGACTTAAATAAGCTTATACATATTATTATTAACTTAAGTCACTCTGCAGTGAATAGTATGTTTTTTGTGTGACAATAACATGATCCTGCAATTGAATATCGAGCATTACTCCAACATCTATTAGTCTTCGTGTTAAGGTAATATCTTCCTGTGATGGTTCAACATTCCCGGATGGATGATTGTGCGCAATGATAACCGATGCTGCGTTGTGACGAATTGCCGGTTTGAAAACTTCGCGAGGATGAGCGATACTCATATCTACGGTTCCAATCGATATAACCTCTGATGTGATCAACTGATTTCGCGCATTTAAATACAAACCAACGAAATACTCTCTTTTTTTATTCCGAATAAATGAGATCACTTTTACGACATCTTCGGGCGAATTGATCCCCGGCATGCCGGAAGAACTCCCTGACCTCCTTGACAATTCAAGCGCTGACAAAATAACCGATGCACCAGAAATTCCTACACCCTTAATCCTGACCAAATTCTCCATTGTTATTTCCTGCGGTTTATTCAGAGGAAAATTTTCAACTATTGTTCGAGATAAAGAAAGAACATCCTGATGACCCGAGCCTGCTCTTAACAATATTGCGATAAGCTCATGATCTTTTAATGCAGATAGCCCTAGCTCAATTAATTTTTCCCTTGGCCTCATAAATAAAGGCATATCTTTAATCTTTGATTGTATTTTGACCATAATTTGAGTCTGAAAAAATAAAAACTTTTGCTATAATTGAACATCATACAATTATTCTGTTAATTAATTATTAAACGTATATGGATAATGCACTAACTAAAAAAATTATTTCCGGTTTCGTTGTTTTTGCTGTCATCATGGCAGCATTATGGTTTGCCTGGAATCTTACAACCAAACCAGCCAACCAAGCTCAAAGCGAGAGCAAAAAAGTTTCAATTGAGGTTTCAGATGTTGATCATTCAACGGGCAAGGAAAACAGTAAGGTTGTTCTGGTTGAATTCAGCGATTTCCAGTGTCCCGCATGTAAAGCATATAATCCGCTTGTGAAGCAACTTATGGAAGATCATGGCAAGGATATTACACTTGTTTATAAAAACTTCCCGCTTGCACAGCATAATCATGCAAAAGTGGCAGCTTATGCAGCAGAAGCAGCTGGTAAGCAAAATAAATTCTTTGAAATGGGAGATATCCTCTTTGATAAACAAGAAGAATGGTCAACTCAAGATAATCCAAGCTCCTACTTTGTGAAATATGCTCAGTCACTTAAGCTCGACACCAATAAATTTAAGAAGGACATGGAGTCTGATGAAATAAAGAAGAAAGTTGATAATGACGTTTTGGCTGGAACTCAAGCTGGCGTTGATGCAACACCAAGTTTCTTCCTTAACGGTGTGAAATTGAATAATCCGAATTCATACCAGGAATTTTCAGCACTTATTACGTCGGAATTGGCAAAAGTTGAGCCAGAAAGTAAAGACAGCTCAAACTCTGCACAAACGACCATTGTATTAACACCTGCACCAACTGCAAAAAAATAATACAATAAGTAATGGGTCTTTCGGTATCGGAGCATAATTATTATGCTCGACAAAAAAATAGTTCTGTTCACGTTGCTCGCTCTACTCTCTATTGCTTTTGGAGGCATTTTAGGTTTACTGGATATTTTTGGGTTTATTGACAATCGTCATGGACTAAGCATTGCTTTGTTCACTTTTTCACTGCTTACGGTATATTTCATCACAATAACGGTCTTCATCTTTGATTTTATTGAGTCCGGTAGAATCGCTATGGCATTCATTCTGAGCTCACTCCTCTTCGGAGTTACATTTTTTTTCATGAATCTCAATCTCATGCTTTCTATATTTTCTGCTCTTCTCTTTTTTACATTTCTATTTTATGTTTATACATCAAGTAAAAACAAAGCTGCTAATCATATCAAATTCTCTCCTGATGAAATTTTTCTGCCAATTGTCAAGAATGGAACGTTTTACTTATTGGTTATAGTATCGGCAATTGCATTTACTCAATCTAAGAGTCTTGTTAATCAAAATAACCTTGTTAAACCTGAACTCGTCAAGATTTTAGCGAAACCGGCAGTTAAAGTACTTAATAGTCAGGTTAATTCACAGGTGCAGCAGCAAATTAAAACCATTCCAAAAGAAGTAACGACCAAAACGGGTATTCAGGAAGTTGTCAGACTCATGCTCCATGCTACAGTTAAAACAATGGCTCAGAATTCGAGTGGATCAATTTATGGTATCAAACCACAAGAAATTCCAGTGGACGATGTCAGCATTGGCTCTGATGGATCGGTAGATCTCGCTCCTATGTTTGATTCGATGTCTTCAACCATTGCTTCGAAAGTTAACAACGCAATTCAAAAATATTCACTTATCGCTCCGTTTATCGTTGCAGTGATTACATTTCTGATTTTGCAGCCGCTCATGATTCCAATTAATCTTATCGAAGGGATTTTAACACTTATAATCTTTAAAACTCTACTTGCCCTTAAGGTGATAAAAATCACTGAAGTACAAATGCCTGTCCAGAAGGTTTCTTTATAACAATCCTCATACGATCATACATCTGTTTTTAAAAAAATGAGCAGCCATGGAATTGACTGCTCATTTATGTTTTCTTGTTTATTGTTTACTTACCAAGCATCTTATCGAGCGTTTGCTTGACTGACTCATATGGTAAGGCGCCTTCTATGACCTCTGTATCACCAGTCTTCATATTGTAGACAACTGAGGTAGGTGTTGCTCCAACTCCAGCTTTTGTGCCTTCGTCTAAGCTATTCTGAACCTTATCAGCAAACTTCTTAGCGTCTAAGCATTTCTGGAATGCAGCCTTATTAACACCTGCTTTAACTGCAAGATCGCTGAGTCCTGTAACTTCAAGCGATGGCATTGCTTCAAAAATCAAATCATGCATTTTCCAGAATGCATCGTTGCCACCAAGTTCTGCCACACATTCAGATGCTTCTGCTGATGGTTCTGCTTTTGGATGGAAAGATAGTGGGAAATGACGGTAAACAATGGCTACGTCATTTGCATAGTCTTTCTCAATCTGCTTAGCAGTTGCATAAAATTGCTTACAGAAAGGACATTCGAAATCTGAATACTCAATAAGCACAACATTTACGTTGTCTTTACCGAGCCAATGATCTTTTTTCGGATCAGGTTTTGTAACTTTAACTTGTGTCGGTGCTGTTGTTGTTTCCTGCTGAACCTGCTGGGTATCACCAGTCTTAGCAACAGTTCCACCCTTCTCCAAGAACTGAACCTTTGCATACAGGAATCCAATTGCAAACCCGAGAACTACACCAATAGCAAGAGGAACATACATCTTGTTCATGGTATTCATATCATTATTATCATCTTTTCGATGGCTCGATGATGATCGTGTTGAAGTCTTAAGTGCCATAGTAAATACAAACAAATAATAAAATAACCTCAGAACACTATAGTAAAATATGATCTCGCTGTCAAGAGTCAGCTTGAAATTTTATCCGAATGGGGATTAGTTTGCTTGATGTGCGTATGCTACTTTGTTATCCGGAAACACAAGTGCTTTCTTGAGAACATCATCTATATGCTCCACAAGAATAATTTCAAGGTCTTTCTTAACATTGTCAGGGATATCCTCGAGATTTTTTTCATTACCTTGTGGGAGCAGGACAGTTTTAATGCCAGCACGATGTGCTGCTATTACCTTACTTTTCACTCCACCAATTTCAAGAGCTCGACCACGCAGTGTAATTTCCCCTGTCATAGCAATATATTTATTGACTGGAATTTTTGTGAGCGCTGAAACCATTGCCGTTGCAATTGCCAAACCCGCAGATGGACCATCTTTTGGAACTGCACCTTCAGGAACATGTACATGAATATCTATCTTGCTGTAAAAATCTTTCTTAAGTCCAAATACATCTGATCGGGATCGCACATAACTCAATGCAGCCTGACAGGATTCCTTCATAACATCCCCTAGATGGCCTGTTAGAACAAGATTGCCCTTACCAGGCATGATACCAACTTCAATTGTGAGAATATCTCCACCAACTTGTGTTACAGCAAGACCTGTTGATGCACCGACGACATTATCTTTCTCAACAATCTGTGATGAATACTTAAAGGCACCAAGATATTTGTTAATGTCAGTTTTTCCAACAGTTTTAGAGTTAATCTTGCCTTCAACAATCTCGCGTGCAACTTTTCTAAAGTTAGCGGCTATTTGGCGCTCTAATTCGCGAACTCCTGCTTCTCGAGTATATCGATTGATAATTAACCGAATCGCATCGTCTGTAATAGATACTTTCTTTTTTGCTAAGCCATGAGCGTCTTTCTGTTTCGCAACAAGGTAATTCTTTGCAATATGGAACTTTTCATCTTCTGTATAGCCTGCAAATTGAATAACTTCCAATCGATCTCTTAACGCACTAGGAATGGTTTCAAGAATATTTGCCGTCGTGATAAAAAAGACATCAGATAAATCATATGGTGTTTCTAAATAATGATCCTCGAATGCGAAATTCTGTTCAGGATCAAGAGCTTCAAGTAAAGCTGCTGAAGGATC
>CAZKVU010000001.1:70862-84227 GCA_964556475.1 uncultured Gammaproteobacteria bacterium | reverse complement strand
ATGCTGCCTTGTAATTTAATGTAATACTGCCAAGTCGAACCCAGTTGCTTGATTGCGAACCCATACGAAGGAAAATAACAACAGCCTCATCTGCTGCATCCCATTCTGGAGCAGAAGCGTCATCAAGAGTTGAGTCATCAATCGTCACGTTCGTCCAAGTCTGAGCTACGCCGGAAACGTTGCTGGTCGAAGATGCAACTGCTGAAGTAGTTTCGTCATCTTTGTATACGCGTACATCAAGCAAATTATTCGCAGAGCTTGTGCTGTTAGTCGCAAAATTGACAACCATGGCATTTGATGTCTCCCACGCATAGAAATCTTTAGGCAGCTTAACTTTTACGGCAACAGTGTAGTAATGGAGTGTGGATGATGTTCGTGTCACTTGATAATAATTTCTAAAGGCGTTTGCGGTTGAATCAGTATCTGAAGTAACTGTTACTGTTGTGTTTGAGTCTGTGCCTGCTCCATAGAATGCTGTTAAGCTTGCTCCTGGGTATTCAGGGTAGAGCATGATGGTTTTTGATGGTTGACTTGCACCATTGAAGAGCGGATTTGAGGCTGATGTTGCAGATGCAATGTCGAACGTGAATCCATTGGTCGTACTTCCAATCGTGAGTTTATTGGCTGCAGACCTGAAAACTGAAACTGGCGAAGAGGTACCAAATGTCATACCTGAGGCAACATCACCATCATTAGAGGAGAGAAGCACGGAATATGTACCAGCATCGGCAACTGTGAGTCCATTGTCCCATCCGGAGCCAACATACATAGCAGTTTCGCTGGCTGCGCCCCCGGTAATAGCATCAATTTGAATTGCATACAGTGTATCGGCATCGCCGGAGCTATTGTCCGTGGTTATATGAAGGCCAGCATTTGTGTCTGATGAGTCGACATCGTCACCTTGAGCAAAAATTATTTGTGTACCGTCGACGCCGTTTGTTGTTGTACGGAAGCCATTAGAGGAAAGAGAGAGCATGTCTGCTGTTATGGTCGCGGTTGCAAGTAGGGTAACATTTTGCCCTCCGTCTAGGTTGACATCGAGATCGTCGTTGACTTGTAGGAGTCCTGCAAGTGTAAGGCCTCCGGTAGAGCCGAATGAGGTATTTGTGTCACCAATATGGGTAATGATATTTGAGTTCATATCAATACCCGTATCCCAGCCGGTACCGATATAGAGTGCGGTTTCTGTACCAGAACCAGCCGTAATACTGCTGATATTAATGGCATATTCTGTGCTGCTATTGATCCCGCTTGCGTCAATTTTGAGTCCGTTGATTGTGTCGCCGGAGTCAGCTGAACCTACAAACGTGATATGCGCCGCTGAATTAGTATCACCGCTGGCAGCATCTGAGGCAGCCGTGAAGTTAAGATCAAGCCCGTCAACACCATTAGCTGTTGTTCCAAAACCCGAGTTTGTAAGCTGCACGATATCAACGGTATTGGCTATTGAGGTATCGACTAATAAGCCATAATCACCAGCCTCATTCGAGGTTAGGCGTGTTTTATCTGTTGAGGTTGTTTGAGATATAACACCACCAGTTGAGGTGTATGGGCTTGCACCACCTGTCCCGATACAATCTGTCCATCCAGAATTCTGATAACATCTGAATTTATTGTCAAAGGTGTTGTAGTAGATGTAGCCTTCGGCGCCTCCAGCAGGATCACCCGTGTCAGATTTAACGTCAAGTCCGAGGAAGTCGGGGGTTGTGGAGCCTGCACCGCCTACGCCAATTTGAAGTGTGGCGATGGTTGATGCACCTGAGGCGCCGACTTGGATTTTGAGGGCGGTTCCATCTGATGTAATATCATCACCATTCACTGCCAAGTCATCTGCAAGCGTCAGACCTCCGGACGTGTCAAAATCGGTACCAGCGTTACCGATGTTCAGGATTGGATCTGCGGTCATATCAAGGTCATCAGCAAGGCTCAAACCTCCAGTGGAAGTAAAATCAGTTGCCGCGTTACCAATGTTGAGAATTGTGCCGGCGTTAAGGTTGATGCCGGTGTACCACCCAGTGCCAATGTTGAGTGCAGTATAGGTAGATTGACCGCCTCCAATATTTCCAATGTTTATACCGTACAGTGTATCTCCGTCATCTGAGCTGTCTGTAACGGCGATATTGAGGGCAGCATTAGTTTCAGCGGCATCGGCATCATCTCCTTGGGTGAAGGCGATTGAAAGACCGTCAATCCCGTTTGTTACCGTACCTTGGCCAGCGTTTGTAATTGCAAGAAGGTCTGCTGTTGGAGCAGCAGAAGCAGTGAACGTGACATTTTCTCCAGCAGCCATATTGACATCAAGGTCATCATTCACGGTTAGGATATCGGCCAAAGTGAGACCTCCTGTAGATGTGAAATCGGTATTCGCATCGCCAATATTAATCAAGGTATTAGCATTGAGATTAATACCAACCGTAGCTCCACTAGCAATGTTAATTCCAGTAGCTGAACCAGCAGTATGGTAGGTATTAATATACAATCCGTAGATAACATCCGAAGAATCTGAACTTGCAATATCGCTCACAGCACTTACATATAAACCATAATTTGTATCTGCAGCAGCATCATCCGCTGTTAGGAAGTCAATTAGCATCCCTTTTGTACCATCTGTAGTTGTACCATTGGCATTTACAATTTGTACTAAATCAACAGTTGGTGCAGTGGATGTATCAACGCGCAATCCATAATCTCCAGCCTCAGCCATGGTAAGTTGTACTTTATCAGTTGAGGTCCCTTTGGTAATAACACCACCTGCTGAATTGAATGGGCTTGAACCTGAGCCAATACAGTTTGTCCACCCTGTGTTTTGATAACATCTAAAAACATTGTCAAAGGTGTTGTAGTAGATGTAGCCTTCAGCACCACCAGCAGGATCGCCGGTCGTGGATTTTACGTCCAGCCCAAGGAAGTCAGGAGTAGTGGAGCCTGAACCACCTTGACCAACTTGAAGAACTGCTGTTGTGCCTGTGCCTCCGGTTTCAATTTTAAGTGAAGTGCCATCTGAGGTGATGTCATCACCATTGACAGCAAGGTCTGCAGCAAGTGTTAGACCTCCGGACGTGTCGAAATCGGTTCCGGAATTACCAATATTTACGATCGTGTTGGCGTTCATATCGATTCCAGTATCCCAGCCGGAGCCTACGTTTATTGCGGTTTCAGTTGCTGTTCCCGCGGTTAGACCTGTGATCTGAATTCCATACAAAATATCAGCATCACCTGAACTTGATGTTGCAGAAACATGGAGGACAGCATTTGTATCTGTTGAATCAGCATCGTCTCCTTGAACAAGAAGCAATGAAAGTGCGTCGATTCCGTTACTTGTCGTTCCAAAACCAGCATTATTTATACCGACGATATCGGCTGTTGGAGCAGCAGTCGTTACAATCAAAACATTTTCTCCTGCGGCAAGATTTACATCAACGTCATCGTTTACAGTCAGGATATCATCAAGAGTCAAGCCTCCAGTTGAGGTGAAGTCTGTGTTAGCACTTCCAATATTCACGAGCGTGTTGGCGTTGAGGTCGATTCCCGTATCCCAACCTGCACCAATTGAAAGGGCAGTCTCAGTGGCTGAACCTCCAGTAATACCATCAATCTGGAGTCCGTAGAGTGTATCAGCATCTCCCGAACTGTTCGTTATTGCAATGTGTGCTGCTGCGTTGGTATCGGTCGCATCAGCATCATCAGCTTGAACAAAGGTAATCGACAGGCCATCAATACCAGTTGTCGTGACGCCTTGGCTTGCATTCGTTATATCCACAAGATCTACGGTCGGAGCAGCACTCGCTACAACCCGGAATTGAGTATCAGCATCAGTAGATATAACAACGTCGCCTGTGCCAGCTGCTGTGAGAGTAAGATCCTCATTGGATGCGGTCGTAATGTCGGTTGATGCCCCAGAAAATGAAAGTCCGGTTGAGCCTATTGTTTTGTTCGTGAATATTTCAGATCCAGCGAGTGTGGCAAGGGTGCCTGTTGTTGGTAATGTCACGTTCGTACTTGATGTTGTAGTAAGTGTGAGTGCATTTGCACCACTTACGGTAAAATCGGCAGGGAAGGTTATCGTGCTTCCATCGGCAACCTTGAGCGTACCGGTTGTGTCTGCACCGCCAGCTGAATCCTGCACAGTAAGGCCGGAAACTTTTTTGGCGTTAAATGCGTAGGGAACTGCGGTAAATCGCATACGGGGATCCATCTCACCATCGCCGTTGAATTCCACAGTGAGATACCAGGAGTCATCATTAAAATCAAGGCTTGCCAAACTTTGATGAGTGCCAAGAGCAACTTGAAAAACACCATCGGTTACTGCAACTTGACTCGTACCTGAATTCCAGGTTTCTGTCCACTGAGATGCACCTCCGCTTGAGGCTTTATAAAGCCTGAAGACGAAATCATAGTTTCCGTTTGTTACATTGGTCCCATTTGAGTTTGCAACTTTACCTTGAAAATTAATTGTTTGGTTAATTCCGGCAGCTGCTTCAACCTTTGGAGCATAAGAAAAGGCTATAGAAAAAGAAAAGAATAGAAGAAAAACCGATGCTAAAAACCGTTTTAATTTTGACATGTCCTTATACTTTCATAGTAATAAATGCTTGAGGCTCTGTCAAGCCTCAAAGTGACATTTTTTACGCTCGTTTTTTCGATGAAAAATCAACTTTCGAAAAACGGGTTACAATTGAGCTCGAATTTTTAATTGAGAAAAATTTATGAAAAATAGAATATTCCGAAAGAAATTTTCTCTTATTTTTCCAGCGAGTTTTAAGAGCGAGTTTTATTAGTGAGTTTTTTTAACGTGTTTAGAACGTGCCTGAGGCTATCATGGTAAGAGTGTCGGCGTAATCATCAGCAGCAGGTGTTGTATTCGAAGCTTTTGCTTTGAGTGTGAATGAACCGCGCCCGCCACTAATTTGAGCGCCGGAAGATGAATATAATTCTCGAATTGTTGTGTCAACTACTCCGACATTCTCACTGGCGCCGGTATAAGGGGATTGTGCCGCAAGCGGTCCACCTGAGCTTTCAGTGTCTGAGCTATTTTGAGCCCCAAACCCTTCGCTTTGCCCGGATAAATCTACCGAGCCGGAACTAATCGTATAATTGAGCACAGAACTTTTTAAACCATTATTTTGGCCTGAAATATACACATACCCCCCATACTCAGCATTCGTATCTAAGTCTATCCAGACTTTATTTGTTGCGGTCGTTACAGAACCCACTGCTAAATCCCCAAAGGCAACAGCATACGGTGCTGCGGTTTCGGTATCAGTACTCGAGATATCGATATCAAACGTTATTGATACGCTCGATGTAGCCGCAGAGGCTTCAGGCCCAAGGCCGGTTTCTGTATAGTTTCCCTGACGAGATTTAACCTTCACTTTGTAGGTCGTGTTCGCAGCGAGACCAATAATGAATTCACCAGAGGCACCGCCCCAGTTTGTATATGTTTGAAAGTCTTCCGAACCAAGAGATGCGCCAATTGTATTATCATTTTGAACCCAGTTTGTTGTCACCCAGTTATCGGTACTGATGGCAATTGCATATGTGGCATCAGTTGGGTCTCCGCTCCACTTGTTAATAGTAATTTTGAGCTTGTTATACCAGCTTCCTGAGTTCACGAATGTTGGGGCAGACGGTACATTGGCGTTTTGTGCCATTTGCAGGCCTGCACCGAGATTATACGTTGTAGAAGTGAGCTTTCCGGCAATCTCGCCCATGATACCCTCCATATTATAATTTGAAGAACTAATACTATCCTCGCCACCTGAACCGAAGCCAAAGCTATTGAGCTTGTAGTTCGTTGAAGCGGGGAGTGCTAGGAAGAAGAACAGGTTGCACGACATGCTCAAGGTTAAAAGTTGAGCACAAATTTGCTTCATCACGCTTGATGGTTGTTTGTCATCTTTGCCCTGATGCTCTAATTTTTGAACTGGTCGGTATAACATGTTATTGTGTTTTTTGTGTAAATACGTGATCTTTATTTAATTCTACAGAACTTAGTATGTCATAGAAATCATTTGATAAGTCATCAGCGGTATAGCCTTTCATATTAACCACAAGCAATATACTCCCGGTCTTATAAAATGCGTTAACATTAAAAACTCCGGCCTTTTTTTTGAATATCAGAAATGTACGGTCTCCAATTTTTTTATTGATTTCCTGATATTCGTTTGATCGACTCCTACGCAACCTAACACCAGAATCTTCATCAAGACTGTCGACATTACTTTTGTTAACATACGCAATAATTGTCGTTTTAGGACGGCCTGTATTGATCTGGTAGTCACATTCATTATCCTTTCTCGTAACAATAATGTTATAGGGGATCGTTATGGTAAAGCAACCGTCAACGTCGAAAACTGTTGCTTTTGCAGGCCCTTTTTTTGATAAATCGGTATTTTTCCAGAGTTCATTCGAGTCTTTCTGCGAATCAATATACTCCTTGGATCTATCTGAGATTTGGTCTGTGCGAAGACTTTTTCCTGCTAAAATTGATTGCCCATAGGGAGATACAAAAAATCCAATGATTAAAATACTGATAAGGAGTATAAATATAAGCATTTTTTTCTTCATGCTATTTTTTTGCGCGTCGCTTTGAACGATACCTTTTGATAATAATCGGCATGAGTATCACGATTCCAATAAAGAACGGATTGATATATACATATGCCTCTTGATAATTAAAATTGGTTTTTTTGATGCTGTCATTGCCCTTGATTGTCAATGTATTGATTGATATAGGTAAGCTCAACGAGATTGGTTTCATATCAATTTCAAGCCTCCTTCGGGATGATGGAAATACATACGCCGATGACGTATTAATGACTCCTTTCTTAATCAGGCGGTTGAATATATCCCGGATTTCAACTCTTCCATAGGGAACTAAGTGAATATTTCCTTCATTTTGAAATGTAATATTGATCTTCTGAGGGTAGAACAATTCAACAACATGTTCTGGCCAGTCGACATCTTTAATCGATAGATTGTATTGTTCACCGCCAGTTTTTTTAAGCAGAATGAGAGATGAGACCGCAGGTAATATATATGTTTTACCACCAGTGCCTTTTTGCGGCTTCTGGCGTACAACAATACCGGCATAATGGCCACCAGGGGATAAGTCCTGACGATTTAATATTTGAACCTCAATATCACGTTTTTCATGTGCTTCAAGTTCAATTTCTGGATAAGAGAGGTGAATAAATGAGGAAAGCGAATATGTGTAACTATCGCTTTTTTCCCCTAAAAATTGAACAAGCCCGTCAAGATCTCCTTGCTTAAAATTAATCGCAGCAAGGTCAAGATTAACTGCGTAATCGTTGTAATTAATAACGTGGATTTTTATTGTTTTTTCTTGTTCGATCGATGAGATTTCAACCTCCATGACTGCTGGATTGACCTCAATACCTGATTTTTTAGCAGGATTTTCTATGATTGCGCTGCTGCTTGCATCAGGATCAATTGGTTGAGTTGGCGTTAAGGCGTAAATAGACGGCGTGATAGCAGCGGACAATATGGTGAATAGTATGAGATGTGCAATAAGTATTCCTATTTTCTTCATAGTACTCATTGTACTATTTCCGTTCGTTATTTTTTCTTTGAGCGCAGGCGTTGAATCCATGACATAACTGTAGCTCGTATACCCAGGAAAGCAAACAGGCCAACTGCAAGCCCGGCCAGTAGTATCTTCCACGGCACCACCCAGAATGATACGGTTGCCTCAAGGGGAATATCACGTTCACCATTGTCATACACCAGAAGTGCATGTGCAGTATATTTGCCGATGCGGAATTTATCGCCTTTGGTGAGGTCGTAGGTGGTCTTGAACGTGGTGATTCCCTTCGCTGTCTCAATATCTTTCTTCTTTTCATCAGGAACTCGTACAATCATGGCATCATTCCACGATGTTGAAAAGGTGCGTTGTGTTTTGGGGAGAATGTTGCCGCGTCCGGGATTTAAGGGGATAATAGCCATTTGTTTTTGCTTGAGCGAATCAATGAAGATATCACCTCCGGGAACAATATGAATATTACCGGTATTTTTGATCTTGATATTGAAGGTTGTGGGTAAGTATTCATAGAACAAATGATCGGTCGTAAAATCAACAAGCTGTAATTCTCGTTTTGCATGAGGACTTTTCACCTCAAGTAGGATTGAAACAGCCGGTGCACCCGTAATGATTGCTTCACCTGATTCAGCTTGTTTTTCTTGTATACGTCTGAAGATAACACCGTAGTAATATCCCAGTCCTGCTGTTTTTGCCGGTGTAATTGATACGGTTACGGTCTTTGTTTGATTCGGTGCTAGGGTAAATTGTGGTGTTGAAAAATGAATCCATTGATAGAATTCATCCGTATCTTCAATATCAACAAGTTTCGGCGCTGATCCATCTGCTGATGCTTCAAATTTTGCCAGGACGATCTCCATATACTCAGTTTCATTTCCATTGTTTTTGATCTTAATTGGTGCACTGACTTTTTTTCCGGGATCAGTTAAGAGATTCAAAAAAGTCGGCGAGATCGTCAGGTTAATACCACTCTGTGGTAGTTTACCTTCAGGAACAGACAGTGTTGGTTGAGGATCATCTTCTGCATCAGGAGATTGAAGAGGAGACTTAACAGCAAGTGAGGGGGATTGAGCTGAGACAATATTCACGACCGGAGCATACGCTGTTAAAGCAATAAAGAGCACGATTAAAATTGTGCCGATTAATGCATGTGTATATGCGTTACTATTATTTTTCATTTTTTTCGTTTGCGCAATTTTTGTAGTAATTGATATAACAAAAGTGGTGAGATTATGATAAGAATTGCTCCGCCGATCAGTTTCCACGGCACCACCCAGAATGATACGGTTGCCTCAAGGGGAATATCACGTTCACCATTGTCATACACCAGAAGTGCATGTGCAGTATATTTGCCGATGCGGAATTTATCGCCTTTGGTGAGGTCGTAGGTGGTCTTGAACGTGGTGATTCCCTTCGCTGTCTCAATATCTTTCTTCTTTTCATCAGGAACTCGTACAATCATGGCATCATTCCACGATGTTGAAAAGGTGCGTTGTGTTTTGGGGAGAATGTTGCCGCGTCCGGGATTTAAGGGGATAATAGCCATTTGTTTTTGCTTGAGCGAATCAATGAAGATATCACCTCCGGGAACAATATGAATATTACCGGTATTTTTGATCTTGATATTGAAGGTTGTGGGTAAGTATTCATAGAACAAATGATCGGTCGTAAAATCAACAAGCTGTAATTCTCGTTTTGCATGAGGACTTTTCACCTCAAGTAGGATTGAAACAGCCGGTGCACCCGTAATGATTGCTTCACCTGATTCAGCTTGTTTTTCTTGTATACGTCTGAAGATAACACCGTAGTAATATCCCAGTCCTGCTGTTTTTGCCGGTGTAATTGATACGGTTACGGTCTTTGTTTGATTCGGTGCTAGGGTAAATTGTGGTGTTGAAAAATGAATCCATTGATAGAATTCATCCGTATCTTCAATATCAACAAGTTTCGGCGCTGATCCATCTGCTGATGCTTCAAATTTTGCCAGGACGATCTCCATATACTCAGTTTCATTTCCATTGTTTTTGATCTTAATTGGTGCACTGACTTTTTTTCCGGGATCAGTTAAGAGATTCAAAAAAGTCGGCGAGATCGTCAGGTTAATACCACTCTGTGGTAGTTTACCTTCAGGAACAGACAGTGTTGGTTGAGGATCATCTTCTGCATCAGGAGATTGAAGAGGAGACTTAACAGCAAGTGAGGGGGATTGAGCTGAGACAGACATATTGAGGAAAGATGAGACAAACATCATCAAGATTAAAGCAAATATAAAGGTAACATTTCGGAGTGTCGGTTTAAACGTTATCATGATGAATACTGAGTATTTAAGCATAAAGTGAACTCAAATACAAGTAGCATTGCATGTACAAGCAGACGAAAGTTGCTTGAGCGATTTAGAAGTTAGCAGCACCGACAACTGTAAGTGTATCGGTATAATCATCTGCGGCCTCATTCACAGTTGATGCTGCAGCACGGATATTAAAGGTAATACCATCGCTGTCACCTGGACCATTTGAAATTGCAATTTCTTCAAAGGTTGTAGATAAAGTACCTCCTGTATCAGCATCTCCATCATATTCTGCATCGATTGATGGAGTACCTGAACCTGTACCATTACTTACGGTAACGTCAAGATTATAAAATTCGCTTCCCGCAGAATAATCAGTTGGAGCATCGTTAACCGTGCCTTGTGTATCAATTTGGTCGCTTGTTGTTGCTGAGTTCAAATACCCAGTTGAGCTTTTTGTCCACGCAATCCAGCCATTACCTGCGTTTGTATCAACGTCAATAGTAACGTTACCGCTGGTAACCGATGAAGTTGATAAGTCACCTAAAGCAATGGTATTTCCTGAAAGTGCAAAGTTGAATGTTGGCGTTACATTCGCAGTAACAGTGATGAGGTCTGCACCGCTTGCAACAATATCAACGGCAACTGCTTTTGTGTCAATAACTGCCGGAGCAGATGTTCGAGTATTTATGGTAATTTCTACAGTGCCACCTGAGCTTGGATTCGTTACACCACCTGTAATGTAATAACCATAGAGTGTGCCTGCTGTTAGATCGCTGCTTGCAATGGTGACATTCTGGCCTGAAACTGCTGATGCAGCTGAGCCAATACCTGGCCATGCAGTTAATGATTCTCCTTGATATGTTGATGGAATACCACTTGTACTAACTGTAATGTTCGATGCAGTTGAATCAACGGTAAAGCCTGCTGCAAAGGTGATGTATGATTGTGCCTCAGTTGCTGTTGATGTTGGTTTTGCGACGATCAGAATTGGGTTTGTTGAAGAGGCGAGTTGGCTCACTTGCATACGGCCTAATCGTACTGATGCTTCGGTTAATTCTGCGGCCTGGGTTTCCACAACAAAGTATCTGAAGAGAACAAAATTGACCACGAAAAGGGCAATAAGAATAATAGAAACCTTCCTCCGAGTAAATAGTACACCCTTAATCATACGTTGATTAATTTAGTATGGAGAATATTTTTACTGTTGTCAAGGGAATATCATGGACAATTAATAATGAACCTTGCTATCATGTATATATGAGTAGGCGTATTATTTTTATTGCTTCAATCATCATAGGAATGTTTTGTTTTTTTACCTCAGCATCGGTATTAAACAACGAAGTACACGCAGATCAATTTGGTTCAACCATTGTCCGACTTGAGCGTATGAAAGTTTCGCAACCAAGTTATCCAATTCTTATCGTTGTTGAGCCATCGACATTAACTTCGACCCATACAGAAACATCAATACGTTTTACCCTAGCAAGTGGTTTTACAGTTAATTCGACCGCATCGAACATCTCAACCTCAACAACGAATTTACCAAGCGTAGTTCAGGGACACACGCTCACACCAATGCCCGGATTATCTTCAACAGCTACGGCGGTTTCAGGACAGCAAATTGATTTTTCAATCAGCAATTTAACGGACGGAAATTATTATGCCTTCTATATAACCTCAGGTATAACAAATCCATCAGCTGCTGGAAGTTACCGATATTCGCTGGCAACCCGGGATTCGGGAAACATCGATACATCTGATTCAACTGCAGAAGTCGATATCTCGTCAAACGATCAGTTAACCGTATCGGCATCTGTTCCAGTAAAAACTGGTGAAGGTAATATTTCGATCTCTGGCGTTCCTACATCAGGTTCATATCTTCATGAAGGGGATGGCATTGACGTAACGATCTCATATCGTTCCACAGCATCATCAACGAAATCATTTACGATTATTGCTTCATGGGATAAGGGAACTGTCATAAACACATCGAGCCAGGTTGACGTATTTGATTATGTTGTTGGATCGGCTACTGACGCATATGGCGGAGCATATGGAAGTGTTGATACTCAAAACAGGAAGATTACCTGGTATATTTCGAGCTTGCCGCCTTCGACAGCATATAAAACTGTTACTTTTAAATTAAAGGTGCGATCTGATGTTCCTGAATCATCAACACTGACAACAAGGGTAAAAGCAGACGGTTCAATACAGTCAGCAGCATTATCCCAATCAACCCTTGCATATACTATTCAACATTCAACGACACCAACTGGTGTGCATCCTTCAGCGACCCCAACTCCCGCACAAGGAGCTTTCGGATTCGAATATATTCGTCTAAATGAAATAACCAATTCAAGTGCTCAAATTGCAGTACGGGCTACTGAAAACGCACGAGTATCACTTTCATATGGGCTTAAACCAAGTCAACTCACAAAAACAATTAAGAGTCTTGATTTAGAGAGAACGACACTGATTGATCTGAGCGATCTATTACCAAACACAGCGTATTATTTCAGGGTAACGATTACAAATGCAGCAGGTCAATCGCGCACATCAGATATTTTTACGTTCAAAACTGCACTCTCATCAAGTTTAATAAAAACTGGGCAGGTTGAAATATTTTGGAAGCAGTTATTGTTATCTAATGGCACTCAACCAGTGGTTGTGGCTGTGGGCAAGCCCATGACAATTAAACTTCATGTTGATAATCCTGATGATGTTCGTGAAATCATCGTGAAGGTTGTGAAAAAAGGTGTTCTTGGTATTAATACATTTGCAAAACCGGTGAATGAGGTTGAAACGCGGCTTATTCAATCAATTTCAGGTGAGTTCGTTGGAGAGTTAGCTGCACCGCGCGAAACAGGGGAATATCAACTGATTATGTCGTCATCAGATGTGAATGGAGGATTTTATACAGGCATTTTGCATAAGGATATTTTTGTGTCTGAACCAATAACGTTTGTTAATAAGCAGACTGGACAGCCAGTTGAATCGGTCGGTACAACAATATTTTTGTTTGCATCAACCGGTCAAACATATACACCGCTTGATGAGGCGATTTCGTACGTCCCAACGACCGATACGCATGGACAATTAAATCTTGTATTGCCAGCAGGGCGGTATAAGGTTGAGGCAGAGGCGCTTGGATACGAAGCAACCGAATTTGCATTTACGCTCGACCGCAATCATTATTATCCGACGATTGAGTTGAAGCCGAACATGAGTTTACCGACATATGCGATGTACCACTATTCCGGATTTTCTCAGTTAAAAAAGTTCGTTCTGATGCAAATGAGGAATATTGCTGAATCTCCATACGCGCGGGCTGGTTTGAGAATTGTTACAGGCATGCTTACGGTCGTACTTTTATTAACATATCTTTTCATGCGTCATGCGGTTGAGAAATCAAAAAAGAATGAGCATATTATTTTGCATGAATTGTTCCATGTGATCGTTTACTCGTTATTTACAACAGGTATCGTGATTACGATTGCAATATTTTTGATCATACTTG
>CAZKVU010000001.1:64414-70762 GCA_964556475.1 uncultured Gammaproteobacteria bacterium | reverse complement strand
GGTAAAACGAGCTGCTGTCACAAGCCTTTATCCTGGTTTTATCCGTTGATTGAGATAGCAACAGCAAGTTCATATGTACTTGTTTACTATTGGTTGGCGGCATCAACGGGGGGGAATATTGATTTTGTCCTTCTCGGTTTATATTGCGCCATTATATCTGCACTGATAGTGATTCTTTTTGCTGATATGAAGTACCATATCATTCCTGATGAAATGAATGTTGTGCTCATTTTTGCTGCACTTTTTATACATATATATATGTCTGTGGATATGATCGGGCTTGGGTGGTTCCTTGGAGCTGGATTAGCCCTTGGTGGCAGCTTACTAATCCTGTTTATTGCGACAAAGGGGAGAGGGCTTGGTTTTGGGGATGTGAAATTTGCGTTTGTCATGGGATTTTTACTTGGACTTGAGCGAGGATTCATTGCATTGTACTTATCGTTTATTCTCGGCGGATTAATCAGTACAGTCCTTCTTGTAAGTAAAAAATCGAAATTAAAATCGAAGATAGCATTTGGTCCCTTTTTGATCGCTGGGACTGTAGCAATGCTCCTGTGTGGCGATAAAATCGTCAGCATATTCCGAGATCTTTTTGTATAACTTAGCTCAGTAAATAATCATGAAGTTTCAGCGGTAATCCGCTATAATACTGGCATGGAACAAACATTAGTCGTCATTAAACCAGATGGAGTCGCTCGTGGATTAGTTGGTGAGATTATTCGCCGATTTGAGCGTGTAGGATTGAAAGTCGTTGCTTCAAAGATGCTGCAGGTAACAGCTGAACATGCTGAGAAGCATTATCCAAAAGACCGCGATGCTTTATGGATTGGCATTGGTAAAAAAACCCTTGAGAATTATGAAGAGATGGGTGTTGATCCAAAAAAAGAATTAGGCACCGATGATCCACATGAGATTGGCCATATGGTTCGCGTGTGGCTTCATAAATATATTACCGAGGGTCCGGTTTTCGCTATGGTGCTTGAGGGTCCACATGCGGTCGAGCTTGTCCGCCGCATTACCGGTCATACATTGCCGATCAAAGCAGCCTCAGGCACGATCCGAGGTGACTTTTCATTTGATTCATCATATCTTGCTAATTCTGCAAAGAGGCCGATTCGAAATCTGATACATGCCTCAGGCGATGTCGATGAAGCACAGTATGAGGTCGCTTTATGGTTTGGCGATGACGAAATCGTTTCGTACAAACGCGCTGACGAAGAAGTGATGAAGGGGTAATTTTTTACGAATCTTCTACGAATGACATTTCGCTAAAAAACGACAAAACTCACAGATCGTATTGATATTTACTGTATCATTATTAGTATGAATACTTCTCGAAAATCACTTTTGTGGAAGATCGGTGGGGAAGCTGGTTTCGGCATCATGACTGTCGGCAGCGATTTTGCAAAAATCGCTACTCAAATGGGCTATCATACAGCTGATTATGCAGAATACCCTTCACTTATTCGAGGAGGTCATAATACCTACGAGGTTTACTTTTCTGTTGATGAGGTTCATGCTTCAAAACGTGGTGTAGATGTGCTGGTTTGTTTGAATAAAGAAACATATGATATTCACAAGTCAAGGCTTCATGAAGATTCGGTTGTTCTGTATGACGAAACAATGTTTGATGATGCTTCGTCAATAAGCAAAAGTATATGCCCCCACCTGCATGTTCCTGTAAAGCAGCTGCTCAAGGATAACGAGGGTTCAATTGTTCAGATGAATACAATTATGCTTGGTGCGTCGCTTGCAATCTTAGATTGGCCATTACAGATTCTCCTGGATAAAATTCAGAAAACATTTGGATCAAAGAGTCAGGCGATTGTTGATCTTAATAATATCCTTGCAAAAGGTGGTTATGACGATGTGGTTGAGCGACATAAAGAATATATCGTACATACAATGCCCCCTAGGGTATCTGTGAAAAGCACTTCTGCTGGGGATGATAATGGTAAGTTGATTTTATCAGGCAATGACGCTTTTGCTTTAGGCGCAGTCGTTGCAGACTGTAGGCTTTATGCAGCATATCCAATGACACCCTCATCAACCGTCCTTTCGACTTTAGCAGAATGGGCAAAGACAACGGGCATGGTTGTCCGCCACGCTGAGGATGAAATTTCAGTGGTTAATACAGCGATAGGAAGCTCATTTGCCGGTGCAAGGGTTGCATGCGGGACATCTGGTGGAGGATTTGCACTCATGGTGGAATCACTTTCATATGCTGGTGTAACCGAGACGCCTCTTGTCGTTTTCTTAAGTCAGCGTCCGGGTCCTGCAACAGGATTGCCAACATGGACAGCTCAAGGCGATCTTCTCTTCACTGCATTCGCTGGTCATGGAGAATTCCCAAAAATTGTACTTGCGCCTGGTGATATCGAAGAAATGTACGAACTCACAGCAGAGGCTTTTAATTTAGCCGATATCTACCAGACGCCTGTTATCGTTATGTCTGATAAACATTTGAGCGAAAGTCACTGGTCGGTTTCCAAAACTCAGTTTCGGAAATTTGCGCAAGAATACATTATAGATAGGGGAAAAATTGTGACATCAGTGCCCGAGGGTGAGAAGTACCTGCGATATAAAGTAACAGATGATGGTATAAGCCCGATGCTTATTCCTGGTCAAAAGGGTGTTTTCTTTCAGGCAAATTCATATGAGCATGTTGAAGATGGTCATACAACCGAAGACGCCGAAGAAACAATCGCTCAAACCGACAAACGAAATAGAAAAGTAGATACATACTTAATAGGCCATTACAAAGGGCCAAATATATATGGGGATACCCGTATGGCTACCACAGTTTTTGTTTCATGGGGGAGTACAAAAGGGGCCATACTTGATGCCATGGAAAAATTGGAAGAATCGGGTACAAAATGCGCATTGATTCATTTCACACATATATGGCCGCTGCATAAAGATCAGATAGTCGATATTTTGAAACCATTAGTTGTTGGGTCGTCAGGTGGTGCGTCTCAGAAACAACAGTGCATTCTTGTTGAAAATAATAGCCATGCTCAATTCGGTAGTCTTATTAAAATGGCCACAGGAATTGAGTTTGAGAATAAGTTGCTGAAATATGATGGAAGACAAATTTTTGTTGAAGATGTTATTGATTATGTCAACGGCTTGAAAGCCAATAAATAAATATGGGAGATATACATGAATTTGAAGGATATAGCCCAACGTGGTGCCCGGGATGCGGGGATTGGGGAATTGGCGCGTCGCTTAAGCGTGCGTTTGTTGACTTAGGATATCAGCCTTCGGATGTTATGGTTGTTTTTGGTATTGGTTGTTCGGGCAACATGAATGACTTTCTCAATGCATATGCCTTACATAGCTTACACGGAAGGTCCTTGCCAAATGCCATTGGTATGAAATTCGCTCAACACAAACAGCCAGTTATAGCAATTGTCGGCGATGGGGATTGCTATGGTGAAGGCGGAAATCATTTTACCCATGCCTGTAGGGGTAATCATGATATCATTGTTGTAGTGCACGATAATAGCGTTTACGGTTTAACTACTGGACAAGTTGCACCAACAGCAAACAAAGGTAATAAATCAAAAAGTACCCCCGAGGGCATCATTGAATTGCCTCTCAATCCGCTTACTTTGTCAATTTCGCAAGGCGCAACATTTGTCGGACAAACATTTGCAGGAAGGGTCCCGCATTTAATCGACCTTCTGAAAAAGGGGATCCAGCATAAGGGCTTTTCGCTGGTGAATGTTTTGCAGCCATGTGTGACATTTAATAAGTACAATACCTATGAGTATTACCGCGATAAAACTTATGATCTTCCGGAAGATTGGGATGGAACAAATTACGAGGTAGCTTTATTAAAGGCGGCGGAGCCGACATATAAAGAAAAGTTTCCGCTTGGTGTTATATATCAAGTGCAACGACCAACATATACAGACGAACTTCCTCAGCTGGAAAAGGATCAGCTTATTGAGCGTGAGCGTTTTACTGATTTTGACAAACTTACATCGGCATTTGAATGATCGGGCGCTGGGTCATTTTTCAATGTAAATCAAGGTACTTATTACTTAAAATCTATAGAACATTTTAACCCGCATTGGATCATGTTATGGTTCAAAAAGTGCTATGGATTGTGAAGAGGTGAGGGTAGTGTGTGGGTTGGTATACCTGCCTCTGGCGCCAACTATTCCTACCTATAAATGATTTTTCATCAGGCCTGCGACTAAACCATATGAAACACACAATCCCTCAAACAATGCTCGCCGTTGTCAAAGATAAGGCTGAGCCAGGTATCACCGTTAAGGAAATCCCGGTACCAGAAACACCAAAAGGTGAGGTTTTTGTGAAGGTTCTGAGAGCATCTATTTGCGGTACAGATATTGGTATTTATGACTGGACGCCATGGGTTGCTGCAAAAATCAAGCCGCCCATTGTTATCGGGCATGAGGTTGTCGGAGAAGTCCTTGAAGTTAATGGAGATGCATCACATCTTAAAAAAGGCGACATTGTTTCATCAGAAACACATATTTACGATGGAACCTGCTACCAATGCAAGATTGGTAACATGCATGTATGTGAGCATGTTAGCTTTTTTGGATATGGACGAAATGGAGGCTTTTCAGAGTATGCAACAATTCCAATCCGAACAACATGGAAAAACGATCCAGCAATTCCACTCGATGTGATGAGTGTGCAGGAGCCCCTAGGAAATTCAGTTCACACAATAACCAAGGCTGATGTTCCGGGTAAGCGCGTACTTGTTGTTGGATTGGGTGCAACAGGATTATGTGCGGCCGCAGTTGCAGTTGCGTATGGTGCAAAAGAAGTTGTCGCGATTGATCCAGAGCCATATCGTCGTGAATTAATGAATGCATTTGAGCCTCGTGTTAAAACTCAGGAATCACTCACACAAGAGCAATATAACTACTTTGATGCCGTATGCGAAATGAGTGGAGCAGTGCCCGGAGTTCAGACATGCTTTGATGCAGTTCGGATCGCCGGAACGATCGTTGCACTCGGTATCCCAAAAAAGGAAGTCACAATCGATTGGGGGAAATACTTAATCGATAAAGAGCTTAGAATAGAGTCAATATTTGGTCGTCGCATTTGGGAAACCTGGTATAGAACATCAGATTTAATAACCTCAGGAGCGATCGATTTGAGCAAAATTATTACTCACACATTCGCGCTGAAGGATTTTAATGAGGCTATGGCAGTTATGAAAAGCGGGAAGTGTGGTAAAGTGGTCCTCAAAGTAAGTTAATTATATTTCAATCTAACTATGGATTTTTATGACAACCTACAAAAAAAACTAAAGCCCGGTTGGGGCCCTCGGATAATCGAATCTTCACAAGGTGCATACTTTAATATTGATGGAAAAAAGAAACTTAACCTCTGTTCGAGTCATTACTTAGGCTTTGCAGTTGACAAGCGCCTTGTTGAGGCGGCCAAAAAGGGTGCCGATGAGTTCGGAATTGGCACTGGATACAGGACTCTGGCAGGAAGCAATGTGTTGAACACACAGCTTGAAAAGGCCCTGGCTGCATACAAGCAAGCAGACGATGCGATTGTATTGCCGAGCGGATATTTAGCAAACATGGCAGCAATTCAAACACTGATTGGTAAAGAAGATATTGTCGTATCAGATGAGCTCAATCATGCGTCAATTATCGATGCGGTTCGACTCTCGCAGGCAGGCACAAAATTGATTTATAAACATGCAGATGTCGCTGATATTGAAGCAAAATTAGCACAGGCAAGCGATCTGACAAAAAAACCAAAGTCAAACGGGGAAGCGCCCATTATTTTGATTGTAACGGATGGAGTTTTCTCTATGGATGGTGACCTCGCTCCACTACCAGAGATCGTACAATTAGCACAAAAATACGGAGCTATCACTATGGTTGATGATGCACATGGCGAAGGTGTGCTCGGTAAAGGCGGTAGAGGAATCGTTGATCATTTTAATCTGCATGGTCAGGTTGATATCGAAGTTGGCACTCTTTCGAAAGCCTTTAGCGTTATCGGAGGCTTTATCACAGGAAAACAAACGCTTATTTCATACTTAAAACAGAATGCGCGTCAATTCATGTTTACGAGCGCATTAACTGCTCCTGACACAGCAGCCCTTCTTGAAGCTGTAAAAATTTTGCAGGAATCAGATGACCTGGTACAAAAATTGTGGACTAATGCGCGTCACTTGAAAGATGCATTGAAGAAAAAAGGTTTTGATATTGGAAAATCAGAGAGCCCCATCACACCAATAATGCTTGGAAAAGAGGATCTTGCAGTTGAGTTTGCAAAGGAACTCTATGAAAATGGCGTCTTTGCCTCAGCAATCATTTTCCCCATGGTCCCGCAAGGCAC
>CAZKVU010000001.1:56110-64314 GCA_964556475.1 uncultured Gammaproteobacteria bacterium | reverse complement strand
CTCAGCAAATATAAGCATTCGTTTAGCAATAGTTCCCGGAGGCCAGCATGTTTGTAATGTTAAGAACTCGGCGTTTGTTTTGCGGGTCAAATATTGCGTCTGTGATGGGTCTACAATCTCTTTACCCGTCACACGGTACTTATACCGTACCCCTTTGTAATAAATATCAATTTCATCATCATTTTCTAGTTTATATAAGAGGTAGAAGACTGCGTTATATCTACTGACATTGCTGAACGTGTTTGTTGAATGGGCAAACATGTAGATGTGACCTTTTTCACCGGGGAATTTTGTACCTTCTGCATGGGCGACGCCTTGTTTTAAGGCATCAAGATACTGGTTTTTGTTTGCTGTGCTTACGTTTGGAACCACTTTTGCATTAGCACCAAGTTTTGGAATTACAATTGAGAAGTTAGGGTCTGTTGGAGCAAGCACTTCGATGTTCTGGCCATTTCCATTAAGGATCCCGCTCAGAAGTCCACCCTGGCCTTGATTTTTTGTGATTTTAAATTGCGGGTCGTTTTCCTGTTCAACAAGAATGTATTTTTTGTGTGTAATCTGGTTTGAGAAATATTTTACTTCCTCAAGAACAGGTTTATAAAAAACCCAGCCAAGCATGTAGATTGAAAGGAGAATGAGGAAATTGCCAATTGTCCTGAGTGTCAGAATTTTCAGGAAATCAGCAGAAGATAACCCGGGCGCAATTTCACGGTGAGCTATGGATTTGTGAATCCTTTTGAAATGGTGTGATATGTTTGACACTGTTATGATTATTTAATTCCAACGGTATAAACGTCTGGTAATGCTCCAGAGCGGGCATTGAAGTTGGTTAAAATAAGCAATTTTCCATCTCTGGTTATGCTCAAGTAATTATTCTCGAATGGTCCGGTATACACATCAACCATATTGGTTCCGTCGTAATCAGTGACGCTTATAAGGGCGGGGATACCTTCGTCATTCGGCCTCATCATAATAATATGAGCGGAGTCTGGATACCAGAATAACCAGTCTGAAACAGGCATATCCTGGAGCGCACCGAGCTTCTGCATATCTTTTGGCGAGAAAACAAGGTAATTTTTGTCTTCCTTGCTGTCATATATATAGATGCCGCCTTTTTCGAGCAGGCGAGTTTCAGGCGTTTGATTTGTTGCGATGAGGCGGGGTTTGATAATGACAGGCAACTCAACTGATTCAAGTGACTTGTATAAGATTTTTTCTTCATCCGGCGAGAAAGAAATAATGTCAAAAGAGGAGGTGATAATTGATGGTAGCGGTTTTTTGTAAGTTTGGATTTTACGAGTTCGAAGTTTAGCTGCTTCAGTTTGCCAGGCAGTACGGACAGTATCAACTGATCGAGTAATGCTGAACGGTGTTTGTTCGGCCTCTGAAAGATTTACAAGGTAAATTCCAAGAATGACCGGTTCTGATGCAGATCGTATGGTTATGATTGCCTCAGATTCATCAGGAGAAAATTCAATGGTGCTTTTAGCGAGGTCTGCATTTGCTGGTAAGGCAGATTTGAGGATGAGCAATTTAGATTCACTAACCGACGATAATGGATTGCGGTTATTTTCAAGAACGTAGATGCCGTCTTTTTCAAGGTCATTGGTCTGTGACATAAGAATAGATTTTCCTTTTGTTGGTGATGTTTGTGCGAATATAAGCCCGAGGGAAGTTACAGGCGAAAGTGAGGGGTTGTTCGGGAAAAGTAATGCATCTGCTTTAATAACGAGCTCTCCTTTGATTTTCAGCTTTTTAGTCCAGGTAGTAAAGCCGTCTTTTTTGATGTCAACAGCGTAATCGCCAGGTTCAATAATAATGTTTTGATTTGTAGCTCCAAAAAGTTCGCCATTGAGGTAAATTTTTGCACCATCAGGGTATGAGGAGGCGACGAGTATTCCGGTTGAGTCCAGTTTTTTTTGCGAGAAATTAAAGCGGTAACCCCTGGCATAGGCGATAACCGTAATAAGTACTGCGACGAATACTCCAGTAAGAATTAAGCGTACTGCAAGGCGTTGAGCAAAGTGATTCATGTGAATATTATACCATTTAGGGTCTGACCCCACAAAAATAATATGCTATCATATATCTGGGTTTCCGATATATTCTTCTACAGAAATATATCATATTATATAGCAAGTATATCAAAATATGACATTTCGAAAGAAAGTAGCTATTGATTTAGGCACAGCAAATACCTTGGTATACATCGCAGGCGAGGGAATTGTACTTAATGAGCCTACTGTTGTTGCATACTCGGTGGATACGAAGCAAATTCTTGCTGTTGGTGATGATGCACAGCAAATGCTCGGCCGGACACCAGGTAGCATTATAGCTTCACGACCTCTCCGCGACGGCGTGATCGCAGACTATACAATCACAGAGGCCATGGTTTCATACTTCCTTCGAAAGGCTGTGCCAAAATTGACCTTTCGTATAGATTTAATGATTTCAGTACCGGGTGGCTCTACCCAGGTTGAAAAACGGGCAGTTGTTTCTGCATGCAAAAGCGCTGGTGCAACAGACGTATATCTTATGGAAGAACCCCTTGCTGCGGCAATTGGAGCACGAATTCCCATTTCGCAAGCATCTGGCCACATGATCGTTAATATTGGTGGCGGCACTGCTGAAATCGCTGTTATTTCTTTGGGGCAGCTCGTGGAATACAAAAGTGTCAGAGGAGCCGGAACAAGGTTAGATGAAGCAATTATTCATCATTTGCGCAAAAAATATAATCTGATTATCGGTGAGCGGACTGCGGAGGAAGTAAAGATCCGCATTGGTTCAGCACATCTTGAGTCTGCAAAAGAAGATAAAACAGTCGAAGTTCGCGGCCGTGACTTCCAAACAGGCCTACCGAAGATCATCGAAGTGAGCGAGTTGGCTGTTGCAGAGTCATTACAAAAACCACTCAAAAATATTCTCGGTGGCATTAAGGAAGTTCTGTCTGAGACACCTCCTGAATTAGCCTCGGATATAGTTGATCGCGGCATTATTATTTCCGGTGGGACAGGTCTATTACATAATATTGATAAATATATAACGTATAATACGGGCGTAGCAGCATTTGTGGCTGAAGAGCCTTTGTTCTGCGTAATTAAGGGAGCAGGAATGGCTATTGAAAACCTTGACAGCTATAAAGAGGCGATTAGGTAAGATTGATATGTTGACTGCGAGGTGCTACATGTGTAGATGATAATTGCATGTAGGTTTGAAAGCTCTCATAGTTCAATGGATAGAATAGACCCCTCCTAAGGGTCCGATGCAGGTTCGATTCCTGCTGAGAGCGCAGGTAATAAGGTCGATAGTAAAAAATATAGGGCAAGAAGATGTTCGGGGTAAAATGCTAGGCAGCAGGGAAAGAGTAGTTTAGGCTTTATATAATAAATCTTATTAAGATATTGAGTAAAAGAACAAGTTTAAACAGAGGATATACACTTTAGACTATCAATACTTACTAAAATTATGTACAAAAAATATGAACAAAAGCCCGCATCATCAAGAAGTTACAACCTGCACAGCAGAATCTTATAGTTAATTTACAATTATGAAAGACATCAACATCCTCGGAATCAAGCTTCCACAAGAGAGAAAAGCAGAGGTCCTAGAGAAAATTAAAAAAAACCTACAAGACCCGGAGTATTTTTTTCATATAGCATCTCTTAATCCGGAAATTCTGGTCCTATCACAGCAGGATAAAGAGTTTGCAGCCTATCTTAATTGGGCTCAAATACGGATACTTGATGGGGAAGGTGTGCGTAAAGGTGCTCGATTCCTAGGCTATTTACCTGGAGAGCGTTATACCGGAGTCGACCTTATGGAAAAAATGCTTTTTTTTGCTAATGACATGGGTCTACGGGTAGGGCTGATCGGTGGAAAAGGTAAAGTAGCAGAAAGGGTCGTTGATTGCCAGAAAGACCGTTTCCCACGCATAGATTTTATCGCTTTAGAAGGTTTTTCAGACATTTCAAACCCATCTCAAGAGGAGGAAAGTCATATTCTTTCTATAGTGGCTGATAGAAAGCCGCACATACTATTCATTGCATTTGGTTCTCCATTCCAAGAGTTATGGTTAAATAAACACAGAGAGTTTCTCAAAGGGATAACATGCATGGGTGTTGGTGGAGCATTTGATTTTTTGTCGGGAAAGACACCACGCGCACCATATATTTTGCGAATTCTCGGACTCGAGTGGCTATTTAGACTTATTATTCAGCCATGGAGACTTAAACGACAACTTCGACTGCTCGAATTTATTCGCCTTATTCTCGTTCAAAAAATATCCAATCGAGCATAAAATCACAATCACAGACGTAACTTCACTCCTCAACTTGAGAATGCGTGCCATTCATGGTAACCTTAACCACGTTCATGAGCACAACCAGCGACTTGCACAAAGCTATTATTGATGTCATCCAATACTTTCATTTTTTTAGATACGCACCTCAGTCAGAGCATATATATATGTATCTCCCCATAAAGATCTCACAGAGTTCGTTTAAAACCGCTATTAATCAGCTCATTGAACAAAAGAGAATTGAAACCAAAGCGTATATAATCCGAAAAGATACATTTGAACTAAAGAAAAGACAGAAAATTACCTTGTATGCCATGCGGGGGGAGGGTATGTTGTGTGATCGTACGCTTAAGCATTATGATTTTACGCTTGAAAAGCTCAAGAAAGTACGTAAACTTCTTCATATCATACAAAAGATGCCACAAGTACATCTTATAGGACTTTCCGGCTCGTGTACTATGGGTAATGCCGATAAACAGGATGATATTGACATATTTATCATTACCGCTCCTGGGCGCCTTTGGACAGCCCGATTCTTCATCCTTTCAACAGCATTTTTCCTGGGCCAGAAGCGCAGCAGAATAAGTAAAAAAGCTCCAGATAAGGCCTGTTTCAATCTTTTTTTCGATGGTCTGAATGTCAATATACATGAGAGGAAACGCAACGCATATACCGCACATGAGGTATTACAAATGAAACCAATAGGCCAGCTCCAGCACCTTTGGAATACAACATATAAGCCAAATAGAGCCTATATACAACGTGAAAAGAGAATGCATCAACATTTCTTACATGTTAATAACTGGGTTTTCAACCATTTCCCAAATTATTTGAGCGTGGACAGTGATGTGCGCTTGAGTGCAGGTGAGTATCCGAGTAGTAATGTGCATGCGGGCATGGGCATGCGTAGATATCTTATCAAGAAGGCAAATAAACCACTTTCTGATTTTATAGAAAAGTTTCTTGGCTTTTTCCAGCTCATACTTATTAAGCAACATCTAACAAGCGAGATAATATCAAAAGACCAGCTTTGGTTTTTCCCTAAGGATTTTGAACGTAAACTAAAAGGGAGATTGTAGTTTATTCAAGTGGTTGCTCCTCAGTTTCCACCGTTAGACCATTATCAGAGCAGATCATTTTTATTCGAGAACACGTTGATGGGATAAGACCTGCGTGGATGCGGGTACGGGTATTGGTAAGTACATAGTTTTCTGTTTTTCCGAGACATTGTGCTGAAACACGACATGTCATATCAGATTCTGTTTGACAGGTTACACCGTATGCCCCAGTAGTACCATTGTTACCACCGTTATTGCCACCGTCAGCCTGATTTCTAGTTGTTCCTTCGCCATCGGTGCCACCACCATCTTCCGCACGGAAAACTTCTATGCCATTCCGACAAAGATCAGACGCCTGAATACCTTGAGACTGAGGTTGTGTTAGTAATGATGAAAACAAGACCGTCCCAGCGCTTATTGCTATCACAAAACTTAAAACCATAACAGACGACAATGCCGGTAGGGGTATATGCCATGCTTTCATATATGATAATTTGGAGTTCTGTGCCTTCTTGAAATTCACCAGATCATCGGGATAGGCAAAGACTTCCTGCGTTGTATCTGATTTAAGAAGAGTGACATACTGAGGGACTGATTCATCTTCAATTCGCTTGAGTTCGCTGCCATCTCTCGGTGAAACTTTTGCATCACCCGAAATATCATGTGTTTGCTTCATGAGTGATAGCTTTTCGGCATCACTTAATGAAATTCGGTTGATCTCATTATAATCAAAGAGCGTTCCGCCACAATTATTACAGTGATCAACCTCGATTTTATCAAGCTGGATGCGTGTTAACTGTGTATGGCAATTCGGACAATTCAGATTCATGATATTCAGTATACACAATCGCTGTAGGCCTTTTTCAGTCGTTTTTATATAATAGATCTAAAAATAATTACGGACGTATAGATTTAGTCACTTTTCGTCAATCTCTGATTAAGACGCCTTAGTAAAAAAAATTATGAAAGAACCATTATCCCGCCGGGAAAGAGTTGGAATTACCGCCTCATTAGTTACTGGGCTCGCAATGATTTTCTACGGAGGCAATAATCTGCTTCGTGATCATCATGTAGGAAGCCAATCAGCAGTCCCGCGTTATCGGGAAGAATGTGTCCTTGACCTATCAAGCATGGAAGGTGTTCATTCATGGGAAGATGTTGTCGCAGCAGGTCAAGCGCTTCATCTAACCCAAGATGATATCACCCCGGAAGAACTCATCGTTTTTAACGGGCTGCCAGCTGATACGCCGTTTGATTCAGAGGAGGCTGGAGTTTATATTGATGCCTGTGTCGATGGACGGACACATGGATATGTCGGTTTTTACGGTGATATTGATGCTACAATGCCTCTCATTTCAGATTACGTCGTGACAACAGAGCCCGTGGAGATGAATCCGCTTTCAGTAACCTCAACTCCAACCGAAGTACACGTATATCCGACAGTTACCCCAATGCCAACTGATATTGTCCCAACTGACCCGTCACTTTTCGTCATGGAAAAACAAAACAGAGATGAGTCTGTCTGTCAATATAATTCTTCATATCAACTTACCATGAGCCTGCCTCAGACCGATGAAAGAGTGCACGTTTTTAACCAATATTCATGCAGTGATACTTTGCTGGAGGGTGGACATCATGTAACAAATGCTCATTGTGTAGCAACGGTTAAGAATATGTACGATCAACGTTATGGACTTGTTGATCCTGAAACTCATAGGAATACTGCACATTTTGCATTACAAGGGCCTTCCGAAGATCATGTGACTGTTGTGGGCGGGGATTTTTCCATTGAACATGATATAGCCGTCCTATATACGGTTCATCCAGAAGGTTCACAGATCAGGTCCTGTCTTAAGTTTGGAGATGAAACGCAAGTAGAAAAACTGAGCCCTGTCCAATTGATGAATTATGCTAACGGAGCAACATCGCCACGGGAATATAGAGCGCGTTTTCTTGGAGCAAATCCTGATAATGGTAAAGAGTATTTACTTGCGGATGGAGTCGATCCCGAGGTCCCAGCTGATGGAACATCACGCAACGGGACTGTATGGTTTGGTGCAAGCGGCGGTAATGTTGTAACGCTCGATTCAGGTGAATATATTGGAACAACGAGTAATATTCGTTTTAGAACAATCGGTGACCCGCTGATACGCAAGTTAGGCATTGATCCGGATGCGTTTGTACGTATTGCTACTATTAGACCATCTTCTCAGGTTATCAGCCTTATTAAGACACCATACAATCAGCCTTTCCTGCAGATTGAGCTACCACTTGGATTACCTGGTATAAGTAGTGACGACGGTCAGTAACATGCTTACTCCAGTTTTAATTTCTGAAAAAGTTTATGTACAGCAGCATCATTTACTTTGTGATGTCGACCATTATGGGGAAGCAGTGCGCCTGAAAAAGTTTTCGGTATATGAAGAAGTTCGTGTATAAGCACCTTCAACTTTTTTTCATCGGTAAGTTCATCAAAGTGTTCGGAAAGGACCTCGATAACGTATGTAGGTTTATATCCGGCAGCAACTTGGAAGATGCGTGATAAACCCCAGATTCGTGCATAAGCACGAGCTTTGCTTTGATTACTACGAACACAAAAGATACGATCGGATTTAATATGCTGTAAATCGAGCTCGATTACGAGCATTTCAATCAGTTTTTGGACATCCTCTGCGAGTTCAAACTTTACAGACGAACTCTTATTCGGCATGCAGTTATTGTATCACGCACTAAGCAATTAATGCTACACTAGGAGTATGCGTACTAAGAGCAGCTTACTTTTACAATTGCGGCAGATATTATCGGGCTTAGCAGGTATGTTAGGGATATTTTTGATCGCAGGATACATT
>CAZKVU010000001.1:53372-56010 GCA_964556475.1 uncultured Gammaproteobacteria bacterium | reverse complement strand
GATATTATCGGGCTTAGCAGGTATGTTAGGGATATTTTTGATCGCAGGATACATTTTGTCGAATTTTCAGGTGGTTAATGCACAAAATACAGATTACTTGCTTGACTATTCAGAAAAAATACGTTCGTATGACGTCTTGTTCGATATTCAAAAAGATGGACGAATATTTGTCTCGGAGAGGATTAATTATGATTTTGGCGCCAATGAACGGCATGGAATTTTCCGCGATATTCCATATACAAAATCCGGTGTTGATGAAAAAACCCAGAAGCAAGTCACATACGCAATGAAAATTGATGTTCAGTCTGTTACAGATGAAAGCGGCTCCTCATATAAGCATATCGAAAAAATCCAAGGCAATAATTTCAACATTCGTATTGGTGACCCAAATAAGACTATCAGCGGGGAGCATACATATGTTATTGAATATGTAGTTTCCGGAGGCATCGAGTATTTTTCTGATCATGATGAGCTTTTTTGGAATGCTGTTGGAACTGAATGGGATGTGCCGATTGAAAAAGCACACGTTCGTGTTGATTTCCAGGATATTGACCCGAGCATACCCGTTCAGAAGCGTTGCTTGATTGGTATTTATGGAAGTACCGATGAGACTGATTGTACTATTACCGACCTTGATTTTAATATTACACGTCCGTTGCAGCCATCAGAGGGTATAACTATTGTGGTTGGGTTTCCCAAGGGGGTTGTGGCTGAATTATTGCCCGAAAAAGTAGTACCTTTTTTTGAAACGATACTTGGGAAAATAGTACTCATCAGTTTAGGAATCCTTGTTATTTTTTGGTACATCGTATATCCATTGTGGATCATTGTAAAGTGGTTCAAGCAGGGGAGAGATCCCGATGTTGGTCCTGCTGTAACGGCCTACTATGAGGGCCCAAAAAATGAAAAGGGGAGGATACTTACCCCGGGTGAGGCAGGGGCATTAATTGACGAGGTAGTTGATCTTGAGGATTTTTCTGCAGCAATTGTTGACCTGGCGAGAAGGGGATATCTGAGGATAGAAGAAAGGGATAAAAAGAGCATTTACTTCGTTAGAACAGACAAAGACTATGCCGCCGATAAGACTGTGCTTAATTATGAAAGAACGTTGCTCGACAAAATATTTTCATCAGAAAATGAAGTCAAAGTGAAAGATATAAAATTGTATTCAAGTATTCCAGACATATCAGAAATGGTATATAACGGACTTGTAGATGATGGATTTTTCCCTTCAAATCCTGAGAGAGCCAGAAGCTATTATGCTGTTATAGCGATACTTTCGCTTATATCTATGAATATTTTCCTTCTCATTGCGGCACTCATATTCGGTAGAAACATGCCTCGGAAAACCGAATTCGGAGCAAGGGAAGCTAAAAAAGCTCAAGGCCTGCTGAATTTCTTGAAAAGTCAGTCAACGCGGCTTGAATTTGAGGCACAAGAATATTTCCATCTTAAAGATGTGCAGACACTTTTTGAGAAGTTATTACCTTTTGCTATTGCATTTGGGGTGGAGAAAGTGTGGATGGAGCGCTTTAAAGGCATCGATTTGCATGAACCCGAATGGTACAGTTCATATCGCACAGGTCCGTTTAATAGTGTGCTTTTCGCAGACAGCCTTCGTTCTTCGATGAATTCTATTCAAGCCGCTTCAATTCCTCCACGATCGTCGACAGGAGGCTCATCTGGCTTTTCTTCAGGTGGATTCAGCGGCGGCGGCGGAGGCGGCGGCGGCGGTGGTAGTTGGTAACTGCAGCACATGTAATAAAAGTACGACATCTTCTTGCAATGGGGCTTCAATATAAGGTAATATGATATATATGATGTCGTTGTTTGCATGGATCATCAGCGCAGTGCTTGGATCTAGTCTTTTATCTTTACAGAGCCCCAAACTATATACAGATACCGGCACTGTTTTTGATACGACTGTTAAAGAACAGGTCGACCTTCAGAAAGATATTCATTTTTCATCAGAAGAAATTGCTCAGTTGAATGATGTGCTACAGCAGAAATCACGCGAAGCAAGTTTAGTCGGATCTGTCTTAGGTAGTTCAACATTGGCAGAATCATCTCAAAAAGGCCCAGCAGGAATTACTGACGGGTTACAAACATGGCTGAGGTATGACAAAAATGAAATTCAGCCGTTGCAGATTAAGACTGTACAAAAAAAGCGGTTTTTTGGTGATAACGGCTCGTCAACCCAGATTCTTGTATTCAAAAACACCTCTCCACAGGATAATAATAAAGTTTTATCATTCTCAATTAATGGTGATGAACAGTACAGCGTAAGCGTCGGCAACTCAATGAGCATAACAAAGGGTGAGGAACGAAGATCTTGGAGTGTACCAAAAGAAGCAAACATTCAAAACAGCCTCAATATTGTCACAATTCGCACTGAAAATGTTTTTGGAATTACGGATGTCCTGCTGAATGGGACTGCTTTAGCTATGACAGGTGGTACTGATGCACATTTCTCCAGCCATGATATCGCTCAATTCGGCGATATGACGATTGGGAGTTTCAATTCAGAGATATCAGAAGTAATCCAGTTTGACCGACAGATATCTGAAGATGAACGACGGTATCTCGAAACATATCTGAGGCTTAAATATAATATAAACCTTCAAGATGGTTTGGAAGA
>CAZKVU010000001.1:50148-53272 GCA_964556475.1 uncultured Gammaproteobacteria bacterium | reverse complement strand
TCGAAACATATCTGAGGCTTAAATATAATATAAACCTTCAAGATGGTTTGGAAGATATGTGGAACAGCATTGAGAATAAGGCCTACTCACATAACATGATGAGCCTTGTTCGTAATGATCGGGGAGACTTTAATCGATTACATGGAGAGATTCGTTATGATGATGGTTCAATCCTTTCGGTTAATCTGCCTCAGGATGTAGCTGATGAAAATTTTGCAGTCATCGGCGACAATAACGAGCCAATTCAAAATATCCCAAGTGTACATCCGGCTTTTGCGCATATGCTGCAACGGATCTGGAAAGTAGAGATGTCGCCTGAAATAAATTCTATCTCAATAGCAATGCAGCCTGTTCAATCTGCTGGACTTGATACGAGCGAGATGGCGCTGGTGGTTGCTGATGATACAGACTTTGCGCATGGACGTATATATGAACCATCATCAGTAGAAAACGGTCAGGTGACATTTTCACACGTATATGTAGATAATGAAATCTATTTTACTTTCTTGACGGGAAAGAAAATCCTTGACCTATCATCATTTACATCATTTAAAAATGCAAATCAGATTGACCCCGCGACAATAATTGGACCAGGCGGTGTTGGTGGTGAGAATTCAGGGCTTGCACTCTGGCTACGGGCTGATAAAGGTGTTCAAGTAGAGAATGATCACGTAGTTTCGTGGCTTGATCAGAGTGGTAATGCTAATGATTTAACTTCTGATTTACCATATGCATTTGGTACACAGCCTCAATATATTCAGGAGTCAATGAATTATTATCCCGCAGTACGATTTAATCACGACCGCTTAACAGATTACTTGGGAAGAAGTAATTTTAATATGACTGGTGAGAGTAAAAATTATACTCAATTTGTTGTGTATAGTCAGAAGCCGACAGATCGATATGGAGGAATTATTTCATACGCCTCAGAAATAGACACAAATGACTTTCTTCTTTTTAACCCTGCAGAATTATGGCTATTCAAGAATGGCAAGGAACAAAAACTGGATAAAAATAGCGCGGACGGATTGATTCACGTTGTAGCGGTTCGAAATAATGAGCTCGTTGGCAATACAGACGTGTATCTTGATGGATCTGGAAAGCTGTTTCATTATGGTACATCCGGTCATCAACCTGGTGGGACGTATATTCTTGGGCAAGATCAGGATAGTATTGGTGGAGGCTTTGATCCTGAGCAGGCGTTTACTGGTGATATAAGTGAGGTGATTCTTTATCATGAAGCTCTTAGTGATATTGATATGCTCAGAATACAGTCGTACCTTGCTCATAAATATGGTATGACTTTGCCGACAATGTATGTAAACACCTCACAGGATTTGATCTGGGATGATACGAAAAACTCACGATATAATCATAATGTGTTCGGAATTGGTTACGAAGATGTATCAGGTATTAAACAAATAATTTCACGTCCGCAAAATAATAACCTCATAACAGTAAAGAATCCGCGCAATCTTGATAACGGAGATTTTATGATGTTTGGAAGCAATGATAATTCTGGGGTAGATGTTGTTGATGGAGCAGGAAATATGTGGTTCGTACAGAAAAAGGGAGATGTTGGCGCTGTTGACGTATCATTTGATACGAGTCAGATGCTTGGGGTGAATTATGATCAGCTACCTAATATAACGCTGCGTGCTTCATCAGATGAATCTTTCAATCAGAGTAGAACATTTACCCAGAAGTATATTGATGGATACGTCATTACCTTTACAGATGTCGAACTCGATTCAAATATGTATCTTTCTTTGGATTCTGTTTCTGAATAAAGTTTGCGGAGGTGGAGAGATTCGAACTCTCGTATACCTTTCGGTATGCGGGTTTAGCAAACCCGTGCAATGGGCCACTATGCGACACCTCCTAGTTATAAATGTTCTGTTTTGTGGCCAGGGGCCGACAAGTTGTGTATAGTACGCGACACCTCCTGAGCCTATCAAAGCTATCTATGTAGTATAGCATATAGGTTTTCGAACAGAAGAGGCTTCGAGCGATCGAATGGGACCATTAATATTTATTTCAGCTCGAGGGTTTGAACAATGATTTCTGCGATAAATTGATGTCCAGCGACTGATGGGTGAATACCATCACTTGGATTGACATACTTACTTTGACCTTCTTCACGGTCTCCATCAAGAGATGGGGTGTATGTGTCGATAAGGGGGACCTGCAAAGTCTGCGATAATCCTATTGCATTTTTAAGCTGTTCGATGATATTGCCAGTATGAACATAAGCAGTAGCAGGCGACCAGTTAACGCCATTTGGCCCGAAGCCAAATCCTCGTCGAAGTGGAGCAATCTCTGCGAGCATGTAGACATCTGGTGTAAGTTGTTGCGATTTTTGAACCAAATCGGTTAATGCGAGCCAGTGTCGATCCCGATTGTGTGGGGTAAACACATTGTATGCAAACGAGCCCATGATAATAATGTCAGGCTTGATTTCTGTAATCGGTGGGTAGTTTCGGTCCATATAGTGAAATGGTTTGCCCCATCGCGAGATGCCGTCTTCAGCATTGTTTGAGCCCATGCCGTAGTTGTAGAGGTCAAAATGCGTATGGGGGTATTTCTTTGTAAGCTCATGCTCGAGATATTCGAGGCGTTCGCCCATGGTATCAACCATAGAATCACCATAAACTGCAATAACATATTCATCTTTGCTTGGTTCAGCAGAATCGGGGAGAGTTGAATCGGTTTCTTCATTGATGTCTTTGATGATAATGTCTTGCTTATTGTTGTTTGAATTTTGCTGTGAATCAGTTTGGTTGTTGCTTGCTCCTAGTACAGCGCTTGATTGTGACATTTGATTAGTACGGCTGTTGTGGGCAAGTGCAAGCTGCTGCTCAAAGGTGAGCATTTTGCTTTCTGCATCAGCGACATTTGCCTGAAGTTCGGTGTACATGCTGACAACTGCCAATACCAGAATAAACACCGCCTGCACTAATAGAAATGCAGTATGGCGCTTGACTGTTTCCGACGATGGTGAATATGATGTAAAACGGTTTGTAATTTTACCGAGGAATCCGGAATCTTCCTTACCGCTTTTCCGAGGCTCAAGGCCTTCATATGTATATGTATACATGCTCATTTGAGTGTACGTGAAAATGAT
>CAZKVU010000001.1:34173-50048 GCA_964556475.1 uncultured Gammaproteobacteria bacterium | reverse complement strand
CAAGGCCTTCATATGTATATGTATACATGCTCATTTGAGTGTACGTGAAAATGATGGATGATGCAAGCCTTGTAGGGTCAGACCCTGTATAATATACTTCTAGCCGGAGTGGCGGAATTGGTAGACGCGCACGTTTCAGGGACGTGTTCCGTAAGGAGTGAAGGTTCGAATCCTTTCTTCGGCACATTTTCCTCGGGAGCAGAGGTATTCTGATTACTTTTTCATTGCCGGATCAACGAGGAACTCTTTAAGATCTCGTCGTCCAACAACCATTGGATATCGTAACTGACTTCGGTCTTTCACATTTACTTCAATCTCGAGTGGCTTTTCTTCAATAGTCACCAAGATATTTAGAGCAATTCGATAGCTTCTTCCATTTGCATTGACAATAATATGTGTATTAACAATGTCTGGATTTTTAGAAATCAGCTCATCGTGAAGTTTTTCCTGCCAGATTTTTGCATCTGCTTCTGTCGCAAAGAAATCTGGAACGTCAAAATGTTCAAAAAGTTTAATCGCATCACCATAACCCAATTCCTCAGCAAGTGCAGTATCAATAGAAGAATAATACGCCCCGGTATCAATTTTCGCTTTCACAACAATATTTTTCTTACGCGATTTAGAGAATAATTTAATCGGTTGAATAACAGAAATTAACTTTTTACCTGCAATGGCTTCGATTTCTTCCTGAACTTCACCACCGAATAAATCCTTACCTAAACGTATTGCGTGCGCCTCTGATTTTATGCGGATATCTTTTACATGTTCAAGCCGCCACTTCATACCATCATTATTTGCAAGTTGTATAGACAATCCTGGTCGCGCATTCATCTCAACAACAAGCGGGCCTAATTCGCGATCAATCAGGAAATCAATCGCACAAAAACCAATCTTCGATGCTACGCTTGCTTGGACTGAATACGTTAGGATTTTATCCCAGTAGGGAATTTTAAAACCTGAGTAGCGTTCGCGACTATTCGGGACAAATTCGATTTGAGAAAATTGACCTTTTTTTGATCCTTTGATTGAGTGCGTAGTAACGCCGGTTGAGAGGTCAATTCCACTCCCAACCGCTCCTTGAGCAAAGTTGGCTTTACCTTCTGATTCAAGGGTCGGCCAGCGCACCATCGCCATAATCGGCACACGCCTAAATACAATAACGCGAATATCCGGGGTACCCTTAAAAGTATATGGGCGGAATCGGTTGTGTGGTCGAACTCGCTCTTCAAAGAGAACAGAATCCTGAATGTAGCTATGCGAATATTTACCCTCCATAATATCCTGCATATGGGTAATGAGCATATCGCGAGTAAATGTTTTTCCTTGAGCAGTTACAAATCGGCCTTTTTTATCGGTATTATAGACAATTAGAATACCGCCGCCTTCAACACCGTTAACTGGCTTGACAACAAAGCTGTTTGGCAGAGTAGAGAAGTCAAAATTCTCTAGCTCCTCAATAGAGCGAACAATCTTGATGATTTTTGTTGTAGGAACTGATGCTTTTTTGAGTATGCGCTTGGTAAGGATTTTATTATCAGCAATAAGTTTTGCCGAAGCTGTATTGTACTTACGGACATACTCAATATTGCGTTCGTTCAGACCGAGGATACGGTCATTTTTCCTGAGTATAGGTGGTATCATAGGTGTCTGCAGGTTCAGGCAACTTGATATTCTTAAACCTGACGTACTCACTCCATCTAAATCCTTTCCATCGACCAATGAAGATATTAATCAAGATGCTGTAGAGCACAATTTCCGGATGGTCGATGAGGAATTCAGCGATGGTAGGCTGAGCCATTATAAAGAATAATGTATACGATAAAATAATTGTTTGAGTTATCAGAAGGGCTGATTTATCTGAACCTTTTCGTAAATATCCACGCATGAAAATATCAATTACCAAAATGATGATGACAATAGAGAGTGGATTGAGATTGACGAACGTGTGGCTGTTAAACTGTATAAATATATACATCAAAAAGAGCACGGCAATACAGACGCTTGTGAGGATGAGACTCACTTTTGCTAGGTAATGCATGCGAATTTCTTTTGTGAGGCTTTGTAGTATAAATGCGATGATTGTTGTTGTAATAATGAGGACGCCGCCGTGGATGAGGCCGGTTGTAAGATCAACAGCTCCGCGGCCAGTTTGTGCCAGTTGAAAAAGAGCAAAGGTTAAGAGCAGGGAAGCATAAATGGTGAGCGATTTAATGCCCAAAATATACCGTGAAAAGGTAACAACTGTTGCTAGTAATGGCAGGTACAGCATAAAAGTTACCGTGTTTTCAGGCACACCATGAGCAATCAAGTATTGTAGGAACGTGGCTAACATCCGAACATTATATCATATCCTATAGAAATTGTATAGGCTCGGATGTACGGGGGATGAAAAGACTTGATTTTTGTAGGTTCAGACCTGCATTTTATTGAAAATCGAGTATACTATGCCTATGAAATTAATAATTGGACTTGGGAATCCAGGTGAAGAGTATGCAAAAAATCGGCACAACGCCGGCTTTATGTTTGTTGATTTTTTCGCACAAACATACGACTCGCACGCTCAGAAAGATCAATTCTCGCTGGATAAAAAAATAAATAGTCTTACGTGTGAAATAAATCACGAGGTACTTGGCCGCGTACTTTTATTAAAACCTCAGACATTTATGAACAACTCGGGAGAATCGGTCCGGAAAGCCATGGATTACTATAAAATTCAAGCCGATAATATGTTCATAGCACACGACGATTTAGACATTCATTTCGGTGAATTTAAAATTCAAAATGGCGTTGGTCCAAAAGTGCACAACGGCATTAATTCTATCGAGCAGAATATCGCCAGACAGGATTTTACCCGCATCAGAATTGGCATTGATAATCGGGATGGAAATGAATTTCGTGTTGACGGCAAGTCTTATGTGCTTGATAATTTCACCATGAATGAAGCATCACAATTACATTCGGCTATTTTTCCATTAATCCTCAAGCAGTTCAATGAACTTTATGGACAGCGTTAAAGATATATTATCAAGGTTTAATCCGACAAAAGATAAATATATATCGCGAGAATATCAGTCATTTGGTGTGCATTTGGCTGAGAAGCTTGGCGAAGAAAAGCGCAAAAGCATGTATATAAAGTTGGCGAAAACAATGCCGCGTCCAATTCTCGAAGAAGCGCTTCGATTTGTCATTGATTCAACAGCGCGAAAAAAAGGGGCTTTATTTATGTGGAAGCTTAAAGAATTAGGCGCTTTCCCAACCGCAGAAAAAAAAACTAAAAAAACATCTTCAGGAAAATCTAATGGTCGCAGGAAAAAGAACGAGGAACTTACGCCGTATACTGCTCCGGAAACACAAGGGCTTTTTGAATAAAGTCTTATTGCCTCGCGTGATTTTGTAAAATTCTATTTATTGATTGAATGCGCACCCAGAACCTGTACCCAGATTAGAGAGCAGAATAGCCATGTCGAATGCATTGACTATTCCGTCAAAGTTAATATCTTCGGGAAGATCAAGATCAGATGTTGTTTCAAAAAAGCTCGGATTGAGATTGAGATTAGACGATCCGTCTGTCTTTCCATAGGCGAGTACAAGTCGTGAATAATCATCTACATTCACGCAACTATTGCCAGATACATCACTTGCTTCAGTTTGAGAGGCGAAATATGGAATAGGTGCTGCACCCCCATCACTCTTACCGAAAACTTTAATGTTAAGATACCATTTGGCATCATCGGGATTATTTGGTGTCCTGTTACCTGTTCCACTTGTAGGAGGTGGCGTTTGTGATGGGTCTTTGAATTCGCAATTAACTCCTGTGTTATCACTAAATTCTACTCGGCAGTTCCTTACGATTGGTCTGACTGCATATGGAGCAAGTATATATGGGTCGCTATCTTTTCTGGCTGGGTTCCCGTTCATGCCGCTTGCGTTTACCGGACCAAGGTTTCCAAGGTCGATAGTTTTCACCCCAGAGCAATTAGTGCTATTATCACCACTTGGCATGACCGAGCAGACTTCATATTTAACATTCTTTATCGTAAGGCCATTGCTGTATTTTGGCTCACCAGGATTATTTGGATCTTCCTCCACACTACATTGTGCTCGATTGTTACAGCGGATAAGAGTCATGCTTGTATAGTTTCTTATCTCAAACTGGAACTTGAGTGTTCTGTCAGCCTCTGACTTTGGCGTTGGTGACGGCGTGTTTGTTGGAATAGGGGTATTTGTTGGTATTGGTGTTGGTGTGTTTGTTGGTAATGGAACTTTATAATTCACATTTTCTGCCTTACATGCTGGTGCTGCAGCGTTTGGAATCAGAACAAAACATTGGAATTTTGAGCTCGCTGGCTGCTCACGTTCAGTTCCGGCTTCTTGGCCATTATTACAATTCTCTGATTCGATTTTAATGTAATTTCCAACTTCTAATGAAGATAATTGATCAGCATCAGGTTTGACATATTTGTCTGAAACCAAAATACCGAATTTTTTGTCAGCAATTTGAGGTAAACCTGCAAATGTGAAGGTAGGATTATCAGGTTCAATAATTTGAGTTCCCAAAGTCGTATCACCACATCTGCTAACACCGTTTGGATCCTTAATGCTTTGACATACTTTCACCTGTAAACGGTATTTATTTCCATGTTCATCAACAGGAATATCTCCGGTGATGCTTAATCTTCCAGAGATGACAATCCTGTTATCACACATCTTGACGGTACTACAAACACAGGCCTGTGTATTACATTTGTCTGTTATCGACACATTTGGTGGTACGCACTTGCACCCGGCTGCTGTATCAAGACAACGTTCTTGGTCAGGTCGAGGTGTTCCTAGACCAGCCCACTTACATTCAAGTCCATCGCCACATATGCTATCAAATGTTGTAGGGTTTCCACTTGGGTCTGTTTTTGTACATGCCTGCCAGCATTTGTTAGCAGAAGGTAGTGATACTGTTGGGGTTGGTGTTTTTGTTGGGCTTGGGCTCGCAGACGGCGTTGGTGTGTCTGTACCTTCGCTTCCCTGAGATTGTAATGAGCCAACTGCGGTCTTCGCAATGGTGGCGATATCGGTTTTTGGAGCAAATCCTGTATCTTCCCACCCGTTGCTAACAGTTAGGGTGACAAAATACTTATCGAGGTTATCTGCGGTGAATCCTTCAGGTAATTTCGTAAAGACTGCACCAAACGATGTCGGACGCCCCCCGCTGCAGCGCAGTGTTTGTGGTGATGTTGCTGTTTTTTCAACAGACGATCCAGCCAGAACGCGATTTGTTTCTCCGGTTTTTACTGCATAAACCTCGATTTTGAACCTACCATTGAGTGGGGGATTTTCATCAAAACAAATGGTTCCATATAAAATTGCCTGTTTTGGATTGATTGATCGAGCTGGGTCAATGCGTGTGTAATCCATGCTGAAACCTGTCGTTGTGAGTGGATTAACGCCACTTACCCCAAATGCTTCGGTCTGGCTCGCTGGGCTGGTCTGGTTCACAAGCGATGCTCCAAACAGAACTCCAATCGTCAGCACAAACATCGCAAGCACCGTTAATGTTGCGGCTATTTCACCATGCCTTTGCTTTTTATGTGATAGTAATTTAATCGAAAACATGGATGCTTGCTGATTGGGTAATTCCTAACTTGTTTTCACCATTTTCTGCGGTGATTGTTTCATCAAGTGAAAATTCAATCTTTGCGGTTTCTGTTTTCTTGAGAGCCGTAACTTTGAATCCAAAAACAGCTCCATCATCATTTTTATTAACTTTTTGAGCGTTAGTTACGTCCTGGGCAGCGGAGAAGTATATTTTACCTTTCTCAACCTTGTTGATGATGACCCGCCCAAAGGCCGTACCGTTCGTAACGTCTGATACTTCGAGCATGGCCGGGTCATAATTCAAAACAATATCAACGGCTGTCACCGATGACCCTTTCAAATGTACAGACATCAGCCTGCTTTCACCAACTTTAACAATCTCATCTTTTGGTTCAATAGATAGCTGTGTGGAATTTCGGTCAGCTATAGCACTATTTGGGTTGCCATTAGGATTTTGCTGAACCTTTTTATTAAATTGAGGTGAGAAAAGGACGCCTACAAGAATACTGAAAATAAACAGAATAACAACCTGGATAGCCAGTAGAAATTTGACCTGGGGGGATAGAGTTTTAAACTCAAAAATATCCTTCTGCAAGGAAATCAAAAAATTTTTCATAGCGCGCTACATTCATTATAACTATCTCTTAAAATGAATGTCAAATACAGAATATGCGCTTACTTTATTTGACTACTTCGAGTCCAAAGGCGTTGATAAGGTATGAAAGATCGAGCGCATTTACTTTGCCGTCATCATTAATGTCAGGGTTCTGTGAGCTCGAAATGTTTTGACTCGCTGGAGCATTGGAGCTCGCATAGGCATCTTTCAGAATTGCCATATCGAGCGTGTTGATGATACCGTTTCCATCAAGATCCAGGCGATTTGATTCAAATCTTCCTTCTGCAAAACCGCTCCTTGCAGCGAAATCACCTTCGAACGAACCGGTCTCATTGTGTGTAAGAGTAAATTTAGGTCTCCCTCCTGGATTAACTGGTTTTTCTGTACAATTTCTGCGTGTCGTTGAATTAATACGATTAAAGCTGGTAAATTCACATGTTGCAACATACGTTTTATTTGTTGGAAGTAGTTTTTCAACAGTGTCATGATAATCTCTTGTAAAAGGAATGAGACTTTCTCTGATATCGATTCTATCCAAATTTACACAATTTCTACGACCAGGTTCGCAGAATTGAGGGATTACTGAGTCTTCGTTTTGAGATCTGCCCTCGAGGTCGAGTTCAATAAAGTACCATCGGCGTTCTACTGGTGTGGGTGATGTGCGAGTTGGTGGAGGGGTGACTGTTCGTTTACAGCATCGTGGCGTTGAACCTGAACATAGTCCGGGACCAGCAACTTCGCTTTCATTTGAGCTGCAAGCTGCGCGACATGTGCCACCACTTTGATTACAGCTGTCTGTTGTTCCTGGAGGAGGGGGTGCAGGATCCCCTGCAGAAGCTGGGCAGCAATAGTTAAAGGTGCTGCTGTTATAGTAGCAAGTGTTTGAACATTCAGCATTACATGCCTCTTCATCAGTATCGCTGTAATTACAGTTATCGCCAGTGCCTGGTGTACCAGGCGTACCTGGAGCTCCTGGATCACCTGGATTTCCTGGATTGCCAGGATCACCTCCGGGATTACCACCGCCTCCGGAACCTTTTGCATAACAGCATGCATTATTGCCAGCGCCGCACCAGCCATATGCCTGACCTAAGCCAGCATCGTCGCAACGGGCTTGTGGGTTATTTGCATATCGTGGATTATCTGCCGCAGATCCAGTACAGTGAAGGCCTTTATCTGTTGAACATTCTCCTTGACCTCCACCGCCTCCATCTCCACCGCCATCGTCGCCTCCGCCACCGACACAACATAATCGAGCATTTGAGCCTTCCTGGTAGCGTGTTAAGCACCGACCACCGGCATCCTGACAATTACTACACGTTGTTTCAGTGAGGTGTCTTGGGTCACATTTATCTAAGTCAACAGAGAAGATTGCTGGCACTTGTACAGTTTCACCAGCTTTTACTTCAAAGTCACGAGCATCTCGACATTGACTGTTGAATAATGAGGTTAATCCGCCAACGCGTAACGAATATCTGCCGGGGCGGATATTTTCAAATTTATGATAGTTACATCCTGGGCGGCCTTTTTCAGCATCATAGCTATCAAGCTCTTGAGTAACAACTGATTTCCCGCTGCTGTCTTTTAATTCAAGTTCGCATTCGCCAAGGAATTTATACACGCCGCCTCTGCCGATAGAGGAACTTAGTTGGTTATATGAGCATGTTGAAGGAGTTTCTGTATCACCATCTACCCAGCTGAACACGCGCACTTCAACATTTCCAACTTGCGGAGCAGGTGTCGGTGTTGGGGTCGGGGAGAGGACATACCATCCATACTCAACATTGACACCACAGGCAACACGCACATTTTCAAAGGTCATCGGGCTTCCAAGCTGGTCGCCGCTCTTTTCATATGATTTTGTATATGTTGGACAGGCGTCTACAGAGCCTGTGCTGACACATTTTTGCTTTGTTACAACATATCCAGGGGCATAAAGTTTAATATTTGCCAGCGAATCCTCTCCATAGCTTCCTGCGACATTTGTAACGAAATTCGGGACATTAACTTTTAGTTGACCGCCCTTAAATGGTGATGATTGGACAGGTTTATCACCGCGGTCAACAATTTGTTTATTGTTTGCAGAGCCATAAACCGTTACTTCTTTGTCAAAGTCTGTGATGATTTCACCGGTTGCACCACTGCGTACATATGCAGTTGCGTTAAACGGACATCCGCAGGTTTTAGCGGCGTCGACAGTAAAATCTTGGCGGTCACCAGGTCGAACAGGCAGTGCTTGGTTTACTTCACGATTAGAATAGTAGAAAGCTTGATTGGGTTGAGCAGGGGAGTCGATCTTTGCGTGAGCTCCTTTGAAAAGATATATTGAATTGCTATCCAGCTGGTTACCTTTGAACTTTGAGAATGAATAGCGGTAAATCCAGGTATTATCTGTATTATTATCCTGAAGCCACAAACCATTTTCTACTTCAGCTGTTGGTGCTGACTGGTTGTAGGGGAGTGACACTGTTTCGTTACAATTTTCGTCACTACACACTTCGATGCCAACGAACTCTGGTTTTTTGCATGAATATACAGAGAGCGTACCGGTAACTTTTCCGCCAACTTCTCTTTGGGGCTCTGGAGTAGTCTGTGGTTGTTCCTGTCGTGGTTGTGCAGTGGGAACAGCAGTTGGTTCTGGCTTACACAGACCAGCATCTCGCAGGCTTATTTTTGCAAAGGGACGACCACTTACAACGCGTGATCGATAATTCACATAAATATCTGGGCAATATGAATCAGAAAGTTTTGAACCAAACGATAGCGGAATATTAAATAAATTAGATTTTGTTGCCTGACCATTTTTAAGCTCAGCTTCACCGGTATCACGATTAGTGTATTCACATGGAGCCGGGAAATCAACGGAAGCAATATTAAAAGTAAATGAAACATTTCCTTCATGAACGCGGGCACCAGTACCATCGGTTAGATACAGTGAGCCTGTATCAGAACCACCGGATTGATAATTTTGCGCAAAACAAATTCGACCGCATACATTGATCGATGAATCACCAGTTTTTGACACGCGCTGCGTACAGCCTGAATCGCCTGATTGTACGGTCATGAGTCGTACCTGACTATTCATACTGGCAGCTTCTGTTTGCTGCGTGACTGAACGGTTGCTGATTGCAAGACCGATTAGTCCAGCTGCAAGAGCAACAATACTGACCCCGACCAAAAGAAGTGCCGTTGTATTGCCAATTTTAGAGCTGTGGCGCGTCTTCATTATATTCATTATTGTCTGAGTTGAAAATTATCAATAACAGCTGAGTAATCAACCGCATTTACCGATTTATCTTTGTTCAAATCACATGTGAGATCTTGCTCAGAATCGCTGGACTTTCCATATTCATCAATACAATATACAAGATCAGATGTATTTGTTACGCCGTCACCGTTAAGGTCGGTATTAAAGGTGTTGAAGTTTAAACCAAATTGTTGCTGATAATATGCAGGGGAGAGGAAACCAGCTTCTTCAAGCAATTTTTGTTTGAGGCTCTCTGTTGCTGTTTCTATGTTTGCAGTATAGGGGCGGGTAAAGACATTTTCAGGCTCGTTAGATTTATCTTGTGCTCCATTAAGCAAAAGATTATTCATTGAGCGATTCATACCGTTTGCTGGGTCATCTCCAACACGATCTATTGCTATTTTTTTGTCAGATGTGTTTTGACCTGGTTCAAATACATTGCCTTCAACAATGACCTGGCTCTGATTTGATGCACCTACGGCATAATCAAACCAGTTACGATAATAATTATTATATACATCAACTCTGCCAAATCGTACTCGAGGAACACGCTGTACAACATCGGTGAACACGTTGTGATGTAGAGTAACGGTAATATTTCGATCTGTTGCACCGCGATTATTATCATTTCCAATCAGCATTGTCTTGTTGTGATTTTGAAGTTTAGACCAGGAAAGAGTTACATCATGGCTTCCTGTAAGAATATCAAGCAAGCCATCGCAGTAATTGGACAATGTTACATGATCTATCCAAATTCGGCTGCTATTGCGCAATTCAATAGCATCTCCAGTTCCAGGTGCGTCACATTCGGCCTGTCCAGCCTGATTACCATTCATCATCTTAATATTTGTGATGATGACATTTTCCGTACTGCCCAAGCTGAATCCTGCGCCTGAAATTGTGATATCACTACCTCTACCATCAAGTGTTTTGTTCGATTGAACTTCAATATCATCACTCAGGTTAATGACGCCATTTACATTGAAACGAATAGTAGCTGGTTCAGATTTTTCAAGAGCCCAGCGCAGTGTTCCATCTTCAGGATGTTCAACATTATCACTTAGGCTTGTCACGGTTAAAACCTGCCCGCCTTGGCCTCCGGTAACATTTGCGCCAAAGCCTTCTCTCTTGCTTAATAATGCTTCTTCAGAGAGAGCGCTTGAGGGTTGAGTACCTTGACCTGATCCTGGTGGAGTAACTTCCGGCGAAGGTGATTGTTCAGATGCTGGTTTTGCCTTCACAACCCAACCATACGCAATATTAACTCCACAGGCCACCCGGAGATCGCGGAAGTCTTTTCCTGCTTCACCATTCGCAAATCCGCTATATTTTCCTTCTTTAAAGTTGGCAGGGCATCCGTTAACCTCACCAGAGCTTGTACATTCTTGACCAACGACGGTATATTCAGGGGCAACAAGTCTGATATGTGCCTGTCCATCTCGACCATAAGGTCCATACGGGAAGCTCACCTCTTTATTATTCCGTGATTCCCAGAAATTAACTTCACCAGTATCTGCTTCTCCATTGGTAAAGCCAAATGTTGGCTTGCCTCCACGTGATGCAAGCTGTAGATCATTAATAATGCCGTTGGTCAGAGCTCCGGCGCCTGGTGCATCAAGTGCAGACGTAACATTACCTGTATCTGTATCTTTTATATATGCTTTAGCCCTGAATGTACACTGACATGTTTCATCTTGTGTGTTGATGGTGAAGTCTCTTGTTGCAGGGGTTTGTACTGTGGCTTTATCTCGAGCAGGGGATGTGTATGTTTTTGTTCCCTGATTTGTAACGATGCGTGCAGAAACACTGCGAACGGTATATGTATTGCCCGGCTTGAGAAGCTCATTATTACTATCGCGAGTTGCTATATATAAATATGTATGCGTTCTGTCTGTTGGAGAAGCATCTTCATGCCAAACGCTTTGTTCAGAAACAATTTCGTGATTATAGGGGACTTCGAAACAATTACTGTCGCTTTGATCACAGAGGGTTACGATAACAGCTTCTGGTTGTACACACGAATAAACGGTAATGCGTCCATCAATCTGTGATCCATTTGGTACTGATGTCGGACGAGGTGCACTTGTTGGCGCCGGCGCAGATGTTGGCTGAGTTGCATTTGTTGGTGCTGGTTGGCTTGGTGCAACGGTTGGGGCAGCTGTAGCGCCGCTCGGAACACCATCAGGGCAGAGAAGTGCTCTGTTCAGTGTTCCTACACGGGATTGTGGAATCGGATCCCAATTACCCTCAGTTGTGACATGAACTTGTATTTCCGGACATGCCTCAGTCCACTGGTTTTTATCAGGAATATTAAAAACGGCTGTATATGCAGGATCTCTACGGACTCTGCCTTCGGGCGTACATTTAATTGTTGCCGGATTGGTTACGATGTCTCGGATTGATGCGCCAATCACCTCTCCTGCAGGATTATTTTTTGTCGGCATTCTCAATTCAACTCGATATTTTCCATTGGCAGACGGGGGATTCATATTGAAACAAAGGGTTCCGTTGATTGCGTAGTCCCAGCTCCCTGGTTTTGTAGGGCCGTTGATTTGAATCCCGATATCACTGTTTGGGATGTAGCCTACAAGTGGATTTTCGTCTGCCCGAGAAGTTGATGTTTGAGGGTTTTGTAGCTGAGGAATGAGAAGGCCAATGGTCAATCCCACACCAACAATGGCAAGTGCGAGCACCGTCGTTAAAGTTGTGATACCACTTTCGTGATTTTCATTAAAAAAACGATGATGCAATTCACCCATCATACATTGAGTTTAGCATAAAATAGGGTCGTCAACGAGTACTTTATAGAGCTTAATGAGAGGAGAATGGGCTGATATTATTGAGCTTCGATTGCATGAACAACAATAGTATAGTCAAGAGCGTTGATAACCGAATCGTGGTTAACATCTGCCTCTAAATCATCACCGCGCTGTGCATAGTTTGTGATAACTGCCAGTAAATCAAGCGTGTTGAAGGTCTGGTCACCGTTTATGTCAGCAGCCTTATTAATCGCTTCAGGCGTTTTGGTATTCCCTGCTTGTCCTGTGAAATTTTGCTCCGTAGATGAGCGAGCTTGGGTGGGGACTGGTCTTACAACCCAACCAAACTCAAGTTGAACACCACAGTCCATACGAAGGTTCGGTACTGTCTCGGTTAATGTCGCAGCGTTCTTATTATCAGTCCCTGTGCAGAGCCAATCATTTGATTTGTTTGTAGAGCATTTTTTGATCTCTTTGCGCACGAGATCATACGTATTGCGCTCAAACGCAAGCGTAACGGAAGCAAACTCCCCTTTATCATATATTTCATTATCATCAGGAAAGGGAACAAATGAGCGGTCGGTTGTAAATACTTGATATTGTGCAAGAGAGTTCTGATTAAAGGGGATAGGTGCACTACTTGACCGTCGTGAATCAAAAATCCCCCATAAGGATTGATGTAATTCAGGATGCTGCATAAAATCAAGAGGTACTTCTTCACCCTGATCATTGATTTCCTTTACATAGGCTGAAATATTCATTGAACAAAGGGATTGTGGGGAAGTGGCAACTCTTTGTGCACGTGTTGTGAGTGACGTACCGATAAGAACTGCAAATGTCGTAACCATCAGAAAAGAAAGAACGACTACGGATGATGCTAATGATCGTCTCATGGTTTAATTCGCTGGCGTTGTGTCAAGTTCGGCTGGGTTTGTGAGCCCTCCAGTTGATGCTGATGCTGTTTCAATAAGTTTACCGTAGTTTTGAATGACGAGTGATGCGTCAAGAGCATTCACAACTCTGTCTTTGTTAACATCTTCAGGAATGCTTTCGCCTCTCTTTGCATAGTTATCATAGAGCATGAGTAAGTCAAGCGAGTTAATCACGCCATCCTTGTTGATATCTGATGCCTTGATGAATTCCTGGTAGGCGAGGTCAGCAACAGCACAGCTGTTGAGATTCTCCTGAACCTTAGAGACGATTTCATTGATTGTTCCACCTTCACCTGAAGTTGCTATTTCTGGATCTGTTGCGTATGCCCACTTTGTGACCTTATCTTTACGGAATGATGCAATTCTTTCGATCATGTCTTTAAAGTTAACTCTATCTGAAGCACCACCACCTGCATTACCATATCCAATGGTTACAACGGTGATGTTGCCATTATTTGTTTTTTGCAAATCATCAGCTATACCATATGTTGCTGCTGTTTGAGCTGCAATATCTTGCTGAGTTCCTGGGAATTGATTGATGTTTCCATCACTGAGGAGAATAACAACTGGACGTCGCTTATTGTCTGTACCGCGTCCTTCTACGAGTTTCTTTGCTGTTTGCAGACCACAAGCCACACAGGTACCTTCGTGTCCAACAGCTTTCAAAGAATTGTATGAAACACTGTTCAAAAGCTTTGCTTGGTCAGAGATTGGTGTGAAATTGGTCAGGATTTGGCTCCCGTTGGTCATGTCAAAGCCGACGCCTGTGTTGAAGTAGCCGACTGCAACTCTGCTATCAGGTCCGACCACATTAATATCTTTAACGAATTGTGCTAATTGTTCAGAAGCTGCTGTTAATTTATCAGGGCCTGGAGCATTTCTATCATCATTTTCAGGTGTTGTCATTGAATTTGAGGTATCAACAATAAATATGTAGTCATAGTTAAAGTCACACTTCTGAAGAGTTACTCCGTAGACGATTTCCTGACCACAGCCGACGGTTAAGCCACGAACTTTATCACGATTTATTTGATCGATAGGTTGGCTATCCGGGTTGCTACATGCTGCTGTACCGTTTGATACATTTTTATAATCATTCACACAGCTGTAAATCTTGTTTCCGCCAGGAACCACTCTGTACTGTTTCTTGTCGAAGTAGAATTTAACCTCTGCGTTTGTTTTATGATTTTTGTAGACCTCAGGATATCGCAATTTATCATTTTGCAGTCCATGTTGAATTTCAGCATCAGCTGTTAATGGGTTTGACCCAGATTTGAGCTGCTGCGAATCGGTGAAAAGGCTGTATGTTAAATCATTTTTAAGTGAATTGTTCTTTTTGAAAAATCTAAATAACCCTTCAAGACTTGCGCGCTCAGTAACGTCTGAACCCATGGCGTGGAATCGAATGTCATCGGTGCCAGTTAATACTTCGTCGCCCTCAGCATTCTTCGTAGCACCGCGGTTAGTGAAGTAATGATCTTGCTTAGTACTGTTATCGCGCATCTTTTCATTTAATGGTGCCCACTGGGTATTAAGTACAGAGCTATCGATTGGCTTAGCCATAAATCTTTCCGGCTGATTTGGATCCGTTACACAGCGACCGTTTGAATCAAGCTGAGTACACTCCTCTATGAATGCCACTGCCTTGTATTCACATGCAACAGGTGGTGGTGGGGTAGATGTTGGAGTAGGTGAGATATTCATACATGCCTTCGGATATGTTGTACAATCACCGTTCAGACATCGTTTTGGTAAGCATCGGCATGTTTCGCCATCTTCACAAGCACCAACTGCTGTTGGTACATTGAGTGAATCTGTGCTGTGATCGCTTTCGCTGTCACTGCTGTCTGGCTGTGGATTTCGTGGATCTGGTGTTATTGGCAAGCTGCTTGATCCTCGAAGGGAAACCTGGAAACATTCCAGTGCTTCTCCAGCTTCATTCGTACGCTCACATTGTGATGTGGTTCGGCAGCCCTTGTCATTCAAATTTTCTGGCTCAAAACACTTATATGTCACTGGAACCGGTGTGATTGATGGAGTCACAGATGGTGTTATTGATGGGGTTATTGATGGGGTCACCGTTAACACTTCTGTTGGTGTTGGGGTTGGAAGTGGGCACAATCGATCTTTTGTTGCCTGATCGACAAAGTCTTCAAGCGGAATTCTGAATATATTATATGTGTCTTTTGGATCGCTTGATGTATTGCTGTCTAAGTGAACATAGATGCTACAGTCTTCTGTGTCGAATACTCTTTGACGGACACCATCTGTTGGAGGAACTTTAGCAGATGTGATTTTTTGCTCAAGCATATCGAGGTTTATATCCATCCTGAATAAAAGAGGGTTATCAGCATTTGATGGAGTTGTAGGTTGACCATCATTTACATTGACGCCTTTGGTATAGACACAAACAGGCTTGCTAGCATTTGCAAACTGATGTGAATTTCTACCTGAACCAGCCTTATCTGCAGCAACGATTTCAAATGCCTTAGCTTCATTAACATCGCTTTCTTGCTGTTTGATACCGCCTTTTCCATCGGTCATCTTTCGGACATTAAACAAGCTTGTCCAGACTTTGGTTGTTGCGTTTGAAGTTACATCGCCACCTCTGCCGGTGAAACAAAGGCCACCGTATAATCGAGCGGTTCGAGGTGTATCTGATGTAATTTTAATCACATATGGATTCTGTTTTTCAGGATTAGTAAAGATGTCTTTAAAGTTGCTCAATGCTG
>CAZKVU010000001.1:32286-34073 GCA_964556475.1 uncultured Gammaproteobacteria bacterium | reverse complement strand
TATGGATTCTGTTTTTCAGGATTAGTAAAGATGTCTTTAAAGTTGCTCAATGCTGATTGATCTGCAGTTCTCTTAACCGAACTGAAGTCATTAGGGAATAGTCTTGTTCGGCAGTAAGGATCAATGAGTCTGTTAACTTTATCACTTACTGGGTAACAGACATCATCAACATCTGGAACTGGCGAGGTAATTGGTGTGTATTGAGGTGCACCTTGTGCCTCTGTTCTGGTATTTGTCGGCTGGTTGCTTCTGCTGAAATTGTAGCCGATAACCAAACCAAGACCAATCACCATCATAGAAAATACAGTAAGAAGAGAAGCGATTTCGCCCTTATTGTTACCTTTGATTATTGTTTTCACTGAGTTTTGTGTTATTTAACTGTTACAGTTGCTGGTTCTGCTAATCCAAGCGTATTAATACCGTTCTTTGCTGTGATGGTAAGATCTTGATCGAATTCAAGTTTGCCATTGCCAGCTTGAAGGGCGGTTAATGTAAAACTAAAGACTTCGCCAGTGCGGAGATCTTGTGGGTTAGCGGCGCTTACAGCAGCATTAACAAGTATCTGACCATTTGTTGTGTCAATGTTGCTTCTTAAAATATCATCGTAGACAGTACCATTAATAATGTCTGATGCTTTAAACATCTTTGGATCGTAATTGATAGCAATATCGCTTGCCTGAACTGCGGTATTCTCAAGCGTAACGGTTACTTTAGCCTTACCATTAACTGCAAGTGAGGAAGGATCAATCATCATTTTGAGCGCGGTTTCGCCTTGCTTAACTTCACCTGAGGCTGTACTTGTTTCGGTTTGTGATGGCTGACCGGTTGTGTTCGAGCTTTTCTTGTTAAGCATAATTCCGAAGCCAATCGCAACAATGAAAACGAGTAAAAGAAGGCCAAAAATTGCGAGTTTTTTATTCGGGTGAAGCTTGTGAAAATCCTGCATATCAGCTGACATTGGGTTCATTCCGCTATTTGTGTTTGATTGTTGATTGTGTTCTTCCATGACATTCATTGTAATCACTGGCTTTAAAACATGTCAATAGGTAAATTGACATGTGAGTTTATTTTTTCACCTGAACGCCAATATTTTCAATAACAACGGACGCGTCAATTGCGTTCACAACGCCGTCATTATTAACATCTTCAGGCAATTCATCAGCTGCTCCTGTTGTTGATTGTTTGAAATATGCGTCAAAGATTCGTGTGAGATCGGTTGTATTCACGAATCCATCATTATTAATGTCTGCAGATTTCTGAATTTCTTCAATAAAGTGGCGAGTCTGAGCGCAGGAGTTGAGTCTGCTTGTTATTTTGCTATAGATTTGTTTGATTGATCCAGCCGCGGCGGCTTTTGTCGTATCAGTAGAGAAGGCCCATGTTTCATCGGTCGCTATATTTTTTATCATGTCATAAAATTGCGCACCGGGGAGATCTTCTACACCGCTGTTTGCGAGCGCAGGGTTTCCGTACCCGATAGCCGCAATAGTAATACCATTAACGAGTTTGAGGTTCTGAACTTGTCGATCAATAAGCGGTTGATATCCTTCCTTTGGATGTGGTCCTCCTGGATTGCTATTTGGTAAGCCATCAGTTAAGAAAATAACAACAGGAGTTCTGCTTTTATCCTGTCTGTTTTGAATGAGTTTGTATGCTTCTCCTAAGCCACATTCAATACAGGTTCCTTCTTTTGGATGAAGCTGTGTTGCCACCACATTTCTGAGATCATTGAAGTTGTTGCCGAAATCTCGCAAAACAGTTGCGGTTTTATTAAATTCGATAAGTGC
>CAZKVU010000001.1:2626-32186 GCA_964556475.1 uncultured Gammaproteobacteria bacterium | reverse complement strand
TTGATGGTGCAACAGGTGTGGATTTGCGGATTTCTTTGCCTCCAGTTGGCAGGAATTGATATCGTTTTGTGTCAATCGTAATCCGAATGTCAGCATCAGTATTGACCCAGCCACTAGGATCGAATTTATTGACATCAACAAGTGATCCTGTAAATGCTTTGCCAAATTGATCCTTAAGATTTGGGCTGTAGACTAATTTAGAATTTTGGTTTTTGTTATTAATAATTCCCCATGATGGAGATTGAAGCTCATGTTGGGGTGCATTTGCATCTAATCGATATTGTGACTCAACGATTGGTTTACCAATATTAAAGCCTTTGTCATCTTTAGCACAAATGCCTCTGTTTTTATCTTCCCATTGTGTACATTCCTGAACAAAAGCGAGCGCTTTAAATGAGCAGGCGACTTCTGGAGTTGGAGTAACAGATGGTGTTATAGATGGTCCTGTGCTCGGTGTAGGAGTTGCTGTTGGGCTTGGCCCATCTGATGGGGTAGGGGTAACCGATGGTGTTATTGATGGTGTAATACTTGGACCGACAGTTGGTGTTGGCGATGGTGTAACCGATGGTTGTATACATCCAGGGAGTATTTCAACTGTTTGCGAGTATCGTTGTCGTACACCAGCGATCTGTGCATCGTACTCAAAATACAGCGTGACAGGTTCAGAGCCGAAATCATAATTAGTTGGCTTTCGGTATATAAAGTAGAGCGTAGGAGGTCGTGTATTTGAGGTTGTTGAGAAAACAATGACCTGATCCGGTTCAATTATATGACTGCCGTCCCTGTTAACCAAGAGTCTTTTGATTTCAGAACTATTCCCATCTGAATAATACTGCTTAATAACATCGGGATTGAATTCAACACTCAACCCCTTTGATGTATTTGGACATTTATCAATGGTAATACCATAGGGAGTTAGTCTTTTTTCAGTATCACCGGCACCAAGCATATAATTTGAATTTATTGCTTGATCAAGTTCGATAATAACATCGCCGTTTGGTCTTCGCAGTTCAAGTTTACGGATAATTGGATCATATCGACACACAAACCCTCCGCTGCATTTCTGAGGCACTTCGCGTTCAAACCACATGGATTTTGGATCCTTATTAATCGGTGTAGCAGGGGTAACGGTTGGCGTGGCTCCGCTTTCTGCTGTTTGTGTGGTCGTTTTGGTTGAAAATATTCTTCTCCATACTGAAATTGAATCATCAGATAGATTTTGAGCAGCATTTGTTTGTGTTTGAGTTGTGTCGTTATTCAGCTGAACGCCGAGGGTAATGCCAATACCAATAACAACCATACTGAGAACAGCAAGTAATGTCGCGATTTCACCTGATGAATGTCTCACTTTACGCATACATATTGAGTATATAGATATTTTTTTTCACGTGCAAGTTCAAAATAACCGTGCTTGCTTTCGCTCATGCCTGCATGCTAGGATTAGAACATGAAATCTGGCAAGATGTCTGGTGGAATTATTGCATTGATGTTTTTATGTTATTTTGCGGCTGGTTATTTTTCCCGGACATACGCAGCTATTCTTTATCTCGAGCCGGATAAAAAAACAGTGAAGACCGGCGACACATTCGAAGTTACTCTTAAAATTGACACAGAAGGGGAGAAGCCGCTTTCAGCTGATGCGCTCATTTTATTTGATAGTACTAATCTTGAGCTTACCGATACGAAAAATCCACCCGAAGAAGATAGATTTTTTCCTGAACATTATAAGCGCATTACTGATAATAAGGTATATATTGGAGCTGCTATTGGCCCAGGCGGCACTGCAAAAACTGGTAAGGGTTCTATTGCAATCCTCGTTTTTAAGGGTGCTGTCCAGAGTCACAATGTGGTGAGCTTTGTTTGCGTAGATGGTAAAACAACCGATACAAATGTCACGGTGAAAACTGATAAATATACTGACATTGTCAAATGTTCAGTTTTGAAAGATTCAACATATGATGTGTCAGTTGATGGGCAGTCTACACCTGTGCCCGGAAGTCCAACGCCAGGCGGATCGGGGACACCCCGACCTACAATTTCCGGATCACCTTCTGGAAGTCCAACGCCAACTACAAACTTAAGCGGAACTCCTACTCCAAGTCCGACAATTACCGGATTACTAAGTCCATCACCGACTTTGGTTGTCTCGCCAACCCCTACCGGTATACTGTCGACAGTACCTTCACAATCACCAACGCCCTCAGGATTACCAAATACCGGGGTTATTGAATCAACAACATTCGCCATAGGTATAGGTGTCATTTTGACTGTTATCAGTTTGGGTATCAAACTCGTGCTATAAGAAGACTCGAACAATGAAAAATTATACAGACCTTAAAAATATTGCAGGTCATAAAAAAATCACAGAAAATAAGAGAAACATTGTTGCAGTAATGATATTGATTATACTGCCTTTAGTATTAGGTGGTCTATTTGTCGTACAGAAATTCCGTTCAAGTGCCGAAGTTATAACACAACCAGAACAATTTCATGCAGAAAGACTTTCTGCAACATCAGCCCGCATCGAGTTTCAAACAGCTCAGCAGGCGAAAATAAGCGTTTTCTGTGCAGTTTCGCTAAAAGGTGTCAAATTTTATTGTGGAGAAGATGAAGACCCTGTAGAGAAACATTCTATATCAACGGCTGACTTCAAGGTAAATCTCAATACTGGCCAGGGGTATTATGTATTTACAAACATACCACAGATAACAGGGCCAATTGGATACATCCCCGCAGATCAAGATAACCCGACATTTGGCTTGGATTCCAATGTATACGGAGAGGATAATCTGGGTCTGTGTTTGGGAGATGAAGGCTTTGATCCCAAACTCGATGTAAATCAAGATGGCTGTGTATATACGAATGATTTGGTACAGCTTTACTAAAAGACTTTCTCTTGACAAACATCTGAAATATTTCTATAGTGAAACTATCATATGAAAATAACCATTTACACCATTCCAGATTGTCCTTTCTGTAAACAGGAAAAAGAATATCTCACATCGAAATCATTAACTTTTGATGAAAAAAATGTACAGGACAATAAAGATGCACTCGCTGAAATGCTTCAGATTTCAAACAACTTTGCAGGCGTGCCATTTACTCTTATCGAGAAGGATGGTGGAGAAAAAGTAATGCTAAAGGGTTTTACCCAAAGTGAATTTGATGAAGCTCTTGGGAGTATGCCGGGCGCAGCACCAGCACCAATGGTTGCTTCGGCACCTGCTGTCGCATCAGCTTCACAAGCTCCAGCACCAGCTCCTACGACAGCTCCACAAGCTCCAGCAACATCAGCACCTTTAGATACAGCTCAACCAGCGCCTTCAACAGGTGGTATGGCAGCAGACATGACAAACACTGTTTCAGGTTCAGAAGGGTCATTAGGTGTAGCACCCGCTGCAACGGCACCTTTAGATACAGCTCAACCAGCGCCTTCAATGACCATGGGAACATCACCAGCTGCACCTGCAGCACCAACATCATCAGTGTCGACACCAGCTGAGGAACCACAAGACGCGCTTAATGATTTATTAGCAGGTATTCAGTCACCAAGCGCTGGAGCAACAACAGCAAGCGTTGCACCAACTGCACCAGCAGGCGCACCAGTAGGCGCACCTGTATCAGCGCAAACAAGTGGTATGTCTGGAATGTCAAGTGATTCAATGCCGCCAACTACACCAGCTACACCGTCGCCATCAGCCCCAACCATTCCTTCAGCAGGAACTCCTTCTATGGCCCCGACACCTGCAGCACCAGCAGGAGATCTTAAGCCTGAAATGCCAAGTCTTCCTGACTTTGGTAAGGCTAACTAAGCCTATACAGGATTCATGCTTGCCCTTGATACCTTTGACAAGTTTCTTCATGTAGCTTATAAATAATCTATACATATGCCAATAAATCAAGCTGATTCACCATTAAAGAGGAAAAGATCTCTTTCAATATCACGAGCATCAATTCAACTAAAAAATGCAGCGGCTAATGGTACAAGAGTGAATAGGCGAGCAACATCTGGATTGACAAATAAAAATGGAGCAAAAAAGAATAGCCAGAATTCTGGGGTAGTACAGTCACAAGAAAACTTGTCACAGAGCCCTGAGCAAACAAGTGCAGATGCAGCTGAAGCCTTCAGAAAGTGGATAGAGTTAGAAGTGTTAAAAATAATGAAACAACAGATCGGAAAGAGCGATGTGTCGCAACAAAGGATACAGGATATGGCAAATCGGACTCTTGATATGATCCGACCGGATATGTCAGTAGAGAAACTCTTTCATAGTGCTATTGAGCTTAATGATGGCTACCCAGAATTCGATTCACTGACAATAAAATTGATAAAAGAATATGAACATAAATACAAGGGAAAGGCAGTGGAACGGGTATCTGAGTTGGTTAAAACAGGCGATCTTGAAGAAGCACAAGATGTGGTTAAGAAAGTTTTAGAGTTCAAGATGCTCTAAATGAGGTACTTATTAGTTGGGTGATCGAGTATCACTAACATATAAATATGGTTGAAGGAGGTTCGGGTGCAGGTGCAGCAGCGGTCGGAGCAGCAGCTCCAGCTGCTTTTGTGGCGCCAGTGGCAAGTGTTGAGGTCGGTGGCCCGGTAGGACCAACAGTTGGTGCTGAGGTTGGAGGATCTGGTCCTGTAAGTCCGGCGGTTAGCACAGAGGTCGGGGGACCTGTAACTCCCGTTGGTGGACCTACCGAAGTTCAAGATGGTCAAGCAGCCACAGATGCAGATAGGCTTGCAGGTGTTCAAGATCGTTTGGCTCAACAAGGAGGAGAGGGAGAGGTTCCAGCAACAGGTGATGAACCGGAAACAGCGCAACCACCAGTCACAGCCGAATCGCCGGCTGATGGAGAAACCCAAGAAGGTGACGGCGTCGGAGAAACACCAGCAAATGGAAATGCAGAAGCTCCGGTAGACGGTGAATCGGAAACAGACGGTGAGCCGACAACCGGTGGAGAAGCTGCCACTGGAACCGAGCCAGCTGCAGGAGCAGAGCAAGGGACAGGAGAACCAGCTGCTGAAGGAGAAGGTGCTGTTGATGCAGCCGGAGATACTGGTGATTTGGAATTTGCCGATCCGGCGACGATTACTCAAGTTGGTCTTGATACAGGACAGACGAGATTAGCATTACAAGTACTTGCAGGTAGATTAAATGTCCATGGAGCTGCAGCTCATATTTTACAAGCAGAGATGAGGCAAACAATACAAGACTTACCAAAGGATGCTTCGAGAGGAATGAGACTCGGAAGAATATTTCGTAAAGCTACCATTGTCCCTCAAATTATGCAGCAATTTGGTGTCACCCAGGCGGAAAAAGGTGTAGGAAGAGAAGCGGGTAGACATGCACAAGAAGCTCAAGCAATTGCACAAGAAGCATATCAGTTATTAATGCATGGTGATCCGGTAGCTCGAGCATTTGCACTTGACGCTCAAATTGAAACTTTAAGATCTACACTCCGCACAGTCTCGGGTGAAGCTGAAACACAACTTAAAGCGCAGATTGAAGGTATACAGGCAGAAAGAGGAGCTCTTACAACTGAAGACGGCAAAACGATCCCGAATCAAATGCAAACAATGGCATTAAGGTTCGCGCAAATGTTTGAACCTGAGGGCCAAATCCCTCCAGATGCAATAACAAACCCGATGGCATACATGCAAGGTGTATATGCTCGCGCTGTGAGCAGACCAAGTTCAGCCCACCAATTTTTTAGTGAATTTGCTGCACAGGGGATGATTGAGCCCGAGGCAGTAAAGGAATTAACAGGCACATATCATATGGAGTGGAATAGTCCAAAAATACAGGCTCTTTTTGCTGCCGCAAAAGGATCAGCATATCTTTTTTTTGGATTTCTAGCAACACTTTACTTCAAAATGAAGGGTCAAGGTGGACGAGGAAGGGCACCAGCTGGTGCGCACTAAATCATAATTCCGTTTGACATCGTCTTTCACTTTTCACTATACTGAAACTGTAATACGTATTATATGTTAATAAGTCGAAATGACTCAAGATAGCGCTCCAGAAGCGGTTACTCCTACTGGTATTGTTGATGTGCCACTGCAATATGGTGGTCGGGAATTACCACTTGATGAATTCACAAGTCCTGAAAATGCTCATCTAGCTCACAATCAGGCATATTCTCTTCTTTCAACAGACTTTCTTGATAGAAGTATAGAAGATCCAGATAGGCCAGCCCAAGATAAAGATCATAGAGAAACCGCTGCCGCATATGAGGAACGCTTATTAAAAGGCGTTGAAGAAGCACTGCAGCCGGATGCTCCTGATGATATTTCACCTGCCGGTCTTTGGGCACGAAGTAAGCTCCTTGCTATGGAGTCTGGCAGGCCAGACTCAAAAGATTTAGTAGCAGCTGTGCATGCTCGACGCGCACTTCGTCAGCAAGCCGATTGGGATAAACAAGAGGCAGCATACATAAAAAAAATTAACGATGAACATTGGGTCGCCGAACATGTCTTTAGTGATTCTGAGGCAGGTGGTATCGAATCTGCCCGAGGAAAGCTGAGCGACATTGTAAAGCACACCCCAGAAGGTCCGGAGGTTACTGAAAGCGTTCTTCTTGATACTGTTGCTCAGAGCATCGCCCATGAAGCACTTTCAAGTATTCCTGATGAAACAATAACTGATCTGGCTGACTTGAAGGGGGTAAAGGGAGTCACAGAAGTGAGAGCGGTTTTGCGTGATGTTGCTCGTGATGTTGCTTTTTCCGGAAGTGAGATTTCATATCGATCAGTACGAGCTGAATTAACGCGTCGACTTACAGATAGAGATACATCAGGTGGAGCAGTAACTGAACGAGGTGTGCCTACTGGTCCATTGCGACTTCCATTACATTCTGCAGAAAGAGCGAGCTTGCATCGGGCGCAAATGATGCTTGATCGACAATTTGATACAACAATGATGGAGGCACTCAGGAGAGTGCGAGGTTTACGAGGAATTGATGATCTTGGCGATGTTCCAACAGCGCAACACGGAGAAACGAGCACATCAGTCTTACGTGCTGTTGCTGAGTTGAAGAAAATACCACAAAATCCGGATGGCCTGCAGGCTTTCTTGAGAGATCATGGAATTGAAGATAGAATTTTAGGCAGACTAACACCGCATAGAAAGGGTGAAGATGAAGCTGCGTATGCTACTCGACGACAGGAAAATGGCAAGCGACTCATGGAAAAACTTGCATTGAATTTTAATGATTACGCACTGAAAGGTACAGATTGGATGGCACGATTACACTCACACAGCATATCATCGCCAAAAGGTCCGACAACGATTACTGATCAGGCCTTTGAACAGCGAGGAAGTGGAACCGCACAAGCTCGAAGGACAGTGACAACACGACGATCAGCAACATCAGCAGTAACTTCTTCGACAACAACAGGGCCGACACCAACACGAATGTCAGTAGCTGGTGGAGCTGGCTCGGCAGCAGCTGGCGCTGATCATGGAGGAGCAAAACCAGATGCGGCAACTGGAGATGGTAAGGATGAAGTTAAGGCCGATGATGCCGCAGCCGCAGGAGCTGGTGGAGCTGACGGGACTGGCAAAAAAGATGGTGGTCCTGAAGATCCGACAACAGGAACTGGAGATGGAAAGAAAGAAGCTAAAGGCGACACAACAGATGATACTACAGAAAAAGGTGACGGTAAAGAAAAAGAGGAAACACCTCCTGGAGCCCCCGGATCTGATAACGGCAAAGATGGTGGTCCAGGCGATGGGACTGGTGATAAACCTCGCGAACTTGCAACAACTGCACGACTTGCACTTGTATCGCTGAAACACGCAGGTGCGCGCAACATAGATGATATTGCCCGTTTTGTTCAGAATAGGCAATATACCGGTTGGCAGGATAAATTAGTAGGCAGAGCATACAGAGTGCCTTTCTTCGGAGCATTGATAAAAAGCTTTGCGCATCCAGTACGAACATTCTGGCAGGGAATGGTTATCAAAGGATGGGTTGATGGTGGACATATGCAATTCGCAGCTCGCATGCGAAACGCAGCAAAAGAAATTTCAAAAACAGACAGCAGCGTTCCATTTGAAATGACTGAGGAACTGATGCAAAGGGCTCTTGATGGCGCGAAAACCATGAAAGCTCAAGAGGGATTTGCGCGGAGGATGTGGCGAAATCTCGGTCGAAATTTCTTACATACGGCAACTGGACTTGTCCGTTCCGCAGAAATGGTCCGTGCAGAAGAATGGCTTCGTGCAAATGGTCAACAACTCGTAGCAGAACAAAAAGAAGCCACATTAAAAGAGCAAACAGCAAAAGCAGAGCAGTTTACTCTTCAGGGCAGTGATAAAGATTCTATTTCAACAGAGCTTGGTGAACGAAGATTGCACATTCCTGGTGATGCTGAAGGGGATTATGCAGCGTTTAATACAGCTGTTAACACACATATTAAAGGCTTTATTGAACAATATGCATCCGGACAAATTGATCAGGATGCACTTCTGGTTGCTGTTAACGCATATATTCGTGACAATGTTGCGCCAACACTTAAAGATGATAATGCAGGATTATTAGCATCGCGGGAATTTGCAACAAATATACTTCCGATTGCAAACGAAATTAAATCCCGCTGGGCAGAGTATTCAGCAAAACCAGAAGGTACAACTGAATCAGCATTTGATAAATTCAAACTTGACTTAACACTTGGTACAGGTGTCTGGGGTGGAGCACGTTCAGCAGACAAAGAAGCTCCGATAAGAATTCTTTCTATGAGGGATGCTTTAGCTCATACGCTTGCTGATGGGCCCGTAGGAATGAGTGATAAAGCTTTGTCTGCAGGGTATGGACTTGCCCGAAATCTTTGGAGATATAATGCATTTTCCTATGCTCACCTGGCTGGACAATATGCAGGTATGCTTGCAGCAGGTTGGTCTTCAATACCTGCCCGAACACTCGCACGAGCAGGCGGAATTTTGGGTATAGCTGGTGTTGCGGCTGTTCGTGAAGGTGGTGTGACATGGTCTCAAAACGGACGATTAAAGGGTCTTGGAGGCCGTGTTCATGAAAAATATGCTCAAACATCATACGAGCTTGCTCGCGGAAGAAAATCTCCAGCTGACGCAGTCCTCATGAAAGAAATGGAAAAATTAATGGTAAGTAGGGTACCTGCAGAAAAATTAACAACTGACATTACAACATTAACAGCAAAAGAGCAACTAACCCCTGATGAAGCTCAAGCACTTCTCAGCGCTGTTGCACATGCTCGCGCGCGTATCGCATTGACCGATCAAAGCGTTGTGCGACAAGGTACAGGCGTTCGAAGAGTCTTTGATATTGCAGCTCCAAACAACTTCATCGAATTTAGCGAAGGTGCGGAAAACAGACAATATATGGCTCTGCGTCATGCAATCGTCGATGCACAGATCGCTCTTGCACGTGGTAAACATGATACGCACCTAGCTCAATTAGATAATGCCACTCTCGTTATGCAAGGTCAATTAGCTCGAGGAAGTGATAAAGCTGGTGTCGAAGAATGGCTTGTCAAGACTCATGGTAAAACCCAGGCTGAAGCTCATACCATGGTTGAAGCTCAATTCACCGATCTGAAGATTGAGCCAAATGAAGGGCTGAATAAGCGTATGACCGCACTTGCAAAATATAGCTGGAGACAAGGAGCCTATGCTGCGGGTAGGGCAATAATTTATGGCGGTGTGGTTTCTGGCGCAGCACATGAATTACAACAAGCCTCATCAGCAGTTACGGGTAATGTCAATCTAGGCATTGGGGAAGAGATTCAGGCATACAAGATGGGACCAGAAATTTGGTGGGAAAACTGGAGAAACCTTGTTGACGGCCATGTTAAACCAGAGGAAGTTATTAGAATGGGTGAGGATGCACAAGGAAATGCAATTGCGCTTTCAACGCTTTCTCCCTATCAGGAAGCCGCTCTTATGGCAACCCACGCAGTAGGCAGTGCAGGTAGAAGTGCACTTGAGACATTTGACAAGATAACTCCAGGTGAAACATTCCATTTTGCTGAGCATATGTCTGAGCCAGTAGCTATGCACGGCCTTAATATTTCACTTCCTGAGGATGTTCATTACTTCTCCGCACAAGCACCTATACCAGGTTTGCCACATGATGTGATTTTTGATGGACGCAATGGTCATGTATACGACATGACGCACGAAGGAATGAGATTCGGTACACACGATTTCGATGGCGATGGCAAATTTGATCTATCTGTACATCAGGGTGAACATGAAGTGAATCCAGTTGATCTGACTGATAAAGACAGCTTCTTCCATGGATTCAAGTTTGATCATCGTGATCCAGCAAGCGGATCAACCACACCAGATTACGAGGTTGGTGCACCATGCGAGGCAACTTTAATGGTCGATGGTCATCTGGTTCATACCGTTATTCCAACAGGCACCCAATGGATTGAAGACGCACAGGGTAATCATGATCTTGTTCTCGCAAGTGATCATAATGTCGTTTTCATGGATGATGTAGCATTTAATCCTGATGGGACGATTCTTGCAGTAGGTGATAACAGCCTCATTGATGGCACTCACGTTCACACCATCGATAATTCAGTCACACACCATTCCGAGGGCACATTCAATCCCGATGGCACAATAAATGAAAATAGCGTTTGGGGACAAACCATGCGCGAGACCGATCACTTTAGATATTTCAGTGAAAATGGTTCACAGCTCGGAGTTCACACTATTAAAGAAGCAAGTGGTCCAGAAGGAAGCGCACTTATTATTAGTATGCAGGAAGCTGCAAAGCGCTCAGGTCATATTGCTGAGGCAGTCTTTGGAGGCAAAGAACATGGCTTTTATTTCTCACACGGCGGACATCATGGCGAAGGAATTTATGTACCAGCACACGAAGGTCTTATTAAGCTTGATCCAAACGATCACACACCAATGTCTATTGCTCAACCAGACGGTTCCGTAGTTACAACCTCCAGCGCAGACTTGTATCATGCAGTTGTCAATGACTCCTCGTTCCAAGGATTGCCAGATGGAGACATTGCAACTGAGCTGTATCATCATAGAGATGTCTTTGCTTTGAAAGGCCCAGATGGTAGAGAAGGAACATTTGAAGCCGTTATCCCAACAAGAGATGCAAACGGCGATTACATGCATGAAATTATTGCAACTGGCAAAGGCAGTTCACCAGCCTCTGAAGGCTTCGACTATACAACGGGCACTCAGATGTCATCGATAGACTTTGGTGACCTCAGCGCCCATACAGATCGCATTTTTGAAGTTATACCGCCATTCAGAGTGGATGACGGAACACCGGGAGTTGATGGTTCACCTGTCAGTGCTGAATTTGTTTGGTTACCACTCCCAACACATATTGAAAAGGAACGAAGCATAAAAGGTGACAATACAGGGAAAGCTGGTGTAGAAGTGGAAGGCGTGTCATTCGGTAATGGTGTCTATGTTGATACAACACCTAAGCCTGCAGATGGCAAGGATGGAGCTGAAGAAGGAGATGGAAAGGGCGACGGTAAAGGTAAGGACGATGAAGGGAAGGAAGATGATCATGGTGCAGGAGCAGACGATGATGAAGGTAAGGGCAAGGGAGAAGGAGAAAGCGGTGCTGAGAATAAGAACGCGGAACAAATACAGGCGCTCAAGGATCGTTTCACTGGGGCGCTTGATAAACAGATAACAGATGGAAAAATCACCGCAGAGGATTTAGCAGGCCTTGACTTAACGAAATATGGTTTAGAAAAACTCACCGTTGAACAAGCACAGGAGATCATCGCCGATGAAGCAAAGCGGGCTGAGTACTTAGCAACATTGTGGGATAAAGTCGTTGAAAATTATTGGGGAACATTCAGCACATCACATGATGAGCTTCTGAAAGATGAACTTATTCCAGAAGCGATAAAAGCATTACAAGCTGAGGATCCTGCTACATCTGGTTTATCAGAAGCGCAGCGAAAACTTCTTGATCCAGCACTTCAGTTAAAGATGGATGAAGTTGCAAAAAAGGTTGGGGCTGATCCAAAGTTAAACTTTGAAAACAAGCTTAAGGAATCCTTATTGACCATGATTACTGGTCAACCATTGACTGATGATGAAGCCAAGGGGTACGCCCAATTTTATAGAGACTTCATAAGCAAGGCAAGCCAGATGAAGAGGGATAACCCAGCAATGACAGATACTGAAATCACAGATAAACTCTTGAGTGACTTTACATCAACAGACATCCCTCAGCTTATATCTGATCGTGCACATACCGGTGGAGCTCCACTATATGAGGCTGACAATAAGCTTACCAATTTAGGAAAGACATATATGTCTGCTCTAATTGTCGCCGCTCAGAGTGCCGAATTTACCACGAATCAACTCGCGCTTCGTGAATATAGTCGTGAACTTGGTGTTAAACACGAAGAGGCAAGAGAATTACTTGCTGCCAATCTTAACAGAGCCGATCTCAATCGCCGCGTCATGGATCGAGCAATGGGCTTACTCAGAGAACGTCCTGAATATATTGAAGGACTAACACAGCGTGTTGAAGAGCTTGAGAAGGTGTTTGGCATAGAGGTCGTAGTGACAAGTGATGATGCAGGTGGAGATGATGGATCTGGAACTGGCGGCGGTGGGGCAGGTGGAGGCGCAGGTGGAACTGGAACTGGCGCAGATGATACCGCAGGCGCAAGTGGTTCAACAGTAGGTGGCAAAAAAGGTAAAGCCAAAGGAAGCGCAGGAGGAGTACCAGCTGGAGGTCCTGAAACAGCGCCAACTGGAGGAACCGCTGAATCAGGCGCTATTCTTGGTTCAGAAAGAGCACAACGAGTATTAAAAGCTCTTTTGAAAGACGCTGGTCGGAATTCACCTGAGGTTGCCATGAGGATACTTGGCAGAGCAGAACAGATAATGTTAGAAGAACGGGCAAAGGGCACTGGTCAACTCCGTGACAGTATTACAGAGATGTCGAGATTCAGAAGATCCTTTGTTGATGGCGGCGTTGCGTTTATTCCACAAGGTAATGGTCGTCTTATCACTGTTGGAGATCTTCATGGAGACTCAGCAACCGTTGAACAGATTTTGAAACAATCAGGATTTATTGCCAATATGGAAGATGGCAAGAAAGATATGAGAATTGTCTTCATGGGTGATTATATGGATCGTGGTCCCGAAAGTATTCGCGTTATGGAAATGCTTGCCTTCTTGAAAGCACAATATCCCGACAATGTAATTTTAATGAAAGCAGATCACGAAGTTCGCGAAGGTGAAGTCCACCCTCAGGAATATCCAGCTCAGATCAGAGCACAATTCGGTGATAGAGGTGAGGAAGTATACCAATCATACCTTAGATTGTTTGATTCAATGCCACGCATGGTTGTGACTGGTAATGGTATTGTCATTGGCCATGGCGGACCGGTTGCATGGGAAAATGGTGACACTCCAACGCTCAGAGGCATGAATGCTCCTGCAGCACCAGGTAAAAAATCTTTGTTTAAAGTTATGGAGTGGGCAGATCCTGAAGATCAAGTAAGTGATGCATTTGTTGTTGGAAATGGTGCAAGGATCTATTCAGGAAGTGATTCTGAGGCATTGCGAGACGGACTGATTCGTTTCTATCCCCGTGCTCTTGATGCGTTTCTTGCCAGAATAGGTGGAAAGGTTTTTGTAAGAGGTCATGAGGATGGACCCGGTAAAAGATTTAGTTCGCCCGATAGTCATTTCCATGGAAAGTTGATGCAAGTCCATTCGACAGGCACAGGCAGTCCAACAGCGTCGCCTCGATATGGTGGTAATCTCCCAACCTACGGTGACTTTGATCTCGCTGCTCCGATAGAGAAAATTGATTACGATAAAAACCAGAGATTAGTGGTCTGGCCATAAACGCCATTGACATCATTTTAAAAGTTCTTTACCATTAGAATATGGATAACAATACCAACGGACAACCAAGCCAGGCAGTCAAAGACAAGATCGCTTTATATGATTTTGTATCAGAATTATTACCACTTCGACCGGAACTTAACTTAACTGCAGAGGAAAAGCCCTTAGTTATTGAGCAATTAGTCAAAGAGCTCGATTATACAATCAATGCACATCTTATGGATTTGCTCAGTGATCAAGCTGTTGAAGAGTTCAACACCTTGCTAGACTCAAATCCAACTGATGAACAGGTTGATGCATTCTTAGCAAATCATATTCCAAATCTCAGTACAGAGATCGCAGCCGCAATGCTCGAATTCAAGACAATCTTTTTGTACAATCCGGAAGCTGATGGAGGAGCACAGGCTTCAGGAACAGCCCCTGCGCCAGCTATGGATCAGACCGGCATGGATCAGCCGATGAGCGGGGAATCATCACCAGCTATCGCTGAAAATACACCTTCAGAAGAAACACCTCCGGCAGCACCGCCAACAGAAATGTAAGAAGTCTTTAAGAAGTTTATCAAGCAGCTTTTTGTTCAGGAGTCTCTTCACGTGCTTGTGCACGTTCTGGCTGTTGAACCGCAATTCGTGGAGCAATATTAAGTCCTAGATTATATCTTCGATCAAGATATGCCTGCGCGGCAGGGGAGAGCTGTACTTTTCCACCAGGATTATCTCGACAAGCACTAACAACCCTCTTCAATTGACCAACCTGGAAATCGGTTAGAGTGCCCCCTGCGAAAGCTCTACTCAAATCATACGGGGTATCAGTATTCTGTCCTTTCTCATACTCCATGAGGGCATATATAGTTTGGGTGAAGTGAGGTCGTTTTCGAGCTCCTTTTTCACCTTGAGCATCGCCATCAAGTTTCCGAACCAGTGACAACATACCACTTGGCTTAAAGTATGCATCGGCAAAATATCTAAATCCTTCGTCGCGATCTTTAACTTCGCCATCCTTTATGAGTCTATCAATAATCGCATCAAGCGTTTCTCGCTCATGTCGATAAGCATCTAAGTGTTCGCTGACCTTTAACTCTGTTTTATGTGCCCATTGTTCAGTTAGGCGAACAGTTGCTGCCTCCATAAGCCAGCGACCACGCTCACGAGCCTCACGCGCATAATCCATAAATTGATTCTTTGGTCGAGCTGGACTTGATAATTCCGGCCCTAATTTACCATGTGTTACACTAGCTGCATTACGCAATTCATCAAGTGTGTAATCATGATGCGGATCTTTATCTCTTCGCAATAGATACCATTGAGCCTGTTGACCAATAATATGTGTGAATTCATGAGGCATAACTTCATTTAAAACACGCATAACTGCAGTATTTGGATGCTCTGAAAAGCTGATCTTTTCTCGCTGTGCCATCTGTTCGATTGTATGCATATTAAGGTAGATCGATGGAGCGCCAGGCAACATAAATCCGAGTGCATCGCTGTATACTTTTCCAGCTTCAGAACCGATCAGATGTACGTCTAAATCCGATAAATCGTAAAAGTCGTCAACACCATACGTTTCTTTAAGGAAGCGCATATAATCGGTGAGTGCTGCACGTATTCCTTCTTGAATTTTCGGTGTGTTGTATCGTTCATGTACTTCCTTTTGACTTCTTTGAACGTCAGCAGCAATGTGATGAATCGATCGCGAACCATATTGAGCAGGGAAGTCACGCTGAAGTTCTGCTGCAACTCTCATTGGCGAGAGCAAACTGCGAGCGTAATCCTTGAACGGGAAGTGTTTATCCTCTTTGTTCGTTTGTTCATAGTGCCACACAAATTCTTTTCCTGGCTGTGGTCCACCTTCAGGCGGTTTAACCACGCGAACTCGATCGAGCTGATGATCAAGGAATTCAATGAGCTCAACTTCACGCTCAGCGAGCCGAGGTTTGTTGAGCCGGCGTATATCCTCAGTTGTACCATCTGGCTTTGTCACTGTTTCAGTTTGATTCACCGCCGTAATAAGGGTGGATGCTTGATCTGGTGTTTGAAGTTTTGCTTCGGCGTCGACGAGTTGGGCAACAATCTCAGCTGAATTTTTTCCAAAAACATGCGAGAACCATTGAATTGAAGACAAATTTTGTTTCAATGCGTCGTAATTCAGAGTGCCGTCTGCTGCTCGATATGAATTAAGTGTGTCTCGGACAAAATTTTTTATGTTTGATGGGACATATACCTCGGTTCCATTGATGATTTGAAGCTCCGGGGTGTCATCTTTGAAATATTTATCATAAATAAGACGTGCAGCGGCTGGATCAAAGTGTTCAAAATCAATGCCAACCTGAGCATTGAGTGCGGCAAGATCATGCGCTCTTCGTTGGTTGCCGCCAACAATACGGATCATTTCCTTTTCCCAAGCCTGATAGTTAGTGTCAGTACCGGTTTCTTTGCCATCCCATTCTTCAACACGTTCAAGGGTAGAGGCATATGAAAATGCACGGTAATCTCTAAAGACTTGTGTACCAAGTTGGTCTCGATTAACATCATAATCGATACTCTCGTCAGGACTGAGTGCATATACGTCGTGATTGTATAAAAGCATACGACCTTGTAAACCCTCCATGTGCGGGTTATACGCAAGCCGCTCTGGAGTTTGGTCAGGAGTAGGAGCTTGTTCCTGTGCTGCATCGTGTTCTGCAGCAGGAGGTTGCTCTGAAGCCGGGTCTGCAGGTTCCAGCGGAGGTGCGGCTGGCTGCTCTGGTGCAACCGGTTCTGGCGCTACGTCTGATGGTGGTGGTACTTCGGCTCCTTCAGGCATTATTTTATGACTTTAATAATTTACGAGATAGTACAAACAGTATAGCATTGATAAGTGATCCATAGATAAGATAAATATTAAGTCGAGTGAGAAAATCTATGGTTGTTGGACCATTAAGAATCTCAAAAATATTCACGCGGAATCCAATCAGCAGTGAAATAACCAAAATAATAATAGGGATAAAGATGAGCGTGCCCTGCATGTCCTTTTTACTTGAGAACATGCTTGATGATACAGAAAAAAGAATGTATGCGCCAAGAATATTGATGAAGATATTATCAGTAGGGAAGATGTTGAATGAAAAAATGGCATAAAAAAAGACTAAACCAGCGAGAAATGGGGCAATGCCCACTAACGAGGTTCTAAGATAGTCTTTATGTCCAAATGTCACATGCCCGAGTTTGACATAATATTTACCTGAGTCATCAAGCTTTTTAATTTCTGGGAGTAAACTGAGTTCTCCGACAGGAAGCAACAAGGCAATTGCAGTGAGAAAATGCGATAATTCGTGAAGCATCGTTCCCGGCAGGTAAACGAGTCCAAGAAGCCATGAAGCCATGAATTCGCTGCGGGTTTTATTGTGAAAGAAAATGAAAAGAGCGTTTGTTACGCGGCGTGTTGTATAGAAGATGACAGCAATTTGCACAAGAAAAACGATAATCAAAAGGTACATCATCCCTTTAGTATGATCTGTTTATTCCTGTTCGTCAATGCCAAGGAGTCTGAGAATGACTTCTTTGCGGTATCGACGATCACCTCGTGAGTTAATTCTGATAGCAGGAAGCTTTCCCTTTTTACCCCAACGCTTAATCGTCAGAGGGGATACTCGAAGCAATTCTGCAACCTCACGAATGGTCAAAAGATCTGGTAAGTCACCGAGTGATGGGTTAACAACGCTTTTGCCTGTGATTGACATAGACTGCAATTATACGACACTGTTTTACGTATGTCAAATAGTTGGATTATCAGGACAATGCGAACTCACGGAGAGATCAGCTCCATCTACTAAGTGCAAATAAATGCTATACTGAAATATATGCGTATTGGACCATTTTATTTTGATGCGAAAGAAATGTTTTTAATCCTTGCAGCGATACTGGCAGGGGTAGCTTATTATTTCAAAATGCCGCTCTGGCAGTTTCGCGCAGAAGATTTATTTGTTCTGGTTCTTATTTTCTTGATTTTGAAAGGTCTTTTGCCATCTATTCATAATGAAGTTTTCTTTTTGCATGCAATTGTGGCGGTTATATTAACATTATTCCTTCCGTTGTTCCAGGTTCTGCTGTTTTACTGCATCACGTTCTTTATTTTCAAAGCAGTAAAGCTCATCTAACGCAGTTTTTATTTAGTGCAGTAATGCGTTTCGTAATTGTTCAAATAGGATAAGTGAAGCATAGGCAACATCCTGCATAAAATCACGTCGCCACGTTGTAAAATCGCTCATTGAAACTGCTGAGTCACAATTATAGTCTCCCTTTTCAGCTTGAAGAGCACACGGATGTGCATCACCGCTTGTGTCTGGATCCGAATCTGTTGTTGCAGATGTTGGCTCCGGTTCAGCTGTTGGTTCTACATTTGGTTGAGCGCCGATCGCTTGCAAAGCCTTCAATGCATTAACTCGGCCGTAACCAAACTTAACATCTTTTCCGGCATCTCCCAAGTCATCTGCGCTTGATTCAAGTGCGGCGATGACCTCATCTCGAGTCAGTTGAGGCTTTGCAGATAGTAATAGAGCAGCAGTACCCGAAACAAATGGGGCAGCCATGCTCGTTCCCGCCAGGTTGGCATATTCATTATTCAGTGATGTTGAATAAATACATTCATCATCAACACAATCTTTAGCGTTTTTTAACCCATCACCATTGCGATCCTGCGATACAACTCCACCCGGAGCCGCAAGATCAACTTTTCCAAAGCTCGAATAGAAGGCAAATTCATCCTGCGGACCAACTGCAGATACCGACACAACCGAAGGCCACGCAGCAGGGTAGAGATTGTAATTTTGCGAGGCATTATTACCGGCAGCCGCAACAACGACTACACCTTTTTGTTCTGCATTATCAATCGCATCTTTTAACACGTCTGATGCGGAGCCTCCCAAGCTTAGGTTAATCACGCGGGCGCCATTATCAGTCGCATAGGCAATTGCATCTGCAACTTTGCTCATCCGTAATCCATACTGACCATTCACCATAGCGTCCGCTTTGAGCGACATGATACCAACGCGCCAATTAACACCTGCTACACCTCGCGCGTTATTTCCAATTCCACCAATAATACCGCACACATGTGTACCATGTTCTGACATTACCTGCGGATCATCAAACACTTTTGATTCAATAATATTGAGATCGAGATCAGTATGAGTTGCCTCACATCCCGAATCAATAACAGCGATTTTTGTTACGACAGAGCCACGAGTATAATCCCATGCTTTATCCGCCTGTATATTTTTGAATGCCCATTGTTTTGGAAAGTCAATGTCATTTGGGGTAGAAAGTAGGGAGAGCAATCGATCGGGTTCAACAGATTCAACCGCCTGTGCATTATCGAAAACCTGCAATGTTGCCTGTCGACCGAGCGTGCCATCTGTATGATATATATATGTATGGTCAAGTGATGAAAGCGCCTTGGCCGTTACAACGCCGGCATTATCTTCAACAGCTGCTAAAGCAGCAACATCTGGATTATTTTTGTTTAAACGCGGATCAGCATTCGGCTTAAAACGGACAATAAATTCATTCGGGATAATATTTGAGTTACCGCTTGTGGTTTGTGTTTGAGCTTGGGCTGAAGAAAGGTGAAGCAGGGGAGATACACAGAAAATGATCGCTGCTGCCCCCATCATACTAATCATTGAAAGACATCGATTCATATAATGAGTATAGATCACAACGAACGCCTTTGACAAATGCGTTTTTTGCACGCACGAACATGTGTCTTGCATTCCATTAACATTGCTGTATAATACTTTAATCTCAGAAATCGCAGGTTGCCTCAATCTAAAGTGAATCGAGGCATAAAACAAGTTGAAAGTTTCCGGCGCTAGAGAAAACACATGGCAAATCAACAAAAAATATCGTACGTATCAGATTTATACGCACAACTTCAGAAAAATCCCAACTTCGTTCTTATTGGGTTTGAGAAAACATCACATTTACGCCTTGAGGAGTTTCGTGTGAAACTTTTAGAACTCTATAAGGGTCAGGACCAGACATCTGAACTCATGGTCATTAAGAATTCATTATTCAAAGTGGCTCTTTCAAAATTACAGAAGTCTGACAAGCAATTATCTGAGGAAGACACCACAATGATTCAATCTCTTGCAAAAGGTCAGACAATGCTCTTACTTATCCCAGAGGATTGGGTAGGGGCTTTGAAAGAAGTCAGTACATTTGCAAAAGAAGAAGAGGGAATTGTATTTAGAGTTGGAAGGATTGAAGGAATTACGTATGAAGCAACTGGCCTTCAAACACTTGCAAAACTTCCAAGCAAGGAAGAGCTTGTCATCAAGGTTATCAATTCACTGCGATCATCACAGACACGATTGGTATATGGCTTACAGTTCAATACTATGAAGCTTGTTAATGTGCTTAAAAACGCAAGTGAAAAAGGAGCAGGAGCTTCGAATTAAGCAAATTAAAAATTAAGCAGGTTATTATTACAAGTTAACAGACATTATTATTCTTATTTTCAAAGGAGGTGAACGATATGGCAGATGAGGAAACAAAAGAAACAAAAACTCTTTCAAAGAATGTTGAAAAGATTGCTCAAGAGATCGAAAAGCTTACCGCTTTAGAACTTTCAGAGCTCGCAAGTCATCTTGAAGAGGTATTTGGTGTGTCAGCCATGCCAGCAATGGCAGCAATGCCAATGGCAGCAGCAGGAGCCGCAGCAGGTGAACCAGCTGAAGAGAAAACGGCATTCGACGTCGTTCTTGTAGATGGCGGCGCAAACAAGCTCGCAGTTATTAAAGCTGTTCGCGAAATCAAACCTGAACTTGGTTTGATGGATGCAAAGAAGCTTGTTGAAGAAGCACCAAAAGCAGTACTTGAAGGCGCTAAGAAAGAAGACGCTGAAGCTGCACAAAAGAAAATTACCGAAGCCGGTGGTAAAGCTGAACTTAAGTAATTTTTTTATCACAAGACATAAACAAAAAACCCGATCGCAGAATGATCGGGTTTTTTTATAAAACCTCTTGCATTCCTAAAAAACATTTCTGTATACTGGATACATGTATCTATCACATAAAGGAACATTCGTAGCTGCTGCTACTATATTTGGCTTAGGTCTTTTCCTGACATTTGTTATTACTAACAACCTTGGTCAGACTGTCCAGACAGGTTCAAATGCTCAGACTCCGACAACTCCATCAGGTGGAGCAGCGGTATTACTTACCCCCGGAGTATCTTCAACAGCCTCAAATACATTAACGTGTGCGATGTGTGATCTGAACGGCGATGGTGTTATTGACGCAGTTGATATCGGTCTTATCCAGCGTGTTTTGGCGACTAATCCTGCAAATCCAAAAGCACAAATTTATCTAGCTTTTTGTAGCCAGTTTGCAAACCCATCAACACCAGTAGCTTCGTGCCCAAATGTCACCAGCATGCCAATCCCAACATATATGCCTGTTACACCAGCTGCAACAACTCCAGGCGCTACAACTCCAGCTGTAACCGGAAGCACAACTCCGGCCCCAACAGGGTCTGGTGGAGCAAGCGGACTTGGCGACTGTAATGGTACAGGCGGTGCAGGTGTTAAAGACGGAATAACCAACCTTCTTGACTTTGAATTACTCAGACAGGAATTAAGCGCTGAAGTTCAATCAAAATTCTGTGACTTTGATACTAATGGCAGCGTTGACATCGTTGATTTCACTGATTATTTTAGAAAAGGGTATAACAATTAATTTTTCGGATCGTTAATGGATAAGAAAGTTCGTATTACCGTATTAGGGCTTATTTTTATATTATCAACGCTTTTTTTTTGGTCAGCACTGAATAGTGCTTTAAAGCCTTCCAAAGCCCAAACCCCAACGAACTTCAAAGTTTTCTTTCTTGATAAAACCATGGAGTGTAATAAAAATGGTTTATGTCTGGCATATTTATATGGTTCATCAACACCTGGCGTTAAAATTGCCGGCGTTCAGGGATCAATCGCTTTTTCGCCAGTCATTGAGCCTATTGCTATGATTCAGGATGAGAAATGTAAACTTGATTCCTTTAAACTCGATAAGACAATAGATTTTAAGAAAACAACATTATCCACAGGCGAAGAAGTCGTTACCTTTGCATTAGGGACAACCAAAAACGACGCGGATTTAGTTGAGGGCAATCACTGCATAGGCGCAGTTATCTTACAGCCAAAAGGGGTTACAACTGTCCCAACAGCAGCTAAGATTGCACTTACGGATAGCTCACAGTGGAAAGCGGGCGGTTCAACAACCATTGGTGTTGTGAGTGATACAACACCTGTAATGATTACCATTAATGACACGGCTCCAATACCATCAGTCACACCGCCGCCGCCAGGTGGAGGCACGGGTGGAGGAGGCGATGCTTCTTGTTCACGTCACGCAGAAGGTGATTGTTCATGCGATGGGAAAGTCGACCTTATCGACTGGGACATGCTCCGAGCATCACTTAATGGTGAAGGACCATCATGTGATGTTAATACAGATGGTGCTTCAAATGCCCTCGATTTAAGCATCTGGCTTCAAAATAATGACTTCTTCAAAGGGTCTTCTGAAGAACCAAAAATAACACCAATGATTACTAAACCTGTTATGACTGCTGCGCCAACACCATCGAGTTCAAATACAGGAGCAACGCCATCGCCGACACCTGCCGGAGTTGGAACAATAACGCCATCGCCGACGCCAACACCAGGTGCTAATGATGTTCCGCCTACACATTCACCAACGCCAACACCGTAAATTACAATAATACTATGCAAAAAACAAAAACAATCGTACTCGGCATCATAACACTCATCGCAATCGGCTTTTTCAGCGTATTGATCAATAGATATGTCTTACAGTCGCAAGCAGGCCAAAGTAAAGCACTCATTGAATTTAGCCCTGCAGATGGTCAAACAATTCCAGAAGAGCCAATTAAATTTATTGTTAAGCCGGAAAAAGCAGGTGAGAAAATTTCAGCAGTTGAACTGAATGTTGAAGTTAAGAATGGTCAATTTATTTCTTGGCAAGATTGTGCTGCCTTAAATGATGATACGATCAAATTCGACGACTTAAAATCAGAAACAACTGGCGCAACAGCACGTAAAAGCTGTTCGTTACTCAAACAGTCGAGTAATTTGGCCGAGGCAGTTGTTTTGGCAGGCACCGTAGCCTGTACTGGAACAGACCCGGTGACTGTTACGATAAATACAACAAAGTCAACTGTTGTTGGCCCTGTAGAAGGAACGGCATATTCGCTCGGAGGCTCAACAACAGCAACATACACCTGTGATGGTAAAACAGCTCCAACGCCACCACAAGATGAAAAAGCTGATATAACAGCAAAATTCGATCCGGCATCATGCGATATTTCAAAAGATGAAACATGTAAATACAACTTAAACATCGCTGCAACCAATCCTACAAACAAAATTTCAGGATTTTATATTAAGATGACTTTTGACCAAAAAGTGATGAAAGCCGGAGAGCTTTCAGAAAAAGGCATGAAGGGCGTAAAGGGTGTTGAGACATCAGACCTTCTTGCTCAAGCTGCTCCAACACCATGTGCAGCGATTGTTTGTCCAACAGCTGCTCCTGTTGTTACTCCGGCAGTCACAAGTGGACCAACTGTTACAGCAATTCCACCAATTTCAGTGCCGCCGGTATCTGGTATTCCAACGCCAGTGCTTACCGGAACAGGGCCAGTTCCAACTGGTGCACCATCACCAGATGGTTGTTCACTAGCAAACTCAAAGGTTAACAATGAAAAAGGAACGATTGAAATGCTCTACACCTGTAAAGGAGCTGCGTCAGCATTACCATCATCAATCGACAGGGTCATTTCATTAAAAGGAGTGGGCGAAGGTTCTGGATTATTAGCAATCACAAACATTCAAGTTTCAGGCCCAGGTCGAACAACAGCATATTCAGTCAATAAGAATAATGCTTCATACACTGTGGGCGCAGGTGGCACTGGCGGTGGAACCGGAGACGTTGAACTTAATATGACTTTACGCCTGCAATGTATTGTTAAGAAGCCTAAAGCTAAAGACACGCTTAAAGTGAAAGTTGGCGTGGGTGATGGCGGCCTTAAAGAACCAGTTTATAAGACTGTTGAATTCAAAGTCGATGATAAAGGTTTCTGGCATGGAAAAGCAGCATTTAATGTTAAGTCAGGTTCAGGGTACAAATTCTTACCAAAAGGTGAATATCATATGCAAAAGAAAGTATGTTCGGCAAAAGCTAAAGAAGATTTCCCAGGTGCTTACAGTTGCGACAAGGGAGCTATTTCCCTTAAGAAAGGTGTAAATGAAATCGATCTTTCCGGTATTGTACTTTTGACTGGTGACATCCCACCAGGAGATCAAGACGGCATTAGCAATGCCAAAGACCAAGCCTTGGTTCGTAACTTGATCGGTAAGCGCGATGCAGAATCAGCGAGCCTTGCTGATATTAACTTTGATGGAGTCGTAAACGCTGTTGACCATGCATGCATGATCGCTGCATTGTCAGTACGATACGACGATCAATAATTTGACGACCATAATGGATCACGATGAAGCTATAAATAATACTAAGCCCAGTAATAACAGAAAACTCCTTATCCCCGTTATTGTCATTGTTGTTATTATTCTTGGTGTTGGTATTTTGGCGAAGAAGAGTTCATTTATGGGTCTTGGCGGCAACAAACCTACGCCAACATCTTCAAACAGCAAGGAAAAGGGTGGGAAAATGTATCTTGCTTCAACATTTGGCAATCATGTATTTCCGGTAAATGAAGAATTTTCACTTGATCTATACATTGATACAAATAGTCAGGAAGTTGGGGGATATGATGCAGTTATTTCATACGATGATTCAATCCTTGAATTTGTCAAAGCAGAAAATTTAGTTTCTGATTTTGAAATGTTTTCAAACGAATTACCCTCCACAAGTGACACATATACATTTTTAACGATCACCGGCATTATGAAATTGGAAAAGCAAAAACCCGTTGCGTTTCAGAAGGAACCTGTTTCACGACTAATATTTAGAGCAAAACGAGCAGGTTCAACAGCGTTGGAATTTAAATTTACACAAGGTGAAACAGATGACTCTAATATAGTTTTGATGAATACGAAAGAAATACTCGATGAGGTTGAATCATTTAATGTTTCATTTGGTGATTCACATTCACTCAAAGTGGGGAAGTCGTATACAGATCCGACATCCAAGCTTACCGTAAAATTGGTAAAAATTATAACCCCAGACAGTCAGTGTAATGATTGTACAACCGATGCTGAGCTTGAACTAACGCGCGGTACCGAAAAAGCACTTTTAACATTTTCTAATGGTGGTTTTGCAGGAAAAATAGCAGATACTAAAGCTGCACTCGGACATGATATTGAAGTTAGTAACATTACCGATCAAGCAATCGATGTGTCGATTATCTTCAGACAGTAAAATCGGGAATACGTATGAAAAAACATATGCAGAAAAATAATCAAACTGTTTTTATCGGAACACTTATAGTCCTTGTTGTGATTGTGCTGGCTTTAAGTGCATATATCGTTAATATCCGAACGCAAAATCAGTCAACGTCATCTCAAGCCGAGGAATTGCTTAATTTGCAAAGCAGCAGTATTTCGACCAATTCAACCTACTTCAATAAGCAGGATGTAGCTTTCTTTGATATGACAGCCGGAGATTTAAAAGGCAAACTATATGGGCTAAAATCAAATAATGAACAAGATGTTCTGAATTTCCTGAGCGCTGACCCACAACTAGAAGTGCAACAGGGAAATGTGCTTTCACTCATTCCTGATAAGCCAGAAAATTTACGCTTGAATTCCACAATAAACGATAATCAGGAGGCGTATCTACTCGATGCAGGTCACCATATAGATGCAATGCACTATTATTTTGATCAGACACGCTGCGGTAACATTCCTGTTTTCGGAGGAAATTTACAAATTCATACATCACAAAGTAATGTGTACGCAGTTTCCGGTGCACTTATTAAAAATGATGTCGACTGCACCCAAAGCATTAATGAATCTCAAGCACATTCGGTTGCGCTTGAAGCATATGCAAAAGATACAAAATCCGGAGATGGTGCAACAGTGCAAGAATCAACATTGTATGTGTTCAGCCCGGCAATCATGGATTCAACGCTTGAAGATCACACGAATCATTTGACTCAATTTGTCAATGTTTGTGGAGCAGCAGGTGATTGTAAAGGGTATTTTGTTGATATGAAATCCGGCAAGGCAATCTACTCAGTGCAGACGAGCATGGATGCACTTAATAGAAAGGTAACATTAGGGGGTCAGAACTGCGATCCGGCAAAGGCATCAACGCCAAAGAGTACCGAGCGTATTGAATCTGGCGGGCCATCGGGGAATGATAAAGTTGATAAGACATTTGATATTATCGGAAATACATACAATTATTTTAATTCAACTCATCAGCTCGATAGTTTTGACGGTGCTGGTGCATCGATAAATACAGAATTACCGTCCTGTTCAGATAATGCATGTTGGACAGGAGCAAAAATTCTTATTTGTTCAGGTCTTGTTGCATCTGATGTTATCGCGCACGAATTTACTCATGCTGTTACTCAATATGCTGTAGGCGGCCAGAGTCTTATTTACAGAAACGAGTCTGGAGCACTTAATGAAAGCCTTTCGGATGTATTTGCCTACGCACTTGATCCTGCAAACTGGACCATGGGTGAAACTACATCACTGGGTGCAATTCGTGATTTTGCTGATCCACCTAAACATGGACATCCGAGCAGAGTTTTCTCATCAGTATCAAAGGACGGTGCTAGCTATTATTGTTCGTCAGGAGATAATGGGGGAGTTCATATTAACAGCGGAGTGTTTAATAAGGCATTTTATTTAATGGTTGATGGAGGTTCTTTTAATGGATGTACAATAACGGGTCTTGGCCATACTAACTACAACAAAGCTCATCTTGTTATTTTTAGGGCACTGAAAACATATATGAAAGGTAAGAATACTGGTAACTATCGAGATATGTACGATGCAGTTGTACAAGCATGTAACGATGTGTATAAAACAGGTTCTCCAGAGTGTGCAACAATTACAGCAGCCATGCAAGCGACCGAAATGGACCAGCAGACAATCGGTGCATCAAAAGGCCCAGCATGCACTGGGCTCACAGCCAAGCCCGCAACATGTATTGGTTCAGTTCAGCCAACAGGTTCATCGACGCCCGCTGTAACACCAGGAACGTCTGGTGCACCAACTCCAATTACTACAGGTATTCCAACCTCACCAACGATTGGCCCGAGCGGTTCACCTTCACAACCGGCGAAATCATCACCGCTTAAGTCAAGTGTGTCATCGCCACAATCAGCAACAGGTGATGTGTCTATTTCATATGATGGTACTGTTTATAAACTTGTTGCAACAATCAGCGAGGCAGCGTTCAATTCATTCTTCACCGATGCACAACCTACCGCTGGAGAATCAGCGCGGCTTACGACTGGATTTGAAGCTGGCGTGCCGATTCGCGGAGAACTTGTAGGCCCTGACACCATAGATACAGGGACATTTACCTTTGAAGGCGGAAAATACACAAACAAGTATAGTACGGGTAAAGATTTATCCAAATATACGGTGTATCAGGTTGTGGCTATCAACGATTCAGGTAATGAAATTCCATTCCTCATCGGTAACGTGGATTCATCAGCATCGGGCTCTGGAGGAACTGGGGGATCGTCACCGGCGCCAAGCGCAGTTCGACTGTCGCTGTCTTTGCGCCTGCAAGGCATTGACAAGAAGCCAAAATCAACCGAGGCGATCCTTGTAAGAGTGGGTGTTGGCGGGGGAGATCTCGCCGAAACAGTGTATAAAAACGTATTATTTACGCCATCAGACGGCGGCGTTTGGAAAGGTCAGGCAGACTTCGATATTCCGGAGGGAACAGCATACAAAGTATTAGTTAAGGGTCCAAAACACACACAGCGAAAAATTTGTGAGAATAAGCCAAAAGAGGATCAGCCAGGTTTATACAAATGCACCATAAATACTATCGAACTGAAGAAGGGGGACAATACTCTTGATTTCAGCGGCGTTGTTATGCTTGCCGGCGACCTGCCGGTTAAACAAGATGGTATTGTGAATGCAAAAGATGTACTTGCTGTTCGCGAACGATTAAATAAGACTGATTTTGAATCGCTGGCGATTGGAGATGTGAATTATGACGGGGTAATTAATGCAGTTGATGATGCCTTAGTTGTGTTCACATTGGCAAATAGAACAGACCAGAATTAACCGACATGAAACTGCATACAGTGTGGCAGTATATCATGTATAATGAATTAATCATTGACTAAAAATATATGGAACAAACGCACGGAATGAAAAAAAGCATGCTCATTGCGAGCGCGATTGCACTTGGAGTTGTGGTTTTAGTTGTTATCTTTGTTGCAGGTTTAGCGAAGAGTCGCATTAGCAATAACACTGTCCAAAAAACAGAAACCGACACCATGAAAGAGCCGGAAACAGGTTTAATTGGACTCAGCACACAAGGTGGAAAAACAACATATAATAAAGGTGATGAAATTACTGTTCTTGCGTATGCCAACTCTCATTCATCAAAAGTAACCGGCTATGATATTGTCATCCATTATGACCCCCATCTCATCTCATACAACGATGTTAAATCAATGCAAAATGGAGTCGATTTGCTCGATACCGATCTTGAACTAGATAATGGCATGCATGAATTGATCGTGACCGGTGTTCAATCGCTTTCACAAAAGGAACCGTTTATGTTCGACGGAACACAGATTGCTGAGCTGACGTTTACCGCAATTGGCACAGGTACGTTCGACATGAAGCCAATCTATGAAAAGGGGAGTAATCGTGAGTCGAATTTACTCGACGACTCAACAAATGAAATTTTAAGTGGGGTTGAAGGTGTAACCCTTGAATTAAAGTGATGAAAAATCCTGTAATGTACAAAACAGTCTTTATCGGACTGATGTTTCTGATGATAGCCGCAGTCATGCCGGTTTTTGCTCGTGTTGAGGCTGCAAGTTTATCATTTAATCCGGCGAGTGTTAGTAGTTCTATTGATAAAACGTTTGATCTTGATGTTAAAGTTGACGCAGGTACCAAGGAAGTGCTCGGAGTTGATGCATTATTGCAGTACGATAATACCAAGCTACACGTTGAAGGTATTACTGATGGAACATATTTAACCATCGGCCAGAAAGATACAAATGAATCTGGCAAGGTGTATATAGCCGGTGTGGTGAACAGCCCTGGTGAATCTGTTACAGGCGCTGGAACGCTTGCCACCATTAAATTTAAAGTTATTGGCGGTGGTCAGTCAGAAGTGAAGTATATTTGTGAGGTTGGGGAAACAAATGAATCAAATATTTCGGAAAATTCTACAGATGCTCCAGATTTGATCGACTGTTCGGCAAACGGTAAAGCAATTATTAGTGTGGCCGGCGGAACGAGTACCGGAACAAGTCCAACAGGAACAAGCACTTCCGGAGGAACTTCAACATTGCCAAAAACAGGTGTTTTTGATAGTCTTGTTACGTTTGCAGTTATTGGCGGTATTTTGTTAGTCGTTGGTTCGGCGGCAAAACTGCTTTTATAACGTTTCGCACATCGTAAGCGTCCAGTATGAATAAAAAAACTCAAAAGATCGTTTCTATTTCAATCGGCCTTGTTTTGTCGATTTTGATTGTGATTATTGC
>CAZKVU010000001.1:0-2526 GCA_964556475.1 uncultured Gammaproteobacteria bacterium | reverse complement strand
ATGTTTCGTTAGGTACGCCTAATAAAGACGGAAACAGTTTGACGAGCTTGATTAATGATTCAAATGCGAGTAATGATGATACAGCTGAGCCGACAACTGAACCAACTGAGGAACCATCGCCGGAACCAACCGAAGCTGCGGTTGAGCCGAGTGCTTTGCCAGTTGATATGGCTACAAGCTATTTCAATGATAATACAGATAAGGGTATTAGCGACTGCGTAGAGGCCTTTAGATTCGCTGAGGATGATAATGGCGTACGATATACAGGATTAGCTTCTTCATGTTCTGCGGCCTGGACAGAGGTCAATCTCTCAAACGGAAGTAATTAAACTACGGAATCAATACTTTCACAATCGTCTGAATGATAGGGAAGATGAATACATCAAGCATTGATCGTCCTCCGACAAATGGAAAAATAGAGAAAAGCAGAAATATCATGCCATAGCGCTCAAGTCCATACCAATCATGAGCCTTGTCTTCTGGTAACATACCGCCGACTACCTTGAAACCGTCAAGCGGGGCAAAGGGGAGTAGGTTGAAAATGCCGAGAACTACGTTAATCCACACAAATGTTGATAAAAAGCCACTAACGACAGCGATTGCGAGGCCAGATTCTGAAATGCCCGCCGTCCCCGTGCCGAGTAATCGAAGCATCGTAGCGCCTGCAATGGCCATAATTGCATTAGAAACAGGGCCGGCTAATGAAATAAGTGCGGCATCCCGGCGGGGGTTTTCAAGGTTAAACGGGTCAAAGGGGACTGGTTTACCCCAACCAAAGCCGACAAGTAAAAATAAAATCGAGCCTAGTGGGTCAAGATGAGCCAGAGGATTGAGCGTAATCCTACCAGCGAGTTCTGCTGTTGGATCGCCAAGACGGTCTGCAACCTTTGCATGCGCAAATTCGTGTACCGAAATAGCAACAACAAGAGCAATGAGGTAAAAGAGGGCGCCAACTGGATTTGTGAACAATTCTGTAATAAACATTGATTTTAAGGATCTAGTTTGATATTATACTACAATCTTTATTTAATCAAAATCTTGACGTTCGATTTAATAAATACTTAATCAATATGGCACGCTGTTACGTTTCAGGTAAAACATCAATGTTCGGCCGATCACATACGCACCACAGAGGTGTGGCAGGAGGTCGTTGGAAAAAAAGAGCACAGCATACTCTGCGCGTGTTTAAACCCAATTTGCAAACAGTCACCATTGTTGAGGCTGGTATGAACAAGAAAGTCAAACTATCAACAAAAGTCATCAAGCGTATTCGTAAAGATATTCTCGAAGGTCACCGCCCAGTTGTTCAGCTGGCATATCCTTCAGCTGACCTCAAAGAGGCGCACGACAAACTCTTCAAAGTCCAGGCTTAAGCTTTCTCAGGCTTCGCTGTAAATTAAGTTTTCTCATTTTTGCATAGAGTTCTTCAAATGATTCAAAAAAGAAAAATTGAGCTGTATCACTTGCTGGTGCCTGGTCTTTAATAATGAGGTATCGAACGTATCCGGCATACGACATGCCAAGTTTATTCACTGTATTTCTCAAAAGCTCCTTAAGTTCTGGAGTCAAATTGACTTTGATGTATGCTTGGGGAGTTTTCATAGATGCATTGTATATTATGAAAATTAAAAAGCTCTAAACATGCTGGGGCCAATGAAAACTTGTATATGAAAACTTACATATGCTCTAAAAACTGTAGGACTTTTTGAGTTGTTACGGATCATACTGTGGTTCAAAAATGCTGTTTATGTGAGCTCATTTTTAAAATGCAACCATGAGTGCATTGTCTATATTTCAATAACAAAATTACGCTCGAATTTTATGAACCCTTATAGTCCATACGGTAGTTCAGAAATTCCTATAGTTTTTGAAGAACATGGCTACTGCCTTAGGACGGCGAGATGTTGCAAAAACGTGAGAAGCCCGGGGTCTAGTCTAGATGCGATAATGTTCAAACTCGCCATTGCCGACGTCTTTTACTAATTCGTGTTCCTGTTCAACGGCTCGTTGCGTAAACAGAATCCCGTTCAAATGATCCATTTCATGCTGAACAACAATAGCTTCAAAACCTTCAAACCAGCGATCTATCGCAGCTCCATTTTCATCAATATATTTCAATCGGACTTTATCAGCACGATCTACCTCTCCCCAGATATTTGGAATTGATAAACATCCCTCCATACCGCGTTCATTCTTGTGTTTTGCTGTATTGCTCTGTTCATCTGCATGCGGTGTAATCTGCGTTGTGATAATCTTCGGATTAATACAAACAATAACATCACCATCTTTCCGCGGCATCATAACAAAAATAGCCATTGAGAGCCCCAACTGATTTGCAGCAAGCCCTACGCCTTCAGGGTTCCGTGCTGTTTTCATCGCGTCGATCATTTCAGAAATTATTTTACGAATTCGTTTATCGATAAAGAAAGCTTCGTCATTAGCTGCACCGCTTGCATCGATTTTCTTTAATGACACAGGCCCAACAGGCTGGTATAAGATCGGATGGGGAACTTGGACGATTTTCAT